>JANYAH010000301.1 GCA_025361425.1 Candidatus Solibacter sp. | reverse complement strand
TCGATGCGCCGCTTTTCCTCCTCCGCTGTCTGCCAGTTGTTCGTGGCGAGGGATCGGCGGTGGTACTCGCCACGCGGATCGGTGCCAATGATCCACAGCGGACAGGAGCATTTGCGGTATACCCCTATTTCTGTGACGCTCATGCCCCGCGCCTTCAGCTTCCCGAGACACCGCAGAACGGGCGGGTTTCCGTTAGTGTCTCCCAGGTGGCGTCGGTAGATTGTGAGCATACCCTATGGTACATCAGTAGTACACAGAATTCAATGAATCGTCTAACTACCGTATAATGCTACCGATAGCCTCACCCATCGACATACGCATTATATTGCCCGCCGTATTCAGATTGAAAACGATAATCGGGAGCTTATTGTCGCGGCACATGGCGATCGAGGTCGCGTCCATCACCCCGAGGGCGCGCGACAGCACTTCGAGGTAGGTGATTTCGGGAAACTTCACGGCGTCGGGGAACTTGAGCGGGTCCTTGTCGTAGACTCCGTCGACGCGGGTGGCTTTGGCGATGACGTCCGCCTTAATTTCGAGAGCCCGCAAGGTGGCCGCGGTATCGGTGGAGAAGTACGGATTGGAGGTGCCCGCCGCGAAGATGACGATGCGCCCTTTTTCCAGGTGCCGGATGGCACGGCGGCGAATGTACGGCTCCGCCACCTGATGCATTTCGATGGCGCTCATCACGCGCGTGGGAATCCCCATCTGTTCGAGGGCGTCGCTAAGGGCGAGCGAATTGATCACCGTGGCCAGCATGCCCATATGGTCACCGGTGACCCGGTCCATATTGCGGGCAGCCGCGGCCACACCGCGAAAGATGTTGCCGCCGCCAACCACCACACCTACCTGAATGCCGGATGCCGCGACGTCGGCGACTTCGCGCCCCAGGGACCGCACCCGTTCCGCGTCGATGCCAAAGGTGGCCGTACCGGCCAACGCCTCGCCGCTCAGTTTCAGTAGGATGCGCTGATAGCGCGGCATGGCCTACTCGGCTGCCGCGGTTTCACTGCCGGATTCCGCCGCCTGCGAATCACCGACTTTGAAACGCACGAAACGGGACACGCTGATGTTCTCGCCCAGTTTCGCGATCTTGGTCTTCACAAGCTGTCCGACCGTGAGAGTGGCTTCCTTCACGAACGGCTGTTCGAGTAGGCAGATCTCTTCGTAGAACTTGGACATGCGGCCCTCGGTGATCTTCTCGATCATCTTCTCGGGCTTGCCCTCGGCCAGTGCGCGGGCTTGCTGGATGTCCTTTTCCTTTTCGAGCACTTCGGCGGTCACATCTTCCTTGCGGATGAAGCGCGGATCGGCCGCCGCGATGTGCATCGCGATATCATGCACCAGTTCCTGGAAATCGGCGGTGCGAGCCACGAAATCGCTCTCGCAATTGATCTCCACCATAACGCCCAGTTGCCCGCCGTGGTGGATGTAGGTGCCAATGAGACCCTGTTTGGTGGCCCGCGAAGCCTTCTTGCCGGCCGACGCGATGCCACGTTTGCGCAAAACCACTTCCCCTTCCGTGAGGTCGCCCTTGGCTTCCACCAAGGCGGTCTTGCATTCCATCATTCCGGCGCCGGTGCGCTCGCGCAGTGCTTTAACTAGTGCCGCGGTAATTTCCGCCATAATAATTCTTTGGTTCCTTTCGCCGGGCAGGTGTTAGCCCGAACCGGGCATCCGCCTGGGCTGCCCCACGGGGATGCCCCACGGGGAATGTTAAACGCCGCTTTCGGTGGCCACGGGCTCGGCAGCCGGCTCAGCCACTTCCGAAGCTGGTCCCTTACGCTGCGCCGCCGGAGCCGGTTCGTCGGCCATGCTCATGCTCTCGGCCATAATCTTCTCGGCATACTTGGGGTCCACGTACTCGGTGTACTCCATCATGCCTTCCTCGGCAGGGGTCTCGTCGCTGACAATTTTATCGGCGGTGAAATCGTGTTCGGTAGCCAGTGCGCGGCCTTCCACGACGGCGTCGGCGATCTTGCTGGCGAACAGGCGGATGGCGCGGAGCGCGTCATCGTTGCCGGGAATCACCCAATCCACTTCATCGGGATCGCAATTGGTGTCCACGATGGCTACCACCGGAATGCCCAGGCGGCGCGCTTCCTTTACCGCGATGGCTTCCTTGTTGGAATCGATCACGAAGAGCACGTCGGGCAAGCCGGGCATGTCCTTGATACCTGCCAGGTTTGAATCCAGGTGTTTGCGCTCGCGTTCCAGGCGGATGACTTCCTTCTTGGGACGGCCGGCATAGCCGCCTTCCACCGAAGCCATGCCTTCGAGTTCCTTGAGGCGCTTGATGGATTTCTGCACCGTCAGCATGTTGGTCAGTAGCCCGCCCAACCAGCGCTGGTTGACGTAGTACATCTGGCAGCGGTTGGCCTCTTCGGCGATGGCTTCCTGCGCCTGACGCTTGGTGCCCACGAAGAGGACATTCTTGCCCTGCGCAGCCATCTCGCCCACAAACCGGGCGGCGTCCTTGAACATCTTCAGGGTTTTCTGAAGGTCAATGATGTAAATGCCGTTGCGTTCGCC
>JANYAH010000294.1 GCA_025361425.1 Candidatus Solibacter sp. | reverse complement strand
TCACAGCTCGCTGCGACTCAATTTGGTATGGTTTCTTCATAGCGACTCTCCTTTTTTCTCCGCAAAAGAAATTGCTCTCAGCCTATCAAAGGCTTCGAGCGGGGAGTCGCTACTTTCTACGATCTACCGGGCATTCTCCATTTTCGCCGATGTCGATCCAAACGATTTTTCGGCGACGATGGCCGAATTGAGGAGCGAGTGATAGCATTCGATACCACGGCCCTGTCGTTGGTTTGGGTTCCCGGGGCCACCGCCAGGAATCGTCGCACACAGAAGCCGATCAAGTACGCCAAGGAGAGACTGGAAGCATTGATAGACCGGATCGCGGCCGATGACGACGTGATCCTCATTCCCACTCCCGTGCTTAGCGAGGTGATCGTCAAGATTCCCAGTAAGGCGCATGAACTGATTGAGTACATCAGAAGTTCACCCTGGTTTAGGGTGGAGTCTTTTGATGCAGCAGCCGCCCTTGAGTTGGGTCTGCGAACCGAAAAGGCCATTAGCGATGGCGACAAGCGCGAAGGCATAAATGACGCGACCTGGACCAAGATCAAGTTTGACCGCCAAATTATTTCAATTGCAATGGTCAATAACGCGTCCAAAATTATTTCGGATGATGGCGACATTGCGGCCATTGGCGAGCGGTGTAACTTTCCGGTAAAGAGCATCGGGGACCTGCCGATACCTGAGCACCTGATACCACCGCCCCTACTAGCTAAATTGGAAGAAGAGGATGAAAACGAAGGAACCTCGGACACTGGCAGACCAGAGGCACCTCAGCCCGTTCCCTCTATCGTTCCAGGAGGCCACAGCCGACATCCTGACGGTCAATCCGCAGTAGTAGCCGCCGAAAAGTTCGAAGACGAGGCAGCGGAAAAACATTAGGCGGTAAACGGGACCAGTAGTAGCGATTCCCCTCATCGCGGAAGCGGTTGCAGACCCAACTGACCGCTACCAGGAGCAGTCCGAGCACGATGAAGCCGACGATGCGCGGGAGGGTTTCCAGATTGCGCAGGTCCCGGCGTTTGCGGAGCTAGATCCAGCGGACCACCAGCACTATCGGGATGCAGAGCATAAGAACGGCGCCTCTTACTAACTACACCTTTTCACAAATACGAAGAGATGAGCTGTGAGGGCGCTATGTCACGATGGTCTGCAGCCGCACCGCAAGCTATGAAGAAACGGCGCGGCGTCTAGGCGGTCGATGAGGCGGCGGACCGGCGAGTTAGTGCCCCACTCTACCTGGGCTGATAGGCGATGGCCTCAATTTCCACGTGGATGCCGGGGACCGCGAAGCCGGTGACTACGGTGGCGCGCGCCGGTTTGGCTTCGCCGAAGAACTCGGCGTAGACGGCGTTCATGGCGGCGACATCGTTGGCTTCGCCGAGATAGACGCCGCATTTGACGACGTCCGCCAGGGTGGCGCCGCAGCCTTCGAGCAGGGCTTTAATGTTGTTGAGCACCTGACGGGTTTCGACTGCAATATCGCCGGAGATCAATTGTTGAGTGGCGGGGTCGACTGCGACCTGGCCTGAGATGAAGATGAAATCGCCCGCACGGACGGCGGGGGAATAGGGCCCTCGCGGCGCGGCTACGCCGGGAGGAGAGATACGCTCGATCATGAGTTAGTGTCCTTCCGCTTCCAGAAACTTTTCGACTTCGATGGCCGCCATGCACCCCGCTCCGGAGGCGGTGATCGCTTGGCGGTAGACGCGATCCTGCACGTCACCCGCGTGGAAGACGCCCACGATATTGGTGCGCGCGCCGCCCGTGGAGAGGATGTAGCCGTCGGCGTCGGTTTCGAGCTGCCCCTTGAAGACCTTGGTGTTGGGGATGTGGCCGATGGCCAGAAAGAACCCGTCCACCGCCTGGTCCCAGACCTGGTTGGTCTTGCTGTTCCGCAGCCGCACTCCGCTGACCAGTTGCTTGGATACATCGTAGACCTCTTCCACGATGGTGTTGAGCAGGAACTTAACTTTGGGGTTGTGGTGGGCGCGATCCAGCATGATCTTGGAGGCGCGGAACTCTTCGCGGCGATGCACCAGGGTCACCTCGCTGCCGAAGCGCGAGAGGAAGTTGGCCTCTTCCATGGCGGAATCGCCGCCGCCGATCACCATAATCTTCTTGCCGCGATAAAAGAAGCCGTCGCAGGTGGCGCAACTGCTGACGCCGCGGCCGATCAGTTTTTGTTCGCTTTCGAGGCCCAGCCAGCGCGCGCTGGCCCCGCTGGCGACAATCAGCGTGCGCGTCTCAATCCACTCACCTTCAATATTGAGGCGGAACGGACGCTGCGATAAATCCGTGTCGATGACCGAGCCGTGCATGTACTCGGCGCCGAAATTCTGCGCCTGCAACTTCATGTTCTCCACCAGGTCTGGACCGTTGATTCCCGCGGGGAAGCCTGGGAAGTTCTCCACCAGAGTGGTCAGCGAGAGTTGCCCGCCGGCTTCGTGCCCGGCCACCACCAGCGGCTGCAGATTGGCACGGGCGGAGTAAATGGCGGCCGTGCTGCCGGCGCAGCCGGAACCTATGATGACTACGTTTCGCATCGTCAGAATCTCAGGTTAGCACGGGAAGTAGGGCTGCCCCATCAGCGAGCCAGGGTGCTTTCGTACCACTTCAGGCGCGTCGAATCGATGCAGGCGATGTCCGGGCGGCCGTCTTTGTTGAGGTCCACGACGATGCATGCCGCGGCGCCCATGCCGCCCTTATCCAGATCGCTACGCGTCCAGCGCTTGGCCGCGGCGTCGTGGCTATAGAGATAGACGCTGCGCGGCTGCCCGCGGAAGCCGGCGACGATTTCGGGTACGCCATCGCCGTTCAGGTCGGCGACCTGTATGGTGTGGCCGTCATTGAGGCTGGTATCGATCACTTCGCGCTCCCACTGCGCGCCGCGCTGGGTGTAGACCGCGACCTGGTTGCCGTGCCAGGGTTCGATGGCCGCCAGAAATCGCGTCTTTCCAAGATATCCCACGGCGATATCGCTGGAGCCGGATTTCGGCCAGGCGGTGGGGTCGCCCTTGGCCACTTCGGTGCGCGTCCAGCGGGCATCTTTCATGTACCGGAACAGGTGGATGCCAATGAAGCTGGCGCTGAGGATGCCCTGGCGGCCGTTGCCGTCCCAATCGGTCACAAAGATTCCGTGCACCACGCCCGAGTTCTCCGTGCTAATCGCGCGGCGCTTCCACTCGCCGGGGATGTAGTACACCAGCGGCGTCTGGTCGCGATAATCGGGCGCGGCGGCGCTGGCGCCGGTGAGGGCGGCATTGATTACCACCAGCTTGCCAGAGCCATCGATATCCGCGGTGCGCAGGCGGTGGCTGGTAGGCAGGCGGTCGATCTCGGTGACCGTCCAGGGCAGGCGCGGATCGTCACCGGGGCGCAGGACGCTGACGACGCCGGCACTATCCTTGGCTTGCATGGAGAATTCGCTGGCGAGCACGATTTCATTGCCCACCACGACGCAATTGATCATGCCTTTCTGGCCCGCCGCCAGCACGTGGCGCTGCCAGCCGGGGTTTTCGTACCAGACCAGTTCGCTCATCCCGCTGGCCAGCGCGATCAGGTCCGGGCGGCCATCGTGATTCAGATCGGCAGCCAGAACTTGGTAGCCGCCTTTGAGATCGGAGGCGATGGTGTGCTCCACAAAGACCGCCGGCGCGGCGGCCAGCAGAGGGAGCGAAAGCAGGAGAGTGGACGAACGGCGCACGCTCCACAGTATACTTGCACAATCGGCTTATGAAAATGCCTGTCTTTGTGGCGTTGGCGGCGGCTGCGGTCGCGGCGGGCCAATCGCCCCACCTGAGCGGGTTCTCCCAACTGACGCATGGCGGCCAAAACGCGGAGGCCTATTGGTCACCCGACGGCAAGCGGCTGATCTTTCAGACAACGCGCCCGCCCTACGAATGCGACCAGATGTTTATCATGAACGCGGATGGCACGGACCAGCACCTGGTGTCCACCGGCAAGGGCCGCACCACCTGCGGCTACTTCCTGCCGGACAACAAGCACATCGTATACGGATCCACCCACCTGGCGGGGGATGCGTGTCCCACCGCGCCAGATCGCAGCACGGGCTACGTGTGGGGTGTGTTCGCCAGCTACGATATTTTCGAAGCCACCGACACGGGCAAGATTGAAAAGCGCCTGACCGATGCGCCGGGCTACGACGCCGAAGCCACCGTGAACTACAAGACGGGCACCATCGTCTACACTTCGCTGGCATCCGGCGATTTGGACCTGTGGACCATGAAGGCGGATGGCAGCGCCAAGAAACAGATCACCAAGTCGCCGGGGTACGACGGCGGCGCGGTCTTCTCGCGCGACGGGAAACAACTCGTCTGGCGCGCCGGGTATCCCAAGGACGCCGCGCAGTTGGCGAAATACAAAGAATTGCTGGCCGATAACTTGACCGCACCGATGAAGATGGAACTGATGGTGGCCAACGCCGACGGCAGCAACCAGAAAACCATCACCAATTTCGGCTGCGCGAGCTTCGCGCCCACGTTCACGCCGGACGGCAAGAAGATCCTGTTCGCCTCCAACAAGCAGGAGTGCGATAGCCGCAAATTCGAACTGTACCTGATCAACGTGGACGGCAGCGGCCTGGAGCAGGTGACGAACTTTGGCGGCTTCACCTCGTTCCCGGAGTTTTCGCCGGACGGCAAGACGCTGGTCTTCTGCTCCGACAAGGATGCCAAGGGGCGCTACGAGTTCAACATTTTCACCGCGAAGTGGGGGAAGTAAGGCGGGCCGGCTTCCACCTGTTCGTTTTACGGGGATCTGGGGAGGGTCTTCCCGGGCACGCGCGGGCGTCACAGGAAAGCGGCGCGGTTTCGCTGCCGCCGCCTTTGCCTTGCATTTTCGCGCAGCACGTTATAGTCAGAGCAGTGCGCTATTTTCTCACCGGCCGCCTGCCCAAAGTCACCTCCATCCTGCTGGTGGAGAGCGGCACTCGCGGCCTGCTCGAAGGCTTGATCGCCGGACTCCGGCAAGCTTGGGGAGACCAGATCCCCATCGATCTGGTCTCCTGCTATACAACCCTGCCCAAGGGTTTCGAGGCCCACAATACGCGCGTCTACCGCGTCGGCGACTACCGTGGACCCACCGCCCGCGGACGGCTCTACCGCGAACTCGCCGCCAACCGCTACGCCCTGGTGGGCATAGTCTGCTCTGGCGAAATAGTCATGGCCAAATGGAAATGGGTGCTGGCACTACGCATCCCGGCCAAGATTTTCATCATTAACGAGAACGGCGATTACTTCTGGTTCGACCGCATGCACCTTGGCGCGATTCGCCAATTTGTGCTCTTTCGCTCAGGGCTGGCGGGCTCGGGTGCGGTCCGCACCCTGGTACGCCTGATTTCTTTCCCGTTCACTTTACTGTATCTGCTACTCTATGCAACGTCGGCCCATACTCGTCGGGCATTACGCAAGAACTAATCCATGAAATCCATTCAAGTCAATGTTCCAGGCGGCCCGGAAAATCTCCAACTGGTGGATATCCCAGTGCCGCAGCCCGGTCCCGGGGAGGCGCTGGTTCGCATCGCCGCCAGCGGCGTCAATTTCATCGACATCTATTTTCGTACCGGCCTGTACAAAGCTTCGCTGCCGATGGCCATCGGCAGCGAAGCCGCCGGCACCGTGGAAGCGGTGGGTGAAGGCGTCACAGAAATCGCGGCCGGCGACCGCGTGGCCTATGCCATGGCCCGCGGTTCCTACGCCGAATACGCCGTCGTACCCGCCGCCCAACTAGTTAAAATTCCCCGACACGTCGATTTCCACACCGCGGCCGCCGCCATGCTCCAAGGCATGACCGCACACTATCTCACGCATTCCACGTTTCCGCTGAAAGCCGGCGACACCTGCCTGGTACACGCAGCCGCGGGCGGCGCCGGCGGATTGATCGTGCAACTGGCCAAGAACCTGGGCGCCCGTGTGTTCGGCACCGTTTCCACGGCGGAGAAGGCGCAAATCGCGCGCGACGCCGGCGCCGACGAAATCATCCTTTATACCGAGCAGGAGTTCGACGTTGAAGCCCGCCGCCTCACCGGCGGTCGCGGCGTCGACGTGGTCTACGATTCCGTCGGTAAGACCACGTTTGAGAAAAGCCTCAATGCGCTGCGTCCGCGCGGCACGCTGGCGCTCTTCGGTCAATCCAGCGGCCCTGTACCAGCCTTCGACCCGGCCATTCTCAATAGCAAAGGCTCGTTGTTCCTCACCCGCCCCAGCCTTGGCCATTACGTGCTGACGCGCGAGGAACTCCTCTGGCGCGCCGGCGAAGTACTGGACGCGGTCGACGCCGGCAAGCTCCGCCTGCGCATCGATCGCACCTATCCGCTGGCCGATGCCGCCGCGGCGCACCGCGATTTGGAATCCCGTAAGACCGCAGGCAAACTGCTCCTCGCCATCGGGTGAGTTCATGACGCTGCAGACCAAGGTGACGCTCGGCTCTGTGCTGCTGGCCACCGTATTCGTCACGCTGGTCTCCGGCGTGGATCTTGTCGGCTTCATGCAACTGGAGTTGCAAGCTACCTTCGAACGCGCCGAAGTCATCAAGGATGTGGCCAAGTACACGGTCATCGACACGCTTAATCGGCGGCGCGACGTGGTGCTGCACGATGCTCTGCGCGACCCGGACCTCAAAGGCAGCCTTCTGAATCTGCTGCGCTCGCCGAACGGGGTTCTGTCCATCGACGTGGTGTCGGCGGTGAATCACGAAGTGCTGGCCAGCACGCTGGAGAGCCGCATCGGCAGCACAACTTACCACCCGGATTTCAGTACTCTGGTGCGCCAGCGCAGTTGGTTTGAGAAGTTGAACGTGCTGCTGTTCAAGGACCGGCGCTACTACATACTGGAGGACCCGGTGGGCCCGAGGAGCGGGGCCACGATCTATGTGCGCGTCGTCATCTACCCCGCGCTCATCCGCCCCTCGCTCAAGGACACGCTCTATCAAAAGGGGCAAGTCGCCATTCTTTCCGTGACCGGCGCCGTCCTGTTGACGTTCCTTTTCTCCATGGCCCTTTTCCGTGCGCTCGGCCACCTCGGACACATGCTCGACCTGGCGACCAGCGGCGAATATGAGCCCGAAAACCTGACCGCGCAGAGGGCCGACGACGGCGAACTCTCGATGATGGCCTCCAAAGTCAATCTCCTCGGCCAGCGCCTGCGCGGAGCCCAATTCGAAGTCTCCGACCTGCGCGGCAACATCGACCACCTCCTGCAGGATCTGGAAGACGCCGTCTTCATCTTCAATCGCAAATCTCATCTGGTCTTCGCCTCCGGCTCCGTCGAGAAACTTCTGGGCCGCGCACGCTCCGATCTTGCCGGGCAAACGGTATCAGAGGTCTTCCCGCTCTCCACCATGCTGGGCCTTCTGGTGGCGCAATCCTCCGAAACCGGCCGCGCCATCCGCAATCGCCGCGTTCCTCTCGCCGCAGGGGGCCAAACTCCTGCCGGCCCCGCCCTCGTGCTGCTTTCCGTGGACGTGCTCGAAAACGTTCCCGGCGAGCGCGCCGCCGCCAGCGGAATCCTGGTGCGCCTGCGCGACCCCGAAGCGCAGCGCAAGATCAACCGCGAACTCCAGACCGCCGACCGCCTCTCCGCCATCAGCCGCATCTCCAGCGGGGTCGCTCACGAGGTCAAGAACCCACTCAACGCCATCCTGCTGCATGTCGAAGTGGCGCGCTCCAAACTCTCCCACGGCGATACCGATGTCGCCGAGCATATGGAAATCATCTCCCGCGAAATTCTCCGTCTGGACCGCGTGGTGCGCACCTTCCTCGATTTCACCCGCCCCGTCGAGTTGCAGTTGGACACCGTCCCCGTGCAGGAACTGGTCCGCGAGATCGTCGATCTGGCGCGCCCGCAGACCGCTGCCGCCAACATCCAGGTGTCCGTCCGTCAGGAAGCCGATGGCGTCGAGGTGCGCGTGGATCGCGATCTGCTCAAACAGGCCGTGCTCAACCTGGTGGTCAACGCGATGCAGGCCATGCCCGAAGGCGGCGAACTGGGCTTCGAAGCCTCGGCCGGCAAGGACACCGTGGAGCTGCGCATCTCCGACACCGGCGCGGGCATCCCTCCGGAGCTGCACGATAAAATTTTTCGCCTCTACTTCAGCACGAAAAAGGAAGGTTCGGGAATTGGTCTGGCCATGACCTTCCGGATCGTACAACTTCACGATGGTACAATCGATTTCACCAGCGAGCCGGGAAAAGGCACCACTTTCCTGATCCGTCTGCCCATCGCGGTGTGATCCATGAAAACCACTGCACTCTTCACCGCTCTTCTCGGCATCCTGCTTGCCGGCTGCACGCTGCGCGGCAAGCCTGTTAAATCCGCCGTTCCGCCGGCGGCGCCCAAATCCGTCGCCACACCCGCACCCGCGCCGCCTCCGCCTCCGCTCTCTATCCCGCAGACCCGTATCGAGCTGCCCAAGGCGCAGCCTGTGGACCCCGCGGCCCTCGCCACCGAAGCCCCACCGCCGGAGCCGCCACCGGCCGCAGCCCCGGCCCGCCCGCGTCGCGGCAACCCGGCCGCCAGCCAACCCAGCAGCCCGCCCGCTGCCGCCACCGCGCCGCCGGAGCCGCGCGACACCGTCCAGGAAATTGTCCCGGCCGCCGAGTTGAAGCGACTCCAGGATCGCGCGCAGGCCCGCCGTCGTGAGGTGAATCAGATTCTCGACCAGTTGGCACGCCGCCAGTTGACCGGCACCCAGCAAAACGTGGCCGCTACCATCCGGAATTTCCTCGCGCTCTCCGAAGAAGCCGAGAGACGCAACGACATGCGCCAGGCAGACGCCCTGGCCGAGCGTGCCCAGATCCTCGCCAGGGAATTGCATAGTGGAAGATAACCAATACGAACATCGCCGGCAGGCCGTTGCCGCTACGCTACCCGGCCACAAGCTGGATTGCCTGCTGGTGGCCTTCAGTCCCAACCTGCGCTATCTTTCCGGCTTCACCGGCAGCAGCGGCGTTCTGCTGATTCTTCCCGGGCGGAGCACGCTGTTCACGGACCCGCGCTACCGGATACAGGCCGCGCAGGAATCCACTTGCAAGATCCGCATCTGCAAAGGGCCGCTGGTACTGGACCTGCTGGCCACTCTGAGCAAACTCGGCGTCAAGCGGATTGGCTACGAGCCAGCCCGCATGACCTGCGACACGTTCGAATCCATCAAGTCGCGCCTTCCCTTGCGCGCATCGCTCGAACCCGTCACCGGCTTGGTCGAAGAGCTGCGCATGGTGAAATCCGCCGCCGAACTCGCCCTCATCCGCCGCAGCGTGGAGACCAACTCCCGAGCCTTCGAGCAGACCATCGCCCGCGTCAAACCGGGCATCCGCGAACGCGATCTGGCCGCCGAGCTGGAATACCGCATGCGTCGTCTCGGCGCCGAAAAGCCCGCATTCGAAACCATCGTGGCCGCTGGCGTCCGCTCCGCCCTGCCCCACGCGCAACCCACCGCCGCACGCCTGACACCGGGCGACCTCGTGGTGGTGGACATGGGAGCCTTTCAAGACGGCTACGCCAGCGACATGACCCGCATGCTCTCGGTGGGCAACCCCAGCGCTAAAGTGAAACGCATGTACCGTGCCGTCCTGGAGGCGCAACTCGCCGCCATCGACGCGGTTCGCCCCGGCGTGACCTCGGTCAGCGTCGATGCCGCCGCACGCCGCGTATTGGCTGGCTTTGGCCTGGACCATTGTTTCATCCACTCCACCGGCCATGGCCTGGGCCTGGAGATCCACGAGCCGCCCCGCCTCGGCAAGCGCGATCGCCACCGCCTGCGCCCTGGTATGGCGATCACCATCGAACCCGGCGCCTACATTCAGGGCTTCGGCGGCGTGCGCATCGAAGATACCGTGGTGGTCACTGAAACCGGCTGCGAGACCCTCACCTCCACGCCGAAGGACCTGCACATCGTTTAGCGGGATGCGCCGAGCTATACCCTGCCATAGTTTACCGGAAGTGGATAACGTCACTCTTGGGGCATTCGGCCCAAAAATTGCCGTATTGACATCCCGCCCCGGCCGGCGCATATTGAGGTTGGCGGACCCGATTGTCTGTAGGGGGTCCGGATCCTCCAGAAGGGAGGAACCATTCATAAAGGAGGAAGTTCATAGAACCAGTTCATCAGATGGGCGGCTCCCGGCTTCCTCATCGGACCCGCTGCGAATCCTGACGCGCTGAATACCCATTGCTGGGTATGGGCGCCGCGGTCATTGAACCGCTCGTCCTTCCGATTCGCAGGCACGCTAGTCCCAGGGGTCGGTGGTCGCCCTTTTCTTTTTCCCCAGGCCCCTCGGCAATCTGTCCCTGGCTCCCGGCCCCGCGCGAGTAGCGGCCCCCGCGCTACACTAGTCTTTCGATTTCTCAACCGTGAACGCCGTTGAATTCCAGGGTGTTTCGAAAAGCTACGCGATCTATGACGCGCCGGGCGACCGCCTCAAGGAGTTGCTGTCCCTCAATCGTCTGAAGCGCCACCAGGATTTCTGGGCGCTCCACGACGTCAGCTTCCAGGTCAACCGCGGCGAAACTTTCTGCGTTATCGGCGAAAACGGCTCAGGTAAAAGCACTCTTTTACAGATGGTCGCCGGGATTCTTCATCCCACTTCCGGCACGGTCGGTGTCCACGGACGGGTTTCCGCCCTGCTCGAACTCGGCGCCGGCTTCAACCCCGAATTCAGCGGCCGCGATAACGTCTACCTCAACGGCTCCATCCTGGGGCTCACCACCCGCCAGATCGACCAGCGCTACAAAGACATCGCCGCCTTCGCCGAAATCGGCGACTTCATCAATCAGCCCGTCAAGACCTACTCCAGCGGCATGGTGGTGCGCCTCGCCTTCGCCGTGGCCATCAATGTCGATCCCGAAATCCTGCTGGTGGATGAAGCCCTGGCGGTGGGCGACATTTACTTTCGCCAGCGCTGCATGCGCAAGGTCCACGAGCTGCGCCAGCGCGGCATCACGATTCTCTTCGTCTCCCACGCCGTCAGCGACGTCAAGGCCATTGGCGACCGCGTGCTCTGGCTGGATCACGGCCGCATGATCGATGTCGGCGAACCCGACCGCGTGGTCTCCAAATACCTCGCCGCCATGACCGAAAAGGATTCCACCTATCTGCTTCTCAAATCGGTCGCCGATCCGCAACCCCGCCGCGCCGGACCGATGCAGGCCCCCGAAATCGTCGAAATCATCCCCAATATCGATCACCGTTTCGGCGATGGCCGCGCCCAAATCATCGGTATCGCCGTGCTGGATGAGCAGGGTCGCAGCCTCCCCATCCTGGAACCCAGTTCGCGCATTCTGGTGCGCATCAGCGTGCGCGCCACCGCCGACGTCGCCCTGCCCATCGTCGGCTTCATGCTGCGCAACCAGCTCGGCATGGATTTCTCCGGCACCAATACCGCGCGCGAAGGCTACGAACTTGCCGCCCTTCAGGCCGGCGACGTCACTACCGTGGATTTCTACCTGGATCTGCCCGAACTCTATCCGGCCTCCTTCTCTTTCTCCCCGGCGATTGCCGACGGCACCCTCATGGGTTACCAGATGTGCGATTGGATCGATAACGCCATCACCCTGCAAATGGGCCGCTCCGAAGCCCAGATCTACGGCTACCTCCGCCTGCCGTGCCGCGTCGAAGTCAACGCGCGCATCCGCACCGAGCGCCAACAGGAGAATCCCCTTGGCTGAGTTCACCGGCGAACGCCTCATCCCCGGCGAGGTCGATATCGACCTGCTCAACGAGCACATGGCCCGCTACCACTTCGCCGTGCGCCTGGCCCGCGCCAAGCGCGTCCTCGATGCCGGCTGCGGCGCCGGCTATGGCTCCGCCGAACTCGCCAATGTGGCCGAAAGCGTCTTTGCCATCGATATCGCGCCCGAAGCCGTCGAATACGCCCGCGCGCACTACCCGATTCCCAATCTAGCCTTCGAACAGGCGTCTTGCACCGCACTGCCCTACGCCGACGGCGCCTTCGATCTGGTGGTCGCCTTCGAAGTCATCGAGCACCTGGAAAACTGGCGGGATTTTCTCCGGGAAGTCCGGCGCGTCCTGGCTCCCGCCGGCCAGTTGATTGTCTCCACGCCCAACCGGCTCTACTACACCGAATCGCGCGGCGCCGAGGGCGCCAACCCGTTCCACGTTCACGAATTCGATTTCGACGAATTCACCCGCGAGCTCAAGCAATTCTTCCCGTACGTCTCCATGTTCCTGGAAAACCATATCGAAGGCGTCACGTTCCAGCCGCATGAGCCCGGCCACACGGTGGAAGCCCGTGTGGATAGCGCCGATCCCCTCCCCGATGAGAGCCATTTCTTCCTCGCCGTCTGCGCCCACCGCCCGCAGATCGGCAATCCGACTTTTCTTTACGTGCCGCGCGTCGCCAACGTTCTTCGCGAACGCGAGCGCCATATCGCCAAGCTCGTGGGTGAACTCACCACCAAGGACCAATGGCTCGCCGAATTCGACCGCGAGCACCAGAAGCTGCTTCTGATGTTCCACGAGCAGAAAGAAGGGCTGGAGCGCAGCAACCGTTGGGCGGAGGAGTTAAACGCCGCTGTCGGCGCCCGCGGCGGACGCATCGACGAACTTCAGCAGGAACTCGCGCGCGATCAGGAAAACGCGCGCCAAGTGGTTGCCGCTTACAACGCCAAAATTGCCGCCCTGGAGCAAGAGGGCCGCGAAAAAACCCAATGGGCGCTTGACACCGAAACCCGCCTCACCGCCGAAATCCGTAACATCGCCGATGAGCTGGCCAAAGCCGCCGCTACCCTGGAGCAGACCGAAAAGGACATGCAGGACCGCGCCGTCTGGGCGCTCCGGTTGGAGCAGGAGAAACGCCAACTCGAAGACCAGCTCAACATGGTGCGCGCCTCCCGATGGGTCAAGCTGGGCCGCAAAGTGGGCCTCGGCCCCGCGCTTTGACATGGCCTTCCTGAAACGCCTCATCCGCGCGCTGCCGCTGCTCCTGATCTCGCCATTCCTCATGGCCGTCAGCTTCCTCGCCCTATTTTTCGTTCAGCTCTTCACCCGCCGTTCCGCCGCGCTTCCCCCGCTGCGCCAAGCCGGCAACACCGCCGCTACTGTCGTCATCCCCAACTGGAACGGGAAAGATCTGCTCGCGAAATACATCCCGAGCATCCGCAGCGCTCTCGCCGGGAACCCCGCCAACCAGATCCTGGTGGTGGACAATGGTTCTACCGATGGCAGCGCCGAATTCCTGCGCGCCACCTTCCCTGAAGTCAGCGTCCTCGCCCTGCCTGAAAACCTGGGCTTCGGCGGCGGCTCTAATGCCGGCTTCCGCGCCGCCAAAAACGACATCGTCGTGCTGCTGAATAGCGACATGCGCGTGGCTGCCGATTTCCTGGCGCCCCTACTGGAAGGCTTCGGCGACTCCGCAGTCTTCGCCGTCTCCTGCCAGATCTTTTTCACCGACCCAACCAAGGTCCGCGAGGAAACCGGCCTCACCCAGGGCTGGTGGCAGGATGGCAGCCTGCGCGTCCGCCACCGCATCGACGGCGCAATCGGCGACCTCTTCCCCTGCTTCTACGGCGGCGGCGGGAGTTGCGCCTTCGACCGCTCCAAGTTCCTCGAACTCGGCGGATTCGACCCCCTGCTTGAACCCTTCTACCTGGAAGACACCGACCTCAGCTACATGGCCTGGAAGCGCGGCTGGAAGGTGCTTTACCAGCCCCGCAGCATCGTATTCCACGAGCACCGGGGCACTATCGGCAAGACGTTCACCCAGGACCACATCCAGGCCGTCCTCAAGAAAAACTACGTCCTTTTCTGCTGGAAGAATATTCACGAGTGGCCGCGCCTGGCGTCGCATTTCTTCTTCGCCTGGGCCGGCGCCGTTCTCGCCGTGGTGTTCGGCGAGGTCCCTCTGCGCCCCAACCTCGCCGCACTCTGGTGGGCCTTCAAGCAGCTTCCGCAAGCCCTGCGCTCGCGCCGCCGCGCGCTGGCTCTGGCCGCCATCAGCGACACCGAAGCCTTCAAACGCCCGCTCGGCGGCTACTTCCGCGATCGCTTCGCCGCCATGGAGCCCGCCCCCAACCGTCTGCGCGTCCTGTTCGTCTCGCCCTACCCCATCTGCCCGCCCGTCCACGGCGGCGGCGTCTTCATGTACCAGACGCTGCGCGAGATGGCCAAGCTCGCCGAAGTGCACGTCCTCGAACTCCTGGACTGGCCCTCCCAGGAAGCGGACAACCAGGAACTGCGCACCTTCTGCGCCTCCGCCGAGTGGCTGGTGCGGCCCAGCGGGCGTCCGAAAGGCATGGGCTCCTTGGAACCGCATGCCGTTCGCGAGTTTGCCAATGGCGATCTGGAATGGCTCATCCACCGCCAGCTCTATTGCCGCCAGATCGATCTACTGCAACTCGAGTACACCCCCATGGCGCAGTACCGCGGCGAGTTTGGCCGCATCGCCACGGCACTCTTTGAGCACGACGTCTACTTCCAATCCATCGGGCGCGGCCTCGGCCACATGGTCGGCGTCTTCGCTGAGATGAAGGCGCGCATCGAATATCTGCGCGCCCTGCGCTATGAGCTGGGCGTGCTTCCCGCCTTCGACCAGGTGCAGGTCTGCACCCCCGCGAACCGCGATTATCTGCTCAGCTTCCGCCCCGAACTGGCTGCGCGCATGCGCGCCGGTCTGCGCGCCGGAATCGATAGCGGCCGCTATGCGTTCCGCCCCCGCGGCCGCGAGCCCCTGACCATGCTCTTCGTCGGCAGTTGGCGCCATGACCCCAACCGCGTCGCCGTAGAGTGGTTCATCCGCCAGGTGCTGCCTTTGATCCTGGCCCAGGAACCCGGCGCGAAACTCGTCATCGCCGGTAGCGATCCGCCGCCCGAACACACCTACGCCGATCACGCCGCCCACGTGCAGATGCTCGGCTGCGTGGCGGACGTCCGTGAAGCCCTGGCGCGCTATGCCATCTTCGTCTGCCCGATTCTCAGCGGCTCTGGAGTGCGCGTGAAGTTGTTGGAGGCGTTCGCCGCGGGCATCCCGGTGGTATCCACTAAAGTGGGAGCCGAAGGGCTGGCCGTGCATGACGGCGATTTCTGCGCCCTCGCCGACGACCGGGGCGAATTCGCCGCCCGCGCGATCGCCCTCCTGCGCGACCCCGAGCGTGCTGCCGCCATGGCGGAACGCGCCCGCGCCGAAGTGGAAGCCCAATGGGACATGGCCGCCATCACACGACGCCTGGTGGAAAGCTACCGCGACCTGGTGAAGGAGAAGCGGGCGTGAAGGGTTATGGGGGCTTCGGTTGGCAGGCGGAAACGCCTAATGCCAATAACTTTTCGCGATGCTGCGAATCGGGTCGAAAAGGTGGGGCGGACCGCCTGGTACGCGCGGGACGCCCCCGTCCCGCCTCCCGCACTATGGCATCGACACCTTGCAAAGCGCAAGAGCCCGACGGAGGCGTCGGCCGCGGACCAGGGGGTCCGCCCCACCGCCGGCCTTACTTCACTTTGGGGTTCAGCTGGCGCTTGAGGCGGCTTACAATGTCGTTGGCCGTGCGATCCATTTCTTTCGGAGTCCCACCCTTTGCAGGCTGGTATACCGACCAGACCACCTGCCGCGACTTGGCGTCCACCAGGAAGACGGTGCCCTTGGCGCGCCCGAACGACGAATTCGATGCCGGGTTCGACAGCTTGTTCACCGTATCGCCCATCAACGGGTTAACTTCCTCCCCGGTCTTCTCCGGCTTCGGAGGCGGCGCCGGCTTCTCGCTTTCCGGCGTAGGGAAGAACTCTTCCAGTTTCATCTGGAAACCTTCGCCAATCTGGTCCGTGAACACGGCATCGGCCAGTTTCGGGTCGGTGACGATCTGGAAGACGTGGTCCGAGGTGAGGCGATTGGCCAGAAATTGGTCTAGCCCCTTGGCCATCTTAAGCAGGTACACTGTGTGCACGTTGGCCAGATCCGCCGCGCACACCAGCGCCGCCGAGCAGGAGAAAAGGAGCGCAAGCCGCTTCATAGAACCCATGATAGCCAGACGCGGGACCAGCGAAAAAAGACGGACCCATGTATAAGTCCCTCACCATCACCGTCATCATCCCCTGCCTTAACGAGGAGCAGGGCATCGAGAAGGTCCTGCGAGCCATGCCGGACTTCGTCGATGAGGTGATCGTCGTCGACAACAACTCCACCGACCGCACCAGCGAGGTGGCTGCCGCGCTGGGCGCCAAGGTGGTGCGCGAACAGGTCCGCGGATATGGCCGCAGCTACAAACGCGGATTCGCCGCGGCCACCAGCGACCTCATCATCACCCTCGACGGCGACCACAGCTACCCGGTCGACGCCATCTCTTACCTGATCGAGGCCTTTCTTCACCTGGGAGTCGATTTCCTGAACGCCTCGCGTTTCCCCGTCCGCGACCGCCGCGGGATGAGCCTGATTAACGAGATTGGCAACCTCGGCCTCTCCCTGGCCCTGTCCCTTCTCTTTTTCCGCTGGGTGCGCGATTCGCAATCCGGCATGTGGGTTTTCCGCCGCTCTATCCTCAAGGACATGAAGCTGGAATCCGACGGCATGGGCTTCAGCGAAGAAATCAAGATCGAGGCCTTGCGCGATTCGCGGATTCGCTTCGGCGAGATTTCGATTATGTACACTTCGCGCGTCGGCGAGACCAAGCTCAATCTGTGGGGCGACGGTGTGCAAAATCTTGTGCTCCTGTTCAAGAAGCGCTTCTTCCGATGAACATCAGCGCCATTGTGCCCGTGTGGAATGGCCGCGACCTGTTGGCGCGCCTTCTCGACACGCTGGCTGCGCAATCCCGCCCCGCCGCCGAACTGCTGATCATCGACAACGGCTCCACCGATGGCGCGCCCGACCTGGCGCGCGCCCGCGGCGCCCGCGTAATCGCCATGGGCCGCAATGCCGGTTTCGCCGCCGCCGTCAACCGCGGCATACTTGAAGCCAGCCACCCGTTGCTGGCGATCTTCAACACCGACGTCTCTCTTGCCCCCGACTACCTGGAAAAGCTCGCCGCCGTTAACGCCCCTTTCGCCACCGGCAAGATTCTGAGCCCCTCCGGCCTGCTGGATGGAACCTTTGACCTGACCTGTCGGGGCGCCACCACTTGGCGCGGCGGCGCCGGCCACCCCGATGCTCCACCCTTCGACCAACCGTGCGACATCGCCTCGCCGCCATGGACGGCCGTCCTCTACCGCGCCGAAGTTTTCCGCCGGGTCGGCCTGCTCGAGGAATCCTTCGAATCCTATCTGGAGGATGTCGATTTCGGCCTGCGATGCGCCGCCCAACGCATCACCGGCCG
>JANYAH010000271.1 GCA_025361425.1 Candidatus Solibacter sp. | reverse complement strand
GGTGCCCGCGCCGATTTCGTTGCGCTCGCCGAGGGTGGTCCAGCGTTTGATATAGACGTAGGGCTGGAGGACACAGTGGGCGCCGATGATGGTCTCGGGCTCGACGATGCAGAATTCGCCGATTCGCACATTGGGGCCGATTACGGCATCGGGGGAGACGACAGCGGTGGGGGCGAGGACCGCCGATGGATCGATGGGCATGAATTCGTATGATAAGCCTATTGCGCGGGCAGGGGCTGGTTCAACGGAACGACGACGAAATTCCGCCGTCTTCGCGCATCGTTGGCCTGAGCATAGAAGGCCGAGTAGAGCGAGCCTTTTCCTTTTGTAACCTTTGCTACCGGCTGACGACCGGCTTTCCGTTCCCATCCAAATGCGGGTAAGGGCCGCCGATGCGGAAGCTGTCGAGAATGTAGTCGTCGTACTGAGGGGTGGGAGCGAAGTACCCCCCCTTACGGGTGTGCTCCTTGACTACTTCCTCGTTCAGTTCCACGCCCAGTCCGGGTGTGTCCGGCACGGCGATGAAGCCTTGATTGACGATCGGCTTGGATGGTCCACTTACCAGGCTATTCCACCACGGAATATCGACCGCGTGATTTTCCATCGCCAACATGTCTTTCAGCGTAGCCGCCATGTGCACGCAGGCCATGCATCCGACCGGCGAGCCGGCGAAGTGAATGGCCGTCTCAATGCCGTGCATGGAGGCGTAATCGGCAATGCGCTTGGTTTCGCGGATAGCTCCCGACGTCAAGGGATCCGGATGGATAATGTCCACGGCTTGGTTGTCGATCAGATCCCGGAAGCCCTCTTCCAGTCCGAAAAGACTTTCACCGGTACAAATCGGCGTGGTCGTGGCTTCCTTCAGTTCCTTGTATCCTCGCCAGTTCTTGGGGGCGTCGCCACCGGCTCCGAGGTGGCCGACCTGTATCATGTCCTCGGCCCAGGCCAGGTCATAGCGCTCGAAAGCGCGCGCATAACGAATACTGTCGTTCACCGTCAGGGCGCCAAAGTGGTCGGTCGCCAGTGGCACGTCCCAGCCGATCTCATCGCGAATGGCTTGAATATACTCACACAGATATTGCAACCCCTTCTCGGTTGCGGATCCGCGGCCGTTGATGGCGCCGGGGCGGTCCGCCACCAAACTGGTTCCCAGGTCCATCTTAAAAAACGTGTAGCCCATCTTCTTGCGCTCCTTCAAGCGCCCAGCGAAGATTTTCGGATCTTTGCTTTGGTCGGTATCACAGTAGATGCGGATTTTGTCGCGGTACTTGGAGCCAATCAGCCGCCATGCCGGCACGCCATACACTTTCCCGGCGATATCGTGCAGAGCCATATCAACGGCGCTGTAACCGCCGCCCATGCGTTGGTGGTTAGAGAAGTTCCGAATGCTGTCGAGGATCGGTTCAATGGAGAGCGGGTTTCTTCCGATCAGGTGCGGCTTGAGCACAAGCGCGGTGCCCTCGCGACCGGCATCACGGGCCTCGCCGAGGCCGTACACGCCCTGGTTGGTATCGATGCGGATGATCGGGTAGTCGTAGTTTGACGCCACCAGTACCGAACGCATGTCGGTAATCTTGAGTTGGCTCGGCCCCGAGTTCCGGTTGATGCCCCGCGCGGATGATTGCGCACCTGCATCGCCCTCTGTCATCTTGAATACTCCGGCCAATCCCGCCAGGCCGACGACAAGCTTTCTACGGCTGAATTGCCTCTGGTTGTATAACATTGAGATCCGATACTCCTTAGTTCGGCACTAACCGTATCACCCGTTGGGTTCCCTGTCAAGAGCCGCGACAGCACTTACCGCACTCTGACAGCACCGCGCTGGAGCGCGGGTACAGGCTAGTGGTCCGCGGCAAGGAGAATAGCGAGTAGGCACGTGACCGTAAGGCAGCCAACGCAGACGGCAGCCGACACAGACGGCGCTCGCGGAGCCCGCAGGGGCGCGCTCGGCTCGCAAAAGCCGCTTGAAAGGCGGCTGCAGGCAAGATTGCCCGCCCCACAAAAGCGGCAGGACTTCGGCCGCATTACACTCGATCACGTCAGATTCGAAGAGGTTAGACGTGCAAGTCGGCGCGCCAATTTCGAAACGTGTCCACGACCGAAATTCTCCGTTTCCTTGACTTAGGAACCACGCAATAATAACTTCACATCGGCCACGCCGGTGCCTGGAAAGTTATTATTGCGTGGTCCCTTAGCAGTGTCTGTCTCGGGGAGTCGAACTGAAGGCAGATCAGTTGAGCGGAGGCGTCCGCAGTTTGTACTACCAGTCCACGACGGAACCGTCGTCCGGATCGTAGTGGGTCCGGTACTCTTGCGGCTCGCCGACCTGTGCCATGAGCTTGTTTTCGTCGATGGTGATTCCAAGACCGGGCTCGGTGGGCAGTTCGCGGTAGCCGTTTTTGACGGGGGGCAGGGGCTTGGCGAGGAGAGGATGCTCGGTGTCGCCGCGTTCCTGGATGAGGAAGTTGGGGATGGATGCAGCGACCTGGAGGCTGGCGGCGAGGGAACAAGGGCCGTTGGGATTATGCGGCGCGACGGGGGAATAGTAGGCCTCGGCCATGCCGGCGATGATGCGGAGCTCGGTAATTCCGCCGGCGTAACATACGTCGGGCTGGACGATGGTGGCGGCGCGCTTCTCGAGAATCTCCTTGAATCCCCATTTGAGGAAGATGCGCTCTCCGGTGGCGAGCGGGATATGGGTCTTCTTCGCCAGCTCGGCCATGACATCCACGTTGAGGGCCTGAACCACTTCTTCGTAGAACCAGGGCTGATACGGCTCCAGGGCTTTTATGAGCAGGATGGCCGTGGTTGGCTGTACGGCGCCATGAAAATCGACGGCGATATCGACGCCGGAACCGAATTTTTGGCGGAGGGCCTTGAATCTTTCGGTCACTTCATCGACAAACTTCTGGCCTTCGACGTATTTAAAAGCGGTGCGGGCAGCGGACGGAGCGACCTTCATGGCGTTGACACCGGTGGTGGAACTGACGGTTCCATACACGCGGATCCGGTCGCGGGTGGGGCCGCCGAGAAGCTTGTAAACGGGCACGCCGTAGACTTTACCTTTAATATCCCAGAGCGCCTGATCGATGCCGCTGAGGATGGCGGATTTGATGGGTCCGCCGCGGTAAAAGGAGCCGCGGTGAATGGCCTGCCAGTGATGGACTACGCGATTGGGATCTTGCCCTACGAGATAGCGGCCGACCTCCAGAGCGCCGGCGGCACAGGCTTTGGCATCGTCCTTGAGCATCTCGCCCCAGCCGGTAACTCCGGCGTCGGTCGAGATTTTGACGAAGACCCAGGAGTTCTTCAGCACGAAGGCTTCGACCTTGGTGACCTTGATGTTGTCATTGGGGCCGACCGCGGCGGCGTTGGTTCGCTGGCAAGTGAAGAGCGCGTCCAGGCTGTAGAGGGCGCCGGACGCAAGGGCGCCTCGAAGCAGAGAACGACGATCGATCAAGTGTCGTGACATGAAAGAAAATCTCCTTTTAGAGCCTGATTGTATCTGGAAGCAGGGTGCGGAACAAGCGGAGCGGCGGGAAAGATTCTGTGCGGATTGGCGGAGAGTTATCATCATTGCATGCGAGTTCGCGAATTGGCGGAGTGGCTGGGCGCCACGTTCGAAGGCGACGGTGAGAAGGAACTGACCGCGGTGGCGCCGCTGGAATCGGCCGGGGGGAGCGATTTGGCCTTCGTGGGCACGCGCAAGGCGGCGACGGCGGCCGGAACTTCGGCGGCGGGGTGCCTGATCGTGCCGGTGGAGTGGCCATCCCCGTCATACCGGACCGTGATCCGCGCGGTAGAGCCGCGGACGGCGTTTGCGCGCGCCATGAACCGCTTCTATCCGACGGTGGAACTGACGCCGGGGGTACACGCCACGGCGGTGGTCGGCAAGGATGTCGAGATGGGCGCCCTGGTGTACATTGGACCGTACGCAGTGGTGGGCGACGAGACGCGGATCGGGGTGGCGACGGCGATCCACGCGGGCTCGATAGTGGGCAAGCGGGTGTCGCTGGGCGAAGGAAGCGTGCTGCATCCCAATGTCACGGTATACGACAACGTGGATATCGGACGGGGGAGCGTGCTGCACTCGGGGTGCGTGATTGGGGCGGACGGGTTCGGCTACGTGATGGAAAACGAGCGGTGGCACAAGTTTCCGCAGGTGGGCCGGGTGGAGATCGGGGACTTCGTGGAGATTGGGGCGAATTCGTGCGTGGACCGGGCGGCGTTGGGGGTGACGTCGATCGGCGAGGGGACCAAGTTGGACAACATGGTACACGTGGGGCACAACTGCCGCATCGGTAAGCATGTTGTGGTGGCGGCGCAGACGGGGTTCTCCGGGGGAGTGGTGGTGGAGGATTACGCGGTGATCGGGGGGCAGGTGGGAATTGGAGACAAGGCGCGGATTGAATCGCGAGCGGTGCTGGGGTCCGGGTGCGGGGTGCTGACGTCGAAGATTGTGCGCAGCGGGCAGACGGTGTGGGGGACGCCGGCGCGTCCGCTGAAGCAGCACCTGGAGCAACTGGCGAACCTGGCGCGGGTGCCGGAGATGCGCAAGGAGCTGGTGGAGATGAAGCGCCGGCTGGCGGAGCTGGAGAGGAAGGACTGATGCTGGTAGTGGTGGGCGGGCATTCGCGGAAGATCGGCAAGACCAGCGTGGTGGCGGGGTTGATCCGCAAGCTGAGGGAGCGGCGTTGGACGGCGCTGAAGATCACGCAGTACGGCAACGGGGTGTGCGCGAACCACAGCGGGACGGCGGCCTGCGGGTGCGAGCCGGCGGGGGGCGAGGAGTTCGCGCTGTCGGAGGAATACGAGGCAAGCGGCGCGGATTCGGGGCGGTTCCTGGCGGCGGGAGCGGAGCGCTCTTTCTGGCTGCGGGTGCCATCGGGGGAACTGGCGCGCGCGGCGGGGATGGTCAAGAAGATTCTGGCGCAGGGGGAGAACGTGATTGTGGAATCCAACAGCGTGGTGGAACTGGTGAAGCCGGATGTGTTCCTGATGCTAGTGGATTTTTCCTGCGAAGACTTCAAAGCTTCGAGCCTGCGGTGGATGGACCGGGCCGATGGATTCGTGGTGATGGACCGCGGCATCAACGCCCCTCTGTGGGAAGAGGTGGCACGGGGGAAGTGGGACGGGAAGCCGCAGTTTCTGGTGAAGCCGCCGCGTTACGTGACGGCGGAAGTGGTGGACTTCGTGAGGTCCAAAATGTCAGCGGCCGCGGCGCGTTGAGCGCGCAGCCGGGCCAACATGGCGCCGGCTTCGGAGAGCCGGCCCGCGGCGCGCGCCAACTGCTGCTCTATGGTGCGGAGGTACCCGTGGGCGCGAGTCTGCGCGGAAACGCCGAGCAGCCCGAGGCAGTAGACGCTGGTCTCGATATTCCCGAGGTCTTGACGAAGATCGTGAACCAGGTCGATGAGGAATGCTTCCGCCGGAGAGATATTGGATGAAGGCATGTTTGGGCTCGGGTGAAAGCGAGAGTATAGCGCGAGTGGACGGCGGAGGGAATGGTCAAATTGAGAGGTGACGGGTGCGCGGTGTGCGAGAAGACACTGGCGTGTTTAGGGCGGCGCCCCGAGCTAACAGCGGGAGTCACGGGTTAGCAGACGTCCGGCATTAGGGCGCGACCGCATGTGGCATGGCCGGGCTCCGCGGAATGCAGTGCGATCCGGTTGCGGCCATCCGCTTTGGCCCAATAGAGGGCGGTGTCGGCTTGGCGGACGAGGGTTTCCGAAGCACCTTCGGACGAGGAGGCGACGCCCAGAGAGACGGTGACGACCACCGGCTGGGACGGCGTGGAGAAAGGCGTGGCACCCAGAGCGTCGCGCATGCGTTCGGCTTGGACGGCGGCTTGAGTGGCATCGCAGCCGGGGAGCACGATGAGGAATTCCTCGCCGCCATAACGGCCCACGGAATCGTAGCGGCGGGCAGCGGATTTGAGGCGGTGGGCGGCTTCGCGGAGGACGGCGTCGCCGGCCAGATGTCCGAAGGTATCGTTGATCGACTTGAAGCGGTCGAGGTCTGCCATAAGGACGGAGACGGGGGTGCCGGCGCGGGTGGCGCGGGAGAGTTCGTCGTCCAGCTTTTCGAGGATGCTGGTGCGGTTGAGGAGGCCGGTTAGGCCATCGTGAGTGGCCTGGTCGCGGAGGGCTTCGCGGGCTTTGAGCAGTTCCTCCTGGAGGTCGAGAATGCGGCGACCGGCGTGCAGGCGGACGCGCAGTTCGTGAGCGTTGAATGGCTTGGTAAGGTAATCGTCGGCGCCGGCGTTCATGCCCTCAATGAGGTCCTGCGATTCGGTGCGGGCGGTGAGCAGGAGGATGTAGACATAGGGTTCGCGGTTGGCGCTGCGGATGCGCCGGCAGATTTCCACGCCATCCATGCCGGGCATCATCCAATCCAGCACAGCGAGGCGGGGGGCATCCTCAGACTGGAGGATGCGCCAGGCTTCGGTGCCGCTGCGGGCAATCAAGGGCTGATAGCCCCACTTGGTGAGCATGGTCTTGAGCATGGATTGAAAGACCGGGTTGTCTTCAGCCGCGACGACGCGCATGGGGCGTGGGGAGGAGGGCAGGCCGAGCGGTTGCGTGGCTAGGTCGTTGGTTGTGGTGGTGGTAGTCAATCGGTTCCTCCGGATACCCATATCGGCGGAGGGAGCGGAATCTTGAGGGGCGTGTGGGGAAAGGGGGGCGGCATTTGAGGGTGGAGCGAAACGATGGTTGATTGAACCGCAGCCCGCCGCTAGGGCTCCGGGAGGCGCCCGCTCCAATCCATCCACGCCCAGACGACGGCCGTGAGCGATCCGAAAGCGCCTGCGACCAGGCCGATGGTGCGCGGGCCGACGTACTGGGACGCGATGCCGGCCGCCGCCATGGACACAATCATGACGCTCCAGCGGATGGATTCCATGGTGCTGAAGACGCGCCCGCGGAGGTGGTTTGGGGTATGGCGGAGCAGTTGCGCGTTGTTGAGCACGCTGACAACCGCCATGCCCACGCGGGAAAACATCATCAAGAGCAGCGCCGCGGCGTAGGATTCCGCCTGGCTGAACAACATGTAGGCCGCGCCGTGCAAGAGATAGGAGACCGTGACCGTGCGCTTGTAGCCGGCGAAATTCAGGCGCCGGCCGGTGAGGTGCCCGATGGCGCCGCCGATCAACAGGCCGATGCCGGCGAACCCCCAGATGGAACCGATGCCGCTGGGGCCGCGGTGGAAGACCTGCTCGCCGAACAGGGCGAACAGAATCTGCGCGGCGCCTCCGCCCAGGCTCCAGCCCACCGTGATCATGGCCATGCCCATCATCAGCGGGACGCTGCCCATGTAGGCAAGGCCCGCGCGATACTCATTCCAGGGGCGGGTGGGGAGGGCGGTGGGCTCACGCTTGACGCGGAAGCCGCCGGGCACGGAGATCTGCCAGATGGCCCAGGCGGAGAAGACAAAGGACAGCGAATTGAGCACGAAGGCCCAGTGGTACCCGAGCCAGGCGGCGGTGTAGCCTGCCAGGAGCGTGCCGGCGGTGAGCGTGGCCCACTGGGTGGTCTGGGTCAGCGAGTTGGCGGCGTGGAGTTCGTCGGGCGTGGCGATGGTGGGGAGAATGGCGGCGCGCCCCGCGGTGAAAAACGGGGACGCGAACATCAGCCCGGCGCTGAGCGTGTAAAGCAGCCAAGGCCGGGGCTGATGAATGGTGAGGACGAAGCCGAGGGCGAGGAGGGCGCGCGCGAGGTCGCTAACGACCATGATCCGCTTGCGGTCGAGGCGGTCCAGCAGGACGCCGGCGACGGGACCCGCGAGGACCGCCGGAATGGCCCGCGCCAGCATCACGCCCGTGACGACGAGCCCGGATCCGGACTTTTCCATGACCAGCGCGAACACGGCGATGTTGTTGAAATAGTCGCCGATCTCGCTGACGACTTGGGCCATCCAGGTGTAGCGGTAATTAGGGTTCTGGCGGAGCAGGGCCCGGAGGGTGGTCATGGACTGCTTCATGATAGCGCGTGGCTGGCGGCAAGCCCGCGAAACCGAAGGCGACCATCTTCTTCCCGTCGGCCACCTGGCGGGTCGCTGGGCGGGCGACCGTGCACCAGGTGGCGTGGGTAGTTGTCCGGCGCGAAGTATTCGGCCCAGGCTTGGCGCAAGGTGCGGGGGAAGGCGGTCAGCGGAGAACGCCGCGGCCGGGCGCGACGCCGGGAACGAGTTCGCCGCGGTTGACCACCAGAGTGCCGTTGACCAGCACATACGCGAT
>JANYAH010000264.1 GCA_025361425.1 Candidatus Solibacter sp. | reverse complement strand
CAGCACTTCGCGTTCGAAGCGGAAGGCGAGGAGTGGACGGTGCAGGACCTGGGCAGCAAGAACGGCACCTTCGTCAACAACATTCCCCTTAAGGCACGGCTGATTCTCAAGCCCGGTGACCGCGTGACCGCGGGCCATCTTGTGATCGTGTACGCGCCCGCGGAGGCGGCCATTTCCGCCGGGGTAGTGGTCTTCGAAGGCGAGCCCAGTTCGCCCACCACGTCCACCGTCGTTACCAGCCTGGCGGGCGCGCTCTCCAACCAGACCATGGTCATTGAGCGCGGCGGTCCCAAAGCGTCGGCGCCCATGCAGGCGTTGATCCGCGCCGGTCAGGAACTCAGCGAGAACCGGCCGCTGAACGAACTGTTCCCCGTGATTTTGGACCTGGCCATCCAGGCGGTCAACGCGCAGCGCGGCGTGCTCATGATCCTGGAGGGCGAGGAACTCGTCCCCCGCGCCCACAAGGGAGACGGCTTCCGCATCAGCACCGCGGTGCGCGATCGCGTGCTGAAAGAGCGCTCGTCCATTCTGGTGCGCGACGCCCAACTGGACGACGCCTTCAAAGGCCGCATGAGCATCGTGGAGCACAAAGTGCACACCATGATGGCGGCTCCCTTGCAGACTAAGGACCGCATCATCGGCCTGATTTACCTGGACTCGCCCTTCGTGCTGCGCGAATTCACCAAGGACGATCTGAGCCTGGTCACCGTGATGGGTAACATCGCGGCCATCAAAATCGAGAACGCCCGCCTCGCCGAGGTGGAACAGGCGGAGCGCATCATGGCGCGCAACCTGTGCCAGGCCGCGGAGATTCAAGGGCGCATGCTGCCCGAAACCGCCCCCGATGTTCCGGGCGCCGATCTGGCCGGCTTCAACATGGCCTGCCACACGGTGGGCGGCGACTACTACGATTTCTTCACCTACCCGGACGGAAGCGTGGCCCTCGTTCTGGGCGACGTTTCCGGCAAGGGCATGCCGGCCGCGCTAATGATGATGGCCCTCCAGGCGCGCGTCCAGGTGCTGGCCGAAGATCCCGGCAATCTCGCGCACTTCATGACGCGCATCAATAAGGCAACGTGCGCCACGTGTCCCAGCAATCGCTTCATCACCTTCTTCTTCTCCGTCCTCAACGCCGCCACCGGCGAACTGGCCTACGCCAACGCGGGACACAATCCGCCGATTCTGCTGCGCGCCAACGGCGACGCCGAAATGCTGCAGGGCGGCGGCCCGGTGCTGGGAATTCTCCCCATCGCCCCGTACAGCGAGATGCACGCCCACCTGGACCAGGGCGACATGCTGGTGATGTACAGTGACGGCGTCACGGAGGCCAACAATACCGCTTATGACGAGTTCGACGTGGAGCGTTTCATCGAAGTGTTGCAGGCCCACCGCACCCTGCCTGCCGCGGAGATTGTGCAGGCCGTGATCAAAGCCGTGACCGATTTCACCGCCGGAGCGCCGCAGGCGGACGATATCACCCTGCTGGTCGCGAAGCGGCTATAAGTGCTCACCGACCTAATTCAGATCAAGCTGCTGGGCGAGAAAAAGCGCCCGGAGAACGAACGCTTCCGCAAGCACATGAAGAGTTTCGATCACTCGGACCGCATTCTGCGCCGCATCGCCGAGGATATCGAAGACCACATCGATTGTCTCCAGTGTGCCAACTGCTGCCGCGTGGCCACAGCAAAAGTCACAGAGCGCGACGTCGAGCGCCTCGCCAAGTATCTCCGCGTCAAGCCCGCCCGCGTGATGGCGGAATACGTGGTGAAGAGTGAGGAAGAGGGCCTGATTCTCCAGCGCGACAAGAAGACCGGCTGCGTCTTTCTGAGCGGCAATGAGTGTACCGTCTACGACGCGCGTCCCGATGGCTGCCAGAAATTCCCCCACGTGGTCCGCGGCAACGGCTCCATCGCCAGCCGCATGTGGGAGTTAATCGACCGCGCCTGCTACTGCCCCATCGTCTATAACTCCCTCGAGGCCTTCAAGGAAGAAATGGGCTTCAAGCGCTAGCCTGGCGCGCGGGGCCGGCACGAAGTACGTTGCCTCCACCTATGAGGGGATGTAGAGTAAATACTTGGCAGTGAGTTCCTCACTATCCGGACCGGCTGGACCTCCGGAGACGCTGGCCGATCTGTTGGCTTCCGGCCCGCTCTCACTGGCGGCTGGGTTACGCTACGCCAAAGAAATTGCCACGGAACTGCGCGACCTTCATCGGGAGGCCCGCGCTTACGGCACTCTGACCGCCTCCAGTATCGTCATGTCGGAAGCGGGCGCTCACCTGCTGCCTTTGCGCCAGTATTGGGATCGGGCGGTAGCAGAGCGCGACGTGCAGGCCTTCGGCTACCTGTTCTACCAGATGCTGACGGGGATACCGCCGCCCGCCACAGTCACGGCGGCGGATATCGGTATCCGCGGATCGGGTACGGGGCCTTCCCATCTGCGCACTGTCGCCATGAACCTGGTCCTCAAATGCCTCGCGCTCAAGGGCACACCGCCATCGATGCAGCAGGTGGCCACGGAGATCCGCTTGCTCGCCGTGTTGCTGCGGCAGTATGAAGCCAGCACGCGGCCTGCGCGGCAGCCGGCCGCCGCGAACGCGTCCTTACTGGTGGGGGCCGCGCCGCCTGCTGTGGCTCCCCATGTACGGCTCTCCGTCCAGCAGGCGGAAGCGGCTACCGGGAAGAATCTTTCACCCCGCGAGACCGGCGTCCCACCGGCAGTTCCCGTGGGGCGGGACAGCTTCATCCATCCTACGGCGGAGGCGCCGGCCGAACGGCAACTGGAAGGCGCCCAATGCCCGAAGTGCGATAGCACGGCGGTGTACTGTTCGCGCGCCCGCTCGCCGTTCGAGCTGCTGTTGGATCGTTGGCGTGTGCCGATCTGCCGCTGCCGCCGGTGCTATCACCGCTACGTGGTATTTGCGGGGCTCAGAATTTCTAAGGACATGCCGGTGGGGACGCCGCAAAAACTTAAGCCCGAGCGCCGCCGCGTCTGAGGCTCGCCATCCACTCCATCAGCCGGCCCTGCGAGCGCGAATGTGGCTGGTTCCTCGCCAACCAGCGCGAGTGTACCTGGGGCGGCGAACGCTATCCTGAACCCCGCTGCGGCGCGCGCCGTGGTGCAAACTCTCAGTCTCCCGAGTCCCGGCGCCACATAGCCCACGCAGCCGATGTGAAGCTATTGTTGCGTGGTTCCTAAGATCGGGAGGGTTCGCCCCTTCCTTAGGGTTCGGTGCCAGCTGAGATCGCGGAAGAAATGCCTACGCACAGCAGGGGGAGCCGCAGCAGGGAGCGGCCGCCGCGGGTTTGCGCGCGCGGATAAACGCGCTGAAAAACTTCTCGTCCACCAGGGGCGCAATCGCGTCCACGTCCAGCCCTTTGCCGGAGAGGAATTCCCGTGCATCGGCGACGCGATAGACGCGGATGGGTTCGACGGCGACCGCTTCGAAACCGGCGGCCGACAACTTGGCGAGGTACTCGCCTTCGTCGAGCGCGCCGGCCAGGCAGCCCACCCACAGCAGGACATGCTGGCGGATTTCGACCGGAATGTCACCGCGCGTCACCACATCCGACACGGCGAACCGCCCGCCCGGTTTGAGCACGCGGAAGGCTTCCGCCAGCACGCGGTCCTTATCCGCCGAGAGGTTAATGACGCAATTGGAAATAATCACGTCCACCGAGGCATCGGGCAGCGGAATGCTCTCGATCCGGCCTTTCAGGAATTCCACGTTTTCCACGCCTGCCTTCGCTTTGTTGGAATTCGCCAGGGCCAGCATTTCATCGGTCATGTCGAGCCCGTAGGCCTTGCCAGTCGGTCCCACGCGGCGGGCCGAGAGCAGCACGTCGATGCCGCCGCCAGAGCCGAGATCGAGAACAATCTCGCCGGGGTTCAATTGGGCGAGCGCGGTGGGGTTGCCGCAGCCCAAGCTGGCCAAAACAGCGGTGTCGGGCAACTCAGCCAGTTCGCTCCCATAGAGGTTACTGGTGATCGGGTCGGCGCAGTGGGCGTCGGTCGGAGCACCTCCGCAACACGAACTCGAGCCCCCTGCGACCACGCGCAACGCGGCCTGTCCGTACTTTTCTCTTACAACGTCGGTGATGTTTTCTGTTGACATGATGACCTATTCCTTATTTGTCGATCGCAACGATGGTTTCCGGTCTCACTGCCTGGTTCCGCGTGCAGCATTCGGCATAGAGGAAGCCGAGTAACTCCTGCAGCGTTCTGGTGTTCGCCGTGCACCGCAAAAACGTGCCTTCCCGTGTCACCGTAACCAGTTCTTCGTTCTTGAGTTTGTCCAGGTGATGCGACAGGTTCGATGCCGATACTCCCAATTCCTGCTGAATCTCTCCCACCACCATCCCGTCGGGATGGGCGGAAAGCAGGAGCTGCATGATGCGGAGGCGCGATTCGGTCCCCATGGCGGCGAACATGTCGGCATAGCGCGTGACTTGTCCCGGTTTTTGTTTCATGTGGTGACGAGGCCATCGTCTTCGATCTCGTCGGGCAGCTTCCAATCCCGCGATTGTTCCATAGTTCAATCATAATTGAAATATGAAAGTTGTCAAGCGAAATCTCGCACCGTATTGCTCAGGGTTACTGAGCTGCGCGCGGCGAGTGCCGTCCGGGTCAACTACACTGAAAGTTGGTCCTGGTTCAGAACGTCTCTAAGCTATATCGTTTATACCGCCGCCCCAGCGACCGCCTGCGCGAACTGCTGCCGGGCTCTGGCCCGCACCACAGCGATTTCTGGGCGCTCAAAGACATCGGCTTCGAAGTGGAAAAGGGCGAGGTGCTGAGCCTGGTGGGGCCCAACGGCTGCGGCAAGAGCACGCTGCTGCAGATCGTCAGCGGCATCCTGCAACCCACCACGGGACGGGTGGTGACGCGCGGGCGCATCGCCGCGCTGCTCGAACTCGGCGCCGGCTTCAATCCCGAATTCTCCGGCCGCGAGAACGTTTATCTGAATGGCGAAATCATGGGGCTGAGCCGCGCCGAGATCGACAAGGCCATGCCCTCCATCGAAGCTTTCGCCGAAATCGGCGAGTTCATTGAGCGCCCGGTCAAAGAGTATTCCAGCGGCATGTACGTGCGCCTGGCCTTCTCTACCGCGATCCATGTGGATCCCGAAATTTTGATTGTGGATGAAGCCCTGGCGGTCGGCGATGCCGTGTTCGCCAATCGCTGCGTGCGCAAGTTCGAGGAATTGCGCGCGCGCAAGATCATGGTGCTGTTCGTGTCGCACGATCTGGGGCTGGTCAAGGCCCTCTCCGACCGCGCGATCCTCCTGCTCAACGGCCGCATCGAAGCCCAGGGCACGCCCAACGATGTGATCAATCGCTATATCGGACTGGTGCTGGAACGCCAGCAGGCGCGCAACAAAAAGGAAGATCGCGTGCGCGGCAGCTTCCGTCACGGCGATGGCACCAGCGAAATTCTGAGCGCGGAGATTCTGAATGCCCAAGGCGAGGCGGTCACTTCCATCGCCAGCGGCGAAGCAATCACCATCCGCGTGCGCTCGCGCTTCCATACGGCCACGCGCGACCCCATGGTCGGCATCCTGTTGCGCACGCGCATCGGTATGGATGTCTACGGCACCAACACGCGCATTGAGCGCATGCCGCTGGGCGATTTGGAGGCGGGGGACGAACTCGAAGTGGATTTCCAACTGGCCTGCTGGCTCACCCCGCAGCAATATACGCTGACCGTGGCCACGCAGGACGCCGATGGTTCGAGCCACGACTGGCTGGACGACACCATCGCTTTCGACGTGGTCGACACGCGCGTGGCGGCCGGCGTCGCCAACCTGAGGGCCAAAGTAGAATGGCGCGTCTCACGGTAAAGGTGCATCCGCGCGCCAAGCGCTCCGCCCTGGCCGGCCGCCTGGGCGACGCGTGGAAGCTTTCGCTAGCCGCCCCTCCGGTGGATGGCAAGGCGAATGATGCGTGCGTGCGGTTCTTCGCGGAATTCGCCGGCGTGCCGCGTTCGCGGGTCCGCATCGTGATGGGCTTGACAAGCCGCCTCAAGGTTGTAGAGATTGAGGGCGTCCCTCAAGAAGATTTGGAAAGGCGTTTGGGCGTTACCCTATGAACCTCGCTGACATTCAACAGGAACTTCGCAACCAGAAGCTGGACGGCTGGCTCTTCTTCGATCACCACCTGCGGGATCCCCTGGCCTACCGGATCCTCGGCCTCACCCCCGGCAAAGGCCCCACGCGCCGCTGGTATTACATGATCCCCGCCGTGGGCGAGCCCAAAGGCATGGAGCACCGCATCGAGCGCAACCAGCTCGCCGGCCTGCCGGGCGAGAAGATCGCCTACTCCAGTTGGACTGAGCAACTCGCCGCTCTCGGCAAGCTCACCGCCGGCATGAAGCGCGTCGCCATGGCCTATTCCCCGATGTGCGCCGTGCCTTACGTCGCCATCGTGGACGCGGGCACGGTGGAACTGGTGCGCAGCCTGGGCGTGGATGTGGTGACGGCCGCGGAACTCATTCAAATCTTCGAGGCGCGCTGGAGTCCGGCCGCGCTCGAAACCCATCTGGAAGCCGGCCGCCGCGTCGACAAAGTGCGCGGCGCCGCCTTCGAACTCATCCGTGAGCGCACGCGCAATGGCGCCCCGCTGCAGGAAGTAGAGGTCAAGGATTTCGTCCGCCAGGGCTTTGCCGACGCCGGCCTGCTGACCGACAGCGGTCCCATCGTAGGCTGCAATGCCAACGCCAGCAATCCTCACTACGAGCCCAGCGCGGAGATGACCTCGCCCATCAAGACCGGCGATTGGGTACTGCTCGATATGTGGGCCAAGCTGGACCGGCCCGGCGCGGTCTACTACGACATCACCTGGACGGCCTTCTGCGGCGACCACCCGAGCGACGAGATGCACCGCGTGTTTACCACGGTTCGCGACGCGCGCGACGCGGCCATCGCCCGCGTGCAGAGCGCCATCTCGCAGGGCGAGACCTTGCGTGGTTTCGAAGTGGACGACGCCTGCCGGGCGGTGATCGTCAAGGCCGGCTACGCGGAGTATTTCACGCACCGCACGGGGCACTCAATCGGCATCGAAGTGCACGGCACCGGCGCGAATATGGACAATTTTGAGACCCACGATGAGCGGCGCGTCATGCCGTGGAGTTGCTTCTCGGTGGAGCCGGGCATCTATCTGCCCCAGTTCGGCGTGCGCTCAGAGATCAATATGTTCATCGGCGATAACGACGCGCGAGTGACGGGCCAGATCCAGCGCGAAATGGTCGTCCTGTAATGCCCCCGCAGGCGCTGGCCGCGGTGGCGACCCTGCTGGCCGTGTTGCCGCACGGCAACCGGATCGAGTTGCAACTCGACCGCGGCAGCGCCGAACTGGTCTGGATTACCCCCAGCACGTTCCATTTCCGGCGAGTGCTCAACGGGCCGCTGCATCCCAGCGCGGAGGCGGCCCACGAGCCCGTCGTGCTCCAAACCGCTTTTGAGTCGCATGCCGCCGCCGGCGAACTGAGCCTGCGCTCACGCCTCATTGAGGTCACGGTCGAGAAGCAGGGCCTGAGAGTAGGCGTGCGCCGCCTGGATGGCACGCCGCTCATGCTCGATCTCAGCGAAGCGCGCTCGGAAGCGGGCGGCGTGGTCTGGGAACGCCAGGCCCTTCCGGGCGCATCGTTTTACGGGCTGGGGCCGCGGACCGACGCGGGCTTCGACCTGCGCGGTAAGAGCGTCCGCGCCGAAGCGCCCTTCCTGGTCTCAACCACCGGCTACGGCGAGTATCACCCCGGCATGGGCACCTACCACTTCGATTTCACGGACGACCAACGCTATCGCATTCAGGGTCCCGAGATCGATTACTACTTCTACTACGGCCCGACGCCGAAGGAAGTATTTGAAGAGCACAACCTGCAAGGGAACCACCCGGAACCGTGGAGTGTGGCGAGCGAGCGCTTCGGCAGTTGGGCCACGCTTAAGACCTCGCTGCTGCGCATTGTCCAAGGCGGAATGTCCGCCGCCATCGCGCCCATGTTCAACCTGGCGGCGTACAACACGGCGCCGCCCGAACTTCAGGCGCGGGCGCGCCAAATGGGCTCGCTGGTGGCGCGCGTATCGCCCGGAACGGTGGGGCTCAGCGGATTTCGCAAACAACTGGACACGTTCTTCGACAGCTACATTGCGGAGCTGCAGGATAGGGGCTTTCCGCTGTGGCATCCCCTCCCCTTGCAGTTCCCCGAAGACCGCGAAGGCGCGTTTCACGCGGACGAATTCCTGTTGGGCGACGAGATGCTGGTGGCGCCGTTCTACGAACCCGGCGAGAAGCGCAGCGTCTATCTACCGCGCGGCAACTGGACCAATCTGGAAACTAACGAAGTGACCTCGGGACCGCGCACCGTCACGGTGGAGGGCAAGTCCCTGCCGGTGTTCGCGCGCAACGGCGCGATTGTGCCTTTGGACGCGGAGGCGGGCATGGCGCTGCACTACTTCCCCAAACTGGGCGGCGAGTTTTTCCTACTGGAGGGCGACATTGCGGAATACTCGCAGGTACACGCGGCTCCCGCACTGGATATCATGCGCCTGGAGATCGAGTCGAAGAAAGATCGCGATTACCAGTGGGTGGTGCACCATGTGGCGCGGCCGTCCAGCGTGGAGTTTGAGGATCGCCACTACCGGGAAGTGGCGGAACTGGGCGCGCTGACAGACCGCACTTGGTTCTACGATGCCAGGCTGAAGAACGTGCACGTCAGAGTGAAAGTGAAGGCCGGCGAGGACTGCATCGTCAATCTGAACTTAGAGTAAGGGGGAAGGCGGGGGACTTGTCTCGGGCCAAACCCTGGCGGGAATCTGGTCGATGCATCCTCAATGGCTTCCGGGTCTGCTGAATGGGCGGCCTCCCAACTGCCCCGCAAATCGCAACGCGGAGCCTTATGCCACGCGCCAGCGAATTCCCAGGTCCAGGACTTTCTTGCCGTACTCCACGCCGCGTTCCATGTGCTCGCGCTGCTGGTAGGTCAGCGCGGCGGTCAAAGGTGCGGCGGCTTTTCCGGGCACGTCCTCAATCACCATGTGGCGCTCATAGGGGCCGCCCTTTTTGGCCAGCGCGAGGAAGCGCGCAAAGTCCGCCGCGCGCAGGTCGGGGTACTTCTTCATGAACTCGGCGTCCCACACCGGCAGAATCGCCGGCGGTCGGCCGGTGATGGGTTTGATGAAGACCGCGAGCGGCGGACAAACCTCTTTGGCCTTGCCAACGATCGCCTTGAAATCTACCACGCCCTCGCCCAGCGGTACCCATTGCACGGCGATGCCGCCGCGCGACTCGTACACCACGGAATCGCGAAGGTGCAGCATGACCGCCACCGGACCCAGCGTCTCCACCGTCTGCATAGGGTCCTCCATGACGAACACCGGATTCCCCGTATCGAGATACGACCCCACGAACTCCTTGCCGGCCCCGTCGATCACCTGGCGCGTCTCCCAGCAGAGTAGGTCCTTGTGATTCTCGATGGCGAATTTGACGCCGGCATCCACCGCTTGGCTGCGCACCGCGCGCAGCACCTTGATCATGGTTTCGACATGCTGCGCCGGCGGCCCGGGCGGCAAGTGCTCCCGATCCCCCGCCAGCAGCATGCGCACCAACGGCGAGCCCATCCCAACGGCGCGCTTGATGCTCTCGCCGAGTAGTTTCACCGAACGGGGGAACTCGCTCTCATTCTTGGGCAGGACGGCGCTCCCGCCGGTGCCCAGCCACAAGCCGGCCCGCGCCGCCGCGTCCTTCACGGCTTTCCAGTGGGCCGGATCGTTGATGCCGGGGTCAGTGGAGTCCTGCAGGAAAATCGCGTCCAGCTTTAACGAACTGGCATACTCGATCAACTGCAGATCGTTCCAGCGCAGGGCGCGAACGGAGTACGTGTTGTAGCCCAGCGGAAAGCGGTCCATACGCCCTTACTTCTCCGCCCGCAGTGTGGCGATGGCTTCCTTGCACTTCTCCAGGAGGAACACGTGCTCCGCCGCCACGCCGACAAAGCGCATGCCGCGCTCGGCCCACATCTTTGCCGACGCGATGCCGCGCGTCTGGATGCCCGGCACCACGCCGTGAGCGTTGCACCGTTCAATCACCTTGTCAATGGTGCGGATGAGCAGCGGGTTATCGAACTGGCCGGGTATGCCGAGGGAGATCGAGAGATCGGCCGGCCCGATCATCACCACGTCGAGCCCTTTCAGCGAAAGCAACTCCTCGGCGCGTTCCACCGCGCGCACGGTCTCAAATTGCACCACCGAGAGGGTCTCGCGGTCCTGATGCTCGATGATCTCCGGCATGGTGCGCGCTTCGTAATCCACCATGGTCTGGTTGATGCCGAAGCCGCGAATTCCGACGGGCGGAAAGCGCAGCCAACTGAGGGCTTCCTCGAGCACCCTGGGGTCTTCCACACGCGGAAAAATGATGCCCTGCGCGCCCTGATCGAGCAATCGGGCGCACAGCGTATACTGCAACTCGCCGACCCGCACGATGGGCGTGATGCCCGCCAACCTGCACCCGACAATCATGTCGTGCGCGGTCTCCAGGTTGAACGACCCATGCTCCATATCGATGAAGACATAGTCGAAACCCGCCGCCGCGAAGGCGCGGGCAATCTCGGGAGACCGATACACCTGGAGGCCGCAGCCGTAAACCACCTCGCCTTTGGCGAGTCGTTCCCTGGTCGTATTGGTACGCATGAGTTCTATGCTATCTCGAATTCCCAGCCTATGACTGTCCGATAATCCGGTTCGCGGGCGTGGCCCGTTCCCCGAAGCCTCGCGCCGCACGCTGTTGGCCCGGCACGCGCCCGGCCGGCTTCTCCGCTAACGAAATCAGCTTCACCCAACCGGCGCAAGCCCACGGGGTGTCGGCAGCGGACCGGCCCTTCAGTTCGTCGGCGCCTGGTTCGCTTCCAGAAATACCAGCGCATCGCAGCTCTTCGCCAACGTACCCGGCTGCCCATGGAACAGGTGCGGCTCCGCCAGCCAGCGCCCCAGCGCACTCCCGCCCGGAACCTGGCGCAAATCCAGAACCCACTGCGCGATTCCCGCCGCCGCCAGCACCTGCTCGCCAGATCCCTCCGGCAGATCGGCCCGATGAATCGCCACGCACCCCGCCGACGCGCGAAATGGCGCCAGCCCGTTCAGTGGAACCACGTACTGCTTCAGATCTTCGGCCACCGCACGCACCGTCTCCGGATCTGGCGCAGCGGTCTCGTACCCCCGCGATATCCGTACGTGTTCCGTCAGCTTCCAACCGTCGTCCCCGCGCGTCCACGTGTCGCGCCACAGTTCCACCAGCGTGAAGCCGCCCTGCTGTGCCGCTGTCCGCGCCGTGGCCACTGCCTCTGGTCCCGAAAAACGGAACGCCGTGAGCGTGGCGTCGGTGCGCGCGTAATTTCTCGCGATCGTGTTGCGCACCGCGTTGACCTGTTCTTCCGGCACGATATCGAACGACACCTCGTCTACCCAAACCCGTGCGCGCCCCATCGATTTTACTCCGAAATCCACAAACTGCGCGTCGCTGTCTATCTCCGCCACAATCTCGCAGTTCGTCCACTCGGCGGCCCGCACCGGCCTGCCATCCATATCCTCCAGGAACCCCACCTTGCCGTTCGGACGGTCCACGCGCAGCCACATCTGCGCGCGGTCCCCTGGTCCTCCGGCCTCCACGCGCACCCAGGCGCGCAGCCGCACGGTCTTACCGCGGTAAGCCGCCGCGCGGAAACTCTGCATCAGGTTGCCTACCGAGTCGGGTGCGGCCGCGGTCGCCGGCGCGATCACCACGGCGCAGCCCGCGTTGCTCCGGCAACCCTTGCGGCGCAGTTCCGCCAGGCTGCCGCTGACCTTCTCCACCTGCGGCACGAACCAGCCCGGCGGCGTTTTCCCGGGGTCGCCCTCTTCGAAACGCAGATTGCGCGGCCCGGGCAGCGCGTCGCTCCACCCTGCAAGTTTGCCCCGCGCCTGCGCCGCGATCCCGCTCTCCGCGGCGTACTCGCGCACCACCCGCGCATACGTCGCGTGCGCTTCCCGCCGCTGCCCCAGCTTCTCCTGGCACTGGCCGAGTTGCCACAGCGCGCGCGCCGCTACCGGCCGCGCGATCCCCGTCTGCGCCAGGATGGCGCGGTACATCCCGATTGCCGCCGTCACATCGCCCATCACCGTCTCGCGATATACCGCCGTCTCCAGTTGCCGTTCTCCATCGCCCTGTGCCGCCAGTGCCAGCGCCATCATGCCGATTAGCAGCGCTCGCCCGAGGGAAATCCCTTCACCACGGAGACGCGGTGAGCAGAAGTTTCTAGCCATCGAACCGGTACCCCAGTCCGCGCACATTGCGCAGGTAGCACGGCTCCGCCGGGTCGTCCCCGATCTTGCGCCGCAAGTTGGCGATATGGTTGTCCACAATGCGCGCCGAAGCGAACGTGTCGTGCCCCCACGCCGCCGTGATCAGTTGATCGCGGCTCAGCACGCGCCCGCGTGCACGAATGAAGCAGTCCAGCAGCTTGAACTCGATCGGTGTCAGTTCCACCGGCCGCCCTCGCAAGCGCAGTTCGCCGCGCGCGAAATCCACTTCCACCTCGCCGAAGCGGCAGCACTCCGCTTCGGCTTCTCCCCCGGAGCGCCTCAACAGCGCCTTGATGCGCGCGCGCAGTTCGCGCGTGCCGAACGGTTTGGTCACATAATCGTCGGCGCCCAGTTCCAGCCCCATCACTTTCTCGGCTTCGCGCGCCTTGGCGGTCAGCATCAGGATCGGCGTCCAATTGCCCTTTTCGCGGAGCTCGGCGCACACCTGGAAGCCGTTGACACCCGGCAGCATGATGTCGAGGACAATGGCGTCATAGGGGTGTTCGCCGGCGAGCCACAGCGCCTGCTTGCCGTCCATGGCGATGTCGACCGCAAACCCGGCAAGCTCCAAACCACGGCGCAATGCGGCGGCGAGGCGCTTTTCATCTTCAACAACGAGCAGTCTCATGCCACGAGTTTGCTCCCGATGGACTGAAGTGATCCTGAAGATTACCCCATTTTCCTGAAGGGATGCTGAGCTGAGCAGATCGTCAGCCCGGCGACGGTCGGTGCCAGGGCTCCACCGCGGAGTCCTGCGGATGGTCACAGGGTCGTTGACGTGCCATGCTCCATCGGTGAGCAATGACACAGAGCCCCCGATCAGCGACGATCAAACCGGCGCCCGTCTGACCGCATCGTCGCCCCGCAGCATCGTCGAACGCATCAAAATCGACATCCTCTCCGTGTGGGCATGGTTCATCCTCGGGCTCGTCGTGGCGCTCTGGCTCCCGATGGTGGCCGTGATCCGCCTGGTTACCGCACCGTTCGACAAGGGCAGGTACTACGCAGGTTTCATGTTCCGCAAGCTCGCGGTCGCCCACCAGATGTTGAATCCGCTGTGGAAGTTCGAGGTCACCGGCACGCCGCCGAAGGATCCCCGGCATCCCTATGTCGTCTGCTCGAACCATGAATCGTTCGTCGACATCCTTCTACTGAGCCATCTTCCATTCGAGATGAAGTGGCTCTCGAAGGTCGAGATCACCCG
>JANYAH010000187.1 GCA_025361425.1 Candidatus Solibacter sp. | reverse complement strand
TCGCGGACGCATTCGCGGTAAGTTTCCAGCAGCATGGGGAAGCTGGAATAGCGCGCGGCCACGGCCAGCAGGTCCGCGGCGCGCTTGCGCTGTTGCCAAAGGGGAGCGCGGATTCCCGGACGTCGGCGCGGTAGAAGCAGCGCGCGGGCGGCGGCTTCGCGGAATTTGGCGGCGAACAGCGAGGTGCTGCCCAACTGGCGCAAAACGAGGTCTTTTAACTCGGCGGGGGCGGGGAGCAGCCAGTCGGTTTCCAGCACCTCTTCGCTTTCGGGAAGGCGGATGACGAAGCCGTCGTTGCTCCACATGGTTTCCACTTCCACGCCGCGCTCCGCGCGCAGTTTAGCGGTGACGGCCATGCACCACGGGGCGTGGACGCGGCTGCCGAAGGGTGTGAGGACGCAGACGCGCCAATCGCCGAGCTCGTCGCGGCAGCGCTCGATGACGATGTCGCGGTCGCTGGGCACGCGGCCGGTGGCGGTGGCTTGATCCTCGAGGTAGCGCAGCAGGTTTTCGGCGGCGTTGGTATCGAGGCTGTGCTGCTCCACCAATCGCGTGAAGGCGGCGGCGCGCGGCATGGCGAGGAGTTCGCGCGTCATTTCGCCGATCTCGCGGCCGAACTCGGCAGGCCGTCCGGCGCTATCGCCGTGCCAGAAGGGCATCTTGCCGGGCTCGCCGGGGGCGGGGGTAACCGTGACGCGGTCGTGTGTGATCTGGTCGATGCGCCAGGTGGTGGCGCCCAGGATGATGGTGTCGCCGGCGCGGCTTTCGAAGACCATCTCTTCATCCAGCTCGCCCACACGCGCGCCCCGGGTGGCGCCGGCGAGGTAGACGGTGAACAGTCCACGGTCCGGGATGGTACCGCCGTTGATGACGGCGACAGAGCGCGCGCCCTGGCGCGTGGTGAGCTGGTGGGTGATACGGTCCCAGGTGAGCCGCGGGCGCAGTTCGGCGAACTCGTCGGACGGGTAGCGGCCGGCGAGCATGTCGAGGACAGAATCGAAGACGCCGCGGGTGAGGGCGGCATAGGGCGCGGCCTGGCGAACAAGGGTGAAGAGGGCGCCAGCGTCCCAGGGGTCCATGGCGACCATGGCGACGATCTGTTGGGCGAGCACGTCGAGCGGGTTGCGCGGGTAGTGGACGGACTCCACCTTGCCGGCATACATGGCGCGCGTGATGGCGGCGCAGGCCACCAGATCGCCGCGGTACTTGGGGAAGATGACGGCCGCGCTGGTGCCGCCGACGTGATGGCTGGCGCGACCGACGCGCTGCATGCCGCTGGCCACGGAGGGCGGCGATTCAATCTGCACCACGAGATCGATGGCGCCCATGTCGATGCCCAGTTCCAAAGACGACGTGGCGACCAAGCCGCGCAAGGTGCCCATCTTTAGGCGGTCTTCGATTTCCTTACGCTGGTCGGCGGCCACGCTGCCGTGGTGCGCGCGCACTAGCGTATCGCCGGCCAATTCGTTGACGGCGCCGGAGATCCGCTCGGCGAGGCGGCGGCTGTTGACGAAGATGAGCGTGGACGTGTGGGCGCGGACAAGTTCGAGCAGCTTGGGATGGATGGCGCTCCAGATGGAGGGGCGCATGGGGGCCTGCGAGGCGGGGCCGCTGGGCAGGGCAACCAGCTGATCGAGGCGCGACATATCGTCGAGCGGGACCTCAATGCGGAGGTCGATGCGCTTGGGCTCGTTGGCGTCGACGATGGTGACGTCGCGGTAACGGGGGGTGGCGGAGGCGGATTCGAATTCGGCGAGTATTTCGTCGGCGGCGCCGCTGGGGCGCTCCTTCCTGGCGGCGGGGGCGGCTGCGGCGCCGCCTAAGAAGCGGGCGACTTCGTCGAGCGGGCGCTGCGTGGCGGAGAGTCCGATGCGCTGCAGCTTGCGGCCGCACAGTGCTTCGAGGCGTTCGAGGGAGAGCGCGAGGTGACTTCCGCGCTTGGTAGGGACGAGGGCGTGGATTTCATCCAGCACGACGGTCTCGACGGAGCGCAGCGCTTCGCGGGCGTTGGACGTGAGCAGGAGGTAGATGGATTCCGGGGTGGTGATCAGGATATCGGCGGGGTGGCGGGTGAAGCGGGCGCGCTCGGCGGCGGGGGTATCGCCCGTGCGGATGGCGATGGTCGGTTGGTGGAACTCGACTCCTTGGTTAAGGGCGGCCTGGGCGATGCCGACCAGCGGGGAGCGCAGGTTGCGCTCGATATCGATGGCCAGGGCCTTGATGGGCGAAATGTATAGCACGCGGCATCGTTCATGGCGCGGCGGAACGGGGGCGAACATCAGGCGATTGATGCACCACAGAAAGGCGGCGAGGGTTTTGCCGGTACCGGTGGGGGCGAGGATTAGGGTGGATTCGCCGCGCGCGATCGCCGGCCAGCCCAGTTGCTGCGGCCGCGTGGGGGCGGGGAAGACGGCGTCGAACCACGCCCGTACGGGAGGGTGGAACAGGGTGAGGGGAGATTTAGAGGGCATGGTTTATGAAGTTGTGGGGCGGACCCCCCGGTCCGCGGCCGACGCCCGCGTCGGCTTGCGGAGGGAGCGCCTGGCGGATGGCGGGGGCGGCTTCAACGGGGGAAACTCCGCGCAGGCGGCTGAGCGCTTCGAGATGTTCTTCAATCCGGCGGTTGGCCACAAATCAATTCTCTTGTTTCCCAGGATACCTGTGCTGCATCCAAGGAAGGGTGTCGGGCCGGATGCCGGTCCCAAAATCCAATTTAAGAGGCGAATGTCATGAAACGTACAGCGAACGCTCACTGGAGCGGTGATTTGAAGGCGGGGAAAGGTAAAATCTCCACGGCCAGCGGAGTGCTTGCGAGCACGCCCTATTCTTTTGGTACGCGATTTGAAGAGGGGAAGGGGACAAACCCCGAGGAACTGCTGGCTGCCGCGCATGCCGGCTGCTTCACCATGGCGCTCTCCGCGCAGCTTGGTCTGGCGGGACTGACAGCGGAGAGTCTGGAGACGGCGTGCACCGTTACCTTCGAGAAACTGCCCGACGGTTTCGAAATTACGGAGAGCCATCTGGAGTTGAAGGCCAAAGTACCCGGAGCCAGCGAAGAGGCGTTCGAAAAGGCGGTGCAGACCGCCAAGACGGGATGTCCGGTTTCCAAGCTATTTAAGACGAATATCACGCTGAGTTTTAAGCTGGAGAAATAGGCTTGGGGATTTGGCGGCCTTTGTTGCGGAGACCGGCATCGGGAGTTCGGCTATGCAGGTGGGCGCACTGGGCGCCTACCTCGACCCCGGTTGTGTCATAATTCTTTGCATGTCAACGGCCGTCGTTAAGATGGAGCCGAAGTCCGAGGGGATTGCTACTCCCCGTAAGAAGCGGCCCAAGGAAATTGCTGTCATCACCGAATGCTGCACTGGTTGCGCGGGGTCTCCGGCCTGCGTTCCCTACTGTCCCGTGGCCGACTGTATGTATTGGGTTCCGGACGAAGATCACCTGCCTTTCGGCCGCATCGAGGTGGACGCCGCGCTTTGCATCGGCTGCAAGAAGTGCGTCAGTAAAGGTCCCGATGGGGCTTTCCTCGACGGATGCCCTTGGGACGCCATCGAAATGGTGGCAATCGAACAGGTCGAGACCATGATAGGTATGAAGATGCCGGTCTGAGTGTCATCATAAGATTACATGTCTTTCGAAATCGAGCAGCACGAACGTGAGGGCGTCACTGTCCTCGAAATGAAAGGGCGCATCACGATGGGCAAGGAAGCCACTGCCTTGCGCGAGAAGGTGGCGGAACTCACCGCGGCAAATGTGCGGAACCTGGTGTTCAATCTGGAAGGTGTGGATTTCATCGACAGCACCGGTCTCGGCGCGCTGGTCATGTGCGTCACCAACATGCAGAAGGCCGGGGGCAACGTCAAGCTGGTGAATCTCAACAAACGCAATATCGAGCTGCTCGTGATGACTCGCCTGGCCACCTGTTTTGAGATTTTTACCGACGAGGGCGACGCGGTCGGCAGCTACTACCCCGACCGCAAGATCAAGACCTTTGACATTCTTGACTTCGTGAACAAGATGAAGACCGAGGAATAGGCGCCGATGGCACTGGTGGTCATCGGAGGCGTCGCCGCGGGATTGAGCGCGGCGGCGCGCGCACGGCGGATTGATCCGCGCCTGGAAATCATCGTTCTGGAAAAAGGCCCCGTGATCTCCTACGGCGCTTGCGGCCTGCCCTATTTCGTCGAGGGGCGCGTCCGCGAGATCGCCGACCTGATCGCTTACACCCCGGAATACTTCCGGAAGGAACGGAATATCGACGTGCGCACCGGTGCGCGGGTGGTCGCGATTTCGCATCCGCGGCGCGAAGTGGTGCTGGAATCGGGCGCCAAGGTGGCCTATGAGAAGCTCGTAATCGCCACCGGTGCGCGCGGCGGGATGCCGCATCTGCCGGGTGCGCAACTGCCGCACGTGTTCACTTTATACACACTGGACGACGCCGAACGGATGCGCCGCTTCCTGCGCGAGCGAAGGCCCAAAAGCGCGGTGGTGGTGGGGGCTGGATACATTGGCGTGGAGGCGGCCGACGCGCTGCGGCGCAACGGATTGCGAGTGACCATTCTGGAGCGCTCCGCCCACGCGCTGCTGCGCGACGACGAAGGCTTCACGGCGGCGGTCCGAAAGCAACTGGAGCGCCACGGCGTGGAACTGCGCACCGGGGTGGCGGTAACCGCGATCGAGCTCGATCAAGTGGCCGGCGTACCGTGCGACATGGTGGTTCTGGCGGCGGGCTTCGCGCCCAATGTGGAACTCGCCGCCGCGGCGGGAATTGAGATTGGACCGAGCGGCGCCATTCGCACCGACGACCGCATGGAGACCAACCTGCGCGGCGTGTTCGCCGCCGGCGATTGCGCCGAAGTCACCCACCTGGTGACCGGCCGGCCCACCTGGATACCGCTCGGCACCACCGCCAACAAGGCGGGTCGCGTGGCGGGGGCCTGTGCCGCGGGCGCCCGCGAGCGCTTCGCCGGAATCGTGGGGACCTCGATTGTCAGCATCTTCGGCATGGGCTTCGCCACCACGGGGTTTTCGGTGGTGAAGGCCCGCGCCGAGGGCTTTTCGCCGGTGGTGGCACGCATCGAGGCCAACTCCCGCCCGCGCTACTACCAGGGTGTGAAGACGATGGTGGAACTGGTGGCAGACCGTACCACACGTCGTCTGGTGGGTGGGTCGGTGGTCGGCGAGGATGGCGCAGCGGGCAGGGTCAACGTGATCGCTACCGCGCTACAAACCGGCATGCGGGTGGATGAGTTCGAACAGTTGGACCTGGCTTACTCGCCGCCCTTCACGCCGGTATGGGACCCCATCCTAATCGCCGCCCAGCAGCTACTCAAAGAACTGGTGGCATAAGTTGCTCCTGCCGCTGCGTGCTCGGCAATTCCGGCAGTCTTAGGGTAGTTTGAGGCACTGCGGTCTGATACTATCTAGGCATGCCAGATAAGGGAATTTTCTCACTGAAGGGCCAAGTGGCGGTGGTTATTGGAGGCGGCGGAGTGCTGGCTGGGGCGATGGCTACGGGCTTAGCGCAAGCCGGAGCCGAGATCGCGATTCTGGATGTGAGCAAGGGCAGCGCGGAAGTGCGTGCGCGCTCCATCGAGACCCTGGGTTTTAAAGCCATCGGGTTGGGCTGCGACGCTACCAGCAAGACGGGCCTGGAGCAGGCGCTGGCGGATGTGCTCAAGCGCTTCGGCCATGTGGACATCCTGGTGAATGCCGCCGGCGTGAATTCCGGTACACCATTTTTCGAGATCACCGAAGAAGAGTGGCAGCGTATCCTGAATATCGACCTGACCAGCGTGTTTCTGGCCTGCCAGGTCTTCGGCAAGGCGATGGTCGATGCCGGGAAGGGCGGCTCCATCATCAACATATCTTCGGCTTCGTCGGGACCGCCGCTGTCGAAGGTGTTCACCTATGCCGTGGCCAAGGCGGGCGTCAATCAGATCACCCAGTTTCTGGCGCGCGAACTGGCGCCGAACAACATCCGCGTGAACGCCATTCTGCCCGGATTCTTCCCCGCGGAGCAGAACCGCAAACTGCTCACCGATGAGCGCGTGGCCAGCATTATGGGACATACGCCCATGAACCGATTTGGCGAGAGTTCCGAATTGGTGGGCGCCGCCGTGTATCTGGCGTCGCGCCAGGCGTCTTCGTTTGTCACCGGCTCGATTCTGAGAGTTGACGGCGGCTTTACGGCGATGTCGATCTAGGATATGGCTTCACGGCGCCAGCCTCCGCTGCTCTCTGCCGGTTCCCGGGCGCCCGGCTTCCGGCTGCCGCGCCTGGAGGGCGGGGAAGGCACGCTGGCGGAATTCGCCGCCCGCGGCCGGGTGCTGGTGGTCTTTTTCAAAGTGACCTGCCCGGTCTGCCAGTTGACCATGCCGTTTCTGGAGCGCATGCACGTCTCCGGCACGCTCGCCATTTGCGCCATCTCGCAGAACGACGCCCAAGACACGCGCGAATTTAACAGAACTTTCGGCATCACCATCCCCCCTTTGCTGGATTCCGAGGACGAGGAATTCCCCGCCAGCAACGCGTACGGAATTTCGAGCGTTCCCACCATGTTCCTGGTGGAAGCGGAAGGGGAGATCTCGCGGGTGATGGAGGGTTGGAGCAAGCTGGATATGGAGGCGCTGGGCGCCGCCGCCGGCATCCCCCTGTTCCGGGCGGACGACAATGTCCCGGCGTGGAAGGCGGGCTGAGGTTCGCGCAACTAGGTTCCCGTGCGGGACCCACGCTACACTGGAAGCAGACCGATGGCTAACAAAATCGAAGAGATCCTGGGCACCGCGGCAGCTATCGCCAAGGGGATGGGCATCACCTTCAAGGAAATGATGGGGCCCACGGTGACGGACGATTATCCCGATGCGCCGCCTAAGTTCGAAGAGCGCTTCCGCGGCATCCACGTGTTACAGCGCGACGTCAACGGGATGGAAAAGTGCGTGGCGTGTTTCCTGTGCGCCGCGGCGTGCCCGGCCAATTGCATCTATATAGAAGCGGCCGAGAACACCGCCACCACGCGCATATCCGGCGGCGAGCGCTACGCCAAGGTCTACAACATCGATTACAGCCGCTGTATCTTTTGCGGCTATTGCGTGGAGGCGTGCCCCACTGACGCCATCACCCACGGCCACGGATTCGAAGCCGCCAGCTACAACACTTCCACGCTGGTCAAGCGCAAAGAGGACATGCTGGCGGCGGCACC
>JANYAH010000184.1 GCA_025361425.1 Candidatus Solibacter sp. | reverse complement strand
GTTGAAGATCGCCGCCAAAGTGATCCCCGATGAAGCCGCCTTCTACGGGCCCAAGATCGACATCAAACTGGTGGACGCCATCGGCCGCAAGTGGCAGCTTTCCACCGTGCAGTTCGATTTCACCCTGCCCCGCCGGTTCGGACTGGAGTACATCGGCGAAGACGGCAAAGCCCACCAGCCGCTGATGGTGCACCGCGCCCTGTATGGCTCCATCGAGCGCTTTTTCGGCATCCTGATCGAGCACTACGCCGGCGCATTTCCGGTGTGGCTCGCCCCCATCCAGGCCATCGTGCTACCCATCACGGATCGCCAGGCGGAGTACGCGCGCGACATCCGGAAGCAGCTCGACGACGCCGGAATCCGCGCCACCGTAGACGATCGCAATGAGAAGGTGAACCTCAAGATCCGCGAAGCCCAGCTACAGAAGATCCCGTACATGCTGGTAGTGGGCGACCGCGAGCAGGAGAATGGCATGGTTGCCGTGCGCAACCGTAAGCACGCCGACCAGGGAGCGAAATCGGTGGCCGATTTTCTCACCGAAATCCGCGCCTTGATCGATTCGAAAGCTGTCAGCGAGTAGGGCGCGTGCAATCGCGCGCTCGTCCCGACCATGTACGCGACCACCGGAGGCACCACCCGCTACATCTCTTCCCGCAATCCCGCGACGCGCTCAGCCTGCCGCGGATGGTCGAGCTCGCTCTCGAAGAATGCGGACCGGAGCACCGCTTCTGCTTCATCCAGCGTCCCGTAAATATGAAGATGGTCAAAGCGTTCGTGGATAAGCCCGCAAGCGTCCTGCAAGCGGCATCCCGACTGGGCATCGCGGCTATCGCCAGCGCCACGCTCTCGCAGACCCTGCTGCTCGAACACATGAAACCGGTCGCCGAATTGCTGCCCGGCTTGACCAATGGGCAGCGCGCGATTCAGTCCACGCGTTCCACTCCCGCCATAGCTGCGGCGCTGGTGGGGATGGGCCGCCGCGAACACTTACTCGAAAACCTCGGCGTGGCGCACGTCGCCCTAGTCACGCACGAACAGTATCTCCGCCTGTACCAGTGATGACCGCAATCGAAATCGGCGACGATCTGGCGCAACTCGACGCCGCAATTGAAGCGCTTCCCGATCAGCCCGCGGTCTTCCTGCTCTGGGCCAACACGGGCGCGCCCTACCTCTCCCGAACCGGCGTGCTGCGGCGGCGCTTGCGTCGCCTGCTCACGGAGCGCGAGCGGCCCTCGCGCTTGCTCAACCTGCGGCACACCGTGGCGCGCATCGAATACCGCCTGACCGGGTCGGCGTTCGAATCTTCCATCCTCTTCTACCAACAGGCGCGCCGCCATTTTCCCGATACCTACCTGCGCCTGATGAAGCTGCGCATGCCGCCCTACGTGAAACTGGTACTGAATAACGAATTCCCGCGCAGCCACATCACCACCCATCTCACGCGCGCCGCCGGCCTGTATTTCGGACCGTTCCACTCGCGAGTTTCCGCCGAGCGCTTCGAGGCGCAGTTCCTGGACCTGTTCCAGATGCGCCGCTGCCAGGAAGACCTGGTGCCCTCGCCCGCACACCCCGGCTGCATCTATGGCGAGATGGCGATGTGCCTCCGCCCCTGCCAGCAGGTGGTGGGCGCGGTGGAGTACGCCACCGAAATCGGGCGCGTCGCCGAATTCCTGCGCACCGATGGTCGCTCACTGTTGGAATCCATTGAGCACTCGCGCGACCGCCTGAGCCAGGAGATGCTGTTCGAGGATGCCGCGCGGCAGCACAAGCGTTTTGAAAAAGTGCAGGATGTCCTGCGGCTGCGCGACGAACTGGCGCGCGATGTGGACCGGCTGAACGGCGTGGCGATCACGCCTTCGCTGGCGCGCGACGCCGTTGAGATGTGTTTCGTGCGCGGCGGCGCGTGGTGTACCCCCCAACGCTTCGGATTTGAGGTACACGAAGGCAAACCAGTCTCGCTCGACCACCAGTTGCGCGACACCTTCGCCGCTGTCACGCCCGAAAAACTCACCGTGCGCGAGCGCCAGGAGTATCTCGCGCTGCTGGCGCGCTGGTACTACTCGACCTGGCGCGAAGGCGAATGGCTGAGCTTCGATAGCTACGGTGAAATTCCCTTCCGCAAGCTGGTCAACGCGGTTTCCCGCGTGGCGCGGCGCGATAGCGGAATATAATGTGAAGACGGCCACCGGAGATCGACGGGCGCAGGTTCACCCGTTCTTCATGAACAAGCAACAGGCCGCCGGCGCGATCGAATTTACCATCAACGTGAAGGAATATATCACGCCCAAAGGGCCGGCCATGCATTTCTTCGCGCAGGCCGATAAGGAGGCCAACCAGCACCCGGCCGCCTATCGTCCTGGCGGGTGGGGGAAGTGAGCGAATATGCAGCGAGATGGAAAGCAGATGATTTCGATCTGGATCTTCATCGGCTTTCTGTTGATTGCCTATGGGGCTCTGATTATGGGTCAGGGGATGTGGGAACTGTTCGTCCCGCCCGTGAAGCCGGTAGTCCTGGCGGAGTTGCGCGCAGGCATCTGGTGGGGCTCCCTGATCCTGATCCTGGGGGCGGTTTTCGTCGGCGCGAATTCGAAGTGGTAGCTGCCGAAGGCTACGCCGGTTACGCGTCCAAGTGATTGCGGAAGTAGGTATCCAGGGCGATCTTGTTCTTCTCCGAGAGGTCGCCGGACATCTTCTTCATCTCTGGCAGAGGTAGCGGCCTGAAGGCTTTGGCTAACGCCACGTTCTGGTCGATGTGCGCCACTTTGGGCATGCCGATGACGGTGGCGGCTACGGGCAGCGACATCCCGTAGTGAATCAGCTTCTCTGGCGATGCCTGGCCAACCAGCACGTCGGCGGCGAAGATCTTCATGGCGGTGACACCCATCTTCTTGCGCTGTGCCACGGGAAGCGCGACGGTTTCGAAGCTGGGTTGAGCGCCTTTCTCCTGGCTGCGCATGGCGGCGTTGAGCGCCATCTGGGTGCAATCGAAATCGTGGCGTTCCAGCGCGGTTTTGAGGACGTCCGGGAAGGCGTGGCAGGTGATGCCGATGAACCGCGCCATCTTCTGTTCCTTGGCTTTCATGGCGGCTTCATAGGCGCCGCCCTTGGCCGAGACGGCGGCCAGATCGTCGGGGCCCATCAGCGCGTGAATGTGCAGCAAGTCGACCTGGTCCACCTGGAGGCGCTTGAGGCTGACGTCCAACATGCGCATGAAATCGTCGTACTTGCGGGGGCCAATCTTGCTGGCCAGCCAGAGTCCTTTGCGGCCGCGCTGCTTGAGCACCTTGCCGATCCACAACTGGCTTTCGCCGTTCTTGCCGTAGCTGTCGCAGGTATCGATGTAGGTGATGCCAAGATCGAGCGCGTGATTCAACGCGGCAATACCGGGCTCTTCCCCATAGCTGACGAAGCGACTGCCGCCGCCGAAGGCCAGGATGGAGACCTGCGCGCCGGTACGGCCCAACGGGCGCATTGGCATGCTGGTGGCGGAAACCAGCGGCACGGCTACCGCGCCGAGTGCGGCAGTTCCGAGGAAATCACGACGGGAGATGCCCATAACGTGAAGCCTATCATGCTTCGCCGATCAAATGCAGCAACACGCCGCGGCGATGCGGCGCGGCGCGATGTTCGAACAGATACACCCCCTGCCAAGTACCGAGCGCCATCCGGCCGTGCTCGACGGGGATGGAAAGCTGGGTGAGGGTGAGCGCCGCGCGGATGTGTGCTGGCATGTCGTCCGGACCCTCCATGGTGTGGCGGTAGAGCCGGCTGTCTTCGGGCACCAGGCGATTGAAAAAGGTGTTGAGGTCGTGGATCACGTCCGGGTCGGCGTTCTCCTGAATGGTGAGCGAGGCGGAGGTATGCTGCACGAAGACGGTGAGCAGACCGGCACGCACCTGGGCTCTCTCCAGCCAGGCGGCGATCTGGCCGGTGATTTCGTAGAGACCCTTTCCACGCGTGTCGATTTGAAGGCGGTGAGAGGTTATTTGCATTGTGTTCTAAAGGTGAGACAGACCATCGCCGTTTGTGGTCTGTCGTGCCTCGCCAAACTGAAAGATTGACAGGACGACAAAAGGCGATCGCCTGTCCCACTCACGCAGGCATCAACTGCCGTATCCTTGGCCGGGGTAGAGGGCGCGCAGAGCTATGGAAAAGACGGGGTGGAAAATCCCTCCGAACACCTGCCACACCAGCAGCAGGCCGATCATGCTGAAGCCGCCCAGCGAGCGGCTGAAGGTCTGGATGCGGCGCGCTATGCCTTCGGAAACGAACAGGCCGAGGACACCGAAGCCATCCAGCGGCGGCACCTGATCATATTGAACGTGCCCAACAGCAGGTTGAGCGAAAACAGCAGGCTCACGAAAGTCGCCGCGCCTGCCGCGACACCCGCGCCCGCCGGCTCCACCACCTGCATGAAGCTGACCGATTCCGGGTGCCGGAAGATTCCCATCCCGATGCCGATGTGGATCAAAATGCCGGCGAGGATGGCAAGCGTGAAATTCGCACTCGGGCCTGCCAGCGACATCCAGGCCGCCCGGCGCGGATACTGTTCCGACCAGCGGGAGTCGAACGGCGCGCTGGCCCAGCCCATCATCCAGCCGCCCGTGGCATACGTCAGCAGCGGGAAGATCACCATGCCGAAGGGTTCGCGGCGGATGTGGGGAATGGGATCGAGCGAGACCTGCCCGCCATGGAAGGCGGTGAGGTCTCCGCCAAGTTTCGCGGCCCACGCATGGGCGGCTTCGTGGCACGTGGTGGAAAGCAGGAACACCACGTACCACACGACGCCCGCAATCAGGAACTCAGTATTCACCTAGACTCCATAGATTTATAGTAATCGTGCAGGATGTAGAATGCGGCCTTGCGCTCTCCGCGGTCGCAAAACAGGCCCTTGCGGTGGTAGAAATCTTGAATGCCCGCCAGTCGGCGGCGCGGCGAACGGAAATCCACCGACCTGAAGGCGGTCCAGACAGAGGAGCGCGGAGAGCAGACACAAGGGTGACATATTCGGGCTCCAGCTTACCTGATTTCACGGCATTCACTTCAACGCAGAGACGCACATAACGAAGACGCGGGCCTATTCGACGGTGACGCTCTTGGCGAGATTGCGGGGCTGATCCACGTCGCAGCCGCGCCGAACAGCGATGTGGTAAGCCAACAACTGCAAGGGCACAATTGCGAGGATTGGCGTCAACAGTTCCGACGACGGCGGGATTTCGATAACGTGGTCGGCAACCTTGTGGACCTTGTCGTCACCCTCGGTGACGATGGCCACTACGATGCCGTCGCGGGCCTTCACTTCCTGGATATTGGATAGCGTCTTGTCGTACAGGAGGCAGCTCTCCGCGCTGCTGGAATCGTGAGTGGCGAGCACGACGACGGGGAGCTTCTCATCGATCAGCGCGTTGGGACCGTGCTTCATCTCGCCGGCGGGATAGCCTTCGGCGTGGATGTAGGAAATCTCCTTCAGCTTGAGCGCGCCTTCGAGCGCGATGGGGAAATGCACACCGCGGCCCAGGAAGAGAAAATCGGTGGTGCGGTGGAGTTCCTTGGCCAGGACTTCGTACAGGTGGTCGTGGGAGAGCACGGTTTCGAGCTTTCCCGGCAGGTGCACGAGTTCCTGCACGAGGACGCGCGACTCTTCCTCGCCGAGGTTTCCGTTGACCTGGCCCAGGTACATGGCGAGGATGAAGAGTGCGGTCAACTGGCAGGTGAAGGCCTTGGTGGAGGCGACGCCGATTTCGGGACCGGCGTGCGTATAGATGGTACCGGCCGCCTCGCGCGTGATCATGGACCCCACAACGTTGCAGATGGCGAGCGTGCGCGACCCTTTGCTCTTGGCTTCGCGCTGGGCCGCCAGGGTGTCGGCGGTCTCGCCGGATTGCGAGATGACGATGGTCAGGGTACCGGGGATGACGATGGGGTCTCGGTAGCGGAACTCACTGCCGTAATCCACTTCGCACGGAATGCGCGCGAGTTTTTCGATCATGAACTTGCCGGAGAGGCCGGCGTGCCAACTGGTGCCACAGGCGATGATCTTCACCTGCTTGAAGGCGGCGAACTCGGCGGGGGTGATCTCCATCTCATCGAGAAAGATGCGACCGGTTTCCTGTCCAACGCGGCCGAGGGTGGTATCCCGGACGGCGCGCGGCTGCTCAAAGATTTCCTTGAGCATGAAGTGCTGGTAGCCGCCCTTCTCGGCCTCGATGGGGTTCCACAGGATGTGCGAGACCTGGCGGTGCACACCGCGGCCGTCGAAATCGCAGAGCGATACGCCATCCGGCGTGAGAATCGCCATATCGCCATCGGCGAGGAAGAACATGTCCTGGGTGTAGGAGAGGATGGCGGGCACGTCGCTGGCGACGAAGTACTCCTTGTCGCCGATGCCGATGACGACGGGCGGACCGTTGCGCGCGGCGACGATCTTGTACGGATCGGAGCGCGCGATCACGGCGAGGGCAAAGACGCCGGTAAGTTCCTTGACGGCGGCGCGCACAGCTTCTTCCAGGTTGCCTTCGAAATGCTTCTCTACAAGGTGGGCGATGATTTCGGTGTCGGTTTCGGTTTTGAAGACGTGACCTTCGTGCTGGAGCTGCTGCTTGAGGGCCAGGTAGTTTTCAACGATGCCGTTGTGTACGACGACGATGTCGCCTTTGCAATCGCGGTGCGGGTGGGCGTTTTCCTCGGTGGGGCGGCCGTGCGTTGCCCAGCGGGTGTGGCCGATGCCGTAGGAGCCATCGACGGGGTTCAGGCGGATAGCTTCTTCGAGGTTGCGGAGCTTTCCCTGGGCGCGGCGGATGACCAGTTGCTCGTCATCGCAATAAACCGCGAGGCCGGCGGAATCATATCCCCGATATTCTAGGCGCTTCAGACCTTCCAGAATTATCGGAACCGCGCGATGGATACCAATGTAACCGACAATGCCACACATAATTTCTACATTATAAGGGCTGCGACAAGGGAGCCCAGAGCACAAGCCTGCGTCAATCCAGGATTTCGACGCGATACGCTTCGATGACCGGATTGGCCAGCACTTCCTGCGCGATGGTTTCGATGTCTTTCTGCGCCTGCTCTCGGGTGGTACCACTGGCAAGCGCGATTTCGAAGAACTTTCCCTGACGGACTTCGGCGATGGCGGCGAACCCGAGGCCGTGGAGCGCAGAGCGCACCGCCTGGCCCTGGGGGTCCAGAACGGTGGACTTCGGAGTAACGAATACGCGAGCTTTCATGAGAACTCCGATTATCGCATGGCGGGCGGCGTGCAATGCGGATGGCATGATTGGTGTCTTCGATTCGGGAGTGGGCGGGCTGACGGTTTTGCGGGCGTTGCGCCGGCGGATGCCGGATGCCGATTTCGTGTACGTGGGCGATACGGCGCGCGCGCCTTACGGGGGTAAGCCCGCGCGCGTGGTGGCTGGGTTCGCGTGCGAGATAGCGGATTTCCTGTGCGCTCGCGGCGTGGACGCAATCGTAGTGGCGTGCGGCACGGCGTCGGCGGTGGCGCTACCTGAATTGAAGAGGCGGTGCGCGGTCCCGGTGTGGGGCGTGATAGACGCGGGTGTGGCAGCGGCGACACGCGCGACGCGTAGCGGGAACGTGGGCGTCATCGGCACGGAGGCGACGATTGCGAGCGGGGCGTACCAGCGGCGACTGGATGCGCGCGGGCTGAAGGTGTGGGCGCGAGCTTGCCCGATGTTGGTGCACGCCGTGGAAGAAGGGCTGGCGGAATCGGCGGAGGCCGAGGTGCTGGTGCGGCACTATTTGGCGGGGCGGCCGGGGATCGACACACTGATCTTAGGATGCACGCACTTTCCACTACTGCGCGGGGCAATTCAACGCGCGGTAGGAAAGAGAGTGCGGCTGGTGGATAGCGCCGCGGGGGTGTCGGAAGAGGTGAGCGCCGCCTTCGCCGCAAGGCCCCGCGGCACTGGCCGGGTGCTGCACTTAGTGACGGGAGACGACTGGCATACGAGTCCTACGCTGGCGCGCCAGGGCTTGCTCTTTTGTGGGGCAAGCCCTTTCGCCTGCCAACCGATTTCTCTCACTGCTTCTAACTGTGGACTGAACTTCTTAGTTCAGCAGCGTGCCTTGCCTTAGGTACGCGGGTGTATCGATGTCGTCGAGGTCGAGGACGGGCTCGGGCTCGGCGACCGGTGCAGGCGCGAACTCCGGCCCGGGCGCGGCGGCGACATACGAGAGGTCGGCCAGAGGCTCGGGGTCGGGCGGGCGCTGCTGCACCTTGATCACGGGGATTACGACGCCGCGACGCTCCGGGACCGGCGAGTTTTCGGGCTGAAAACCGGTGGCGATCACGGTGATCTTGACGGCGTCGCCGAGCGACTCGTTGAAGATCACGCCGAAGTTGATCTGCACGTCGTCGCAGCCGGCGGCTTCGCGAATGATGGTGCAGGCTTCGTTGACCTCGTGCAGCCCGAGGCTGCTGGAACCGGTGATGTTGATAAGAATGCCGCGCGAACCGGCGATTCGGCTGTCTTCCAACAGGGGGCAGCTGATGGCCTGGCGGGCGGCTTCGACGACGGCGTTCTCGCCGCGGCCGATGGCGGTGCCCATCATGGCGTAGCCCATGCCGATCATGGTGGCTTTGATGTCGGAGAAATCGCGATTGATCAGGCCGGGCGTAATGATGATGTCGCTGATGCCCTGCACGGCCTGACGAAGCAGATCGTCGGCGACCTTGAAAGATTCGAAGAAGCTGGTGCCTTTAGGGACGAGTTTCAGTAGGCGGTCATTGGGGATGGCGATGACGGTGTCGACGGTGCCCGCGAGCCGGCCGAGGCCCTCTTCGGCCATGCGCATGCGCCGCGGGCCCTCGAAGCCGAAGGGCTTGGTGACGACGGCGACGGTGAGCGCGTCGAGTTCCTTGGCGAGGGAGGAAATGACGGGCGCGGCGCCGGTACCGGTGCCGCCGCCGAGACCCGCGGTGACGAAGACCATGTCCGCACCCTGCAGAAGTTCGACGATGCGATCGGTGTTTTCGAGCGCTGCCTGGCGGCCAATCTCGGGGTTGGATCCGGCGCCGAGACCCTTCGTAATTTTGGCGCCGAGTTGCAGCTTGTTGGGCACCTGGCAGGCGGAAAGCGCCTGGACGTCGGTGTTCAGGGCGTAGAACTCAACGCCTTCCAGGCCTTCCGCCACCATGCGGGCCACGGCATTGCATCCGCCGCCGCCCACGCCGATCACTTTGATGCGCGTGCCGGTGCGCGCTTCTTCCATTTCGTACTTCAGATCGTCCATATCCATATCCATATCGCCATCGATGATGCCCATGGTCACCTCCTCACTTCAACATTTTTCCGATCCAGGTTGCATTTTCTTTTTGCAGCCCGGCGTGTTCCTTCAACTTTGCGGAATACATCGCCAGACCCGCGGCGGTACACCATGCGGGGTCGTTCAATTCGAGCGGCCAATCCTGAATGCCTTCAGTGAGGCCGAAGCGCGTCTGGCACTGCAGGATTTCCTCGGCGGCATCGCACAAGCCGGGCAATTTCGCACCGGCGCCGGTGAGGAAGACGCCGCCGATGAGCGAGCGCTCCATGCCGACGCGGGCGAACTCGCCGCGCACGAAGCGGAATAGCTCTTCCGCGCGGGCTCCCAGAATGCGGTTGACCATTTGGCGCGACACTTCGCGCGGCTGGCGGTCTCCGGGTGTGGGCAGTTCCACCAGGACATTCTCCGCGGAGCTGTGCGAGATCGCGCAGCCGAATTCCATTTTGACCAGTTCGGCGTCCTCGAAGCTGAGGCACAGGCCCTGGGCGAGATCGCGGGTGAAGTGGTCGCCGCAGATGCGTACGGTGGAAGCGAGGTGCATGGCGTCGCCGTAGTAGACCACCAGTTCGGTGGATTGCGCGCCGATATCGACCACGGCGATGCCCTCGCGGCGGTTCTCCGGCAGCACGGCGGCGTAGCAGGCGGCGAGCGCTTCGTAGACCGACTCCTCCACCGCGAGGTGGGCGGCGTTGACGGCGCCGACGATGGCGTTGTGCTCCTGAATGGAGGCGGTGACGAGGTGGACGTTGATTTCCAGGCACGACGCGAGCATCTTGCGCGGGTCACGGTGCCCGGGATGGCCGTCCACCACGAAATCCTGCGGGAAGAGTTGGAGGACCATGCGGTCTTCCATCAACTGCACTCGGGAGGCACGCTCGGTGACGCGCCGGACGTCGGTCTGCTGGATTTCCTGGATGTAGCCGAGTTCGAGCACGCCGCGCCCGTTGGCGCCGCGCACGGTGGGGCCGCCCATGCCCACGACTACCGATTGCAGCGCGGCCGCGGCGCAGCTATCGGCATCGCGCAACGCGGCGGTCACGGATTCGGTGACGGCCTGCTGATCGGCGATGCGCCCTTTGGCCCATCCCTGCGACTCCACAGCGCTGGCCCCGACGAAGCGAATGCGGCGGTTTTCCAAAACGCAGATCACCAGCCGCGTCTGGCTGCTGCCGGCGTCCAGCCCTGCTGCGTAAATCGGTTTTACTGCCATAGGCGCTTCTATTCCTTCACCGTGATGCGGCCATCCAACCGCAGGTCGAATACTTTCGCTTGGGGCGAGCGTTTGCGGATTTCCGGATAGTGACTGAGAAAATTCTGGAAGCGGCGCGCGTAATTGCCATCCCCCATGAGCAGGGTCACCACGCGACCGTCCACTTGGGAAACGATGCGGATATTTTCGGAATCGGAGGCATCCACCTCGGAGATTTCCTTGGCCAGGTACCCCATCTCTTCCTGCACCTGAAGGAAGGCGCGCACGCGGAGGCGGCGGTCCGCATCGGGTTCGTCTTCGCGCACTCCGGAGAGCACGGGGAAGGAAAACTGCGCCTGGGCAGGTGGTTCGAGGAGAACGCCCTGGGCATCGATGAGCAGCGGGCCAGAGCGGAAGGAGACGAAGGCCACGGGCGTGCGCTCGCGGATGCGGATCACCAGGCGATCCGGCCACACGCGGGCCACTGAGGCGTCTTCGACCCAATCGATGGCCAGCAGGCGGCGGCGCCGCTCGGCGAGCGGCACGGAAAAAATGCTGCGCTCGAAATCCGCGGTGAAGACGCGCTGCACCTTAGGGCGCGAGGCGTAGGTCAGGCCCAGAATGGTGAGCGCGTCCTTGCGGTCCTGCGACAGTGTGAACTGGGGGTCGGATGTGACGTAGAGGCTGGCTCGGTAGCCGGCCACAGCGGTGGAGACGCCGACGGCGCCAAAGGCTGCGATGGCGAAGGTCAGGCGCCAGTTGACGCGGCCGGGCTGTTTCTTGGGTTCGCGCGCCATCAGTTCGGCCCTCCCGCCCGCAGGCGTTCCAGGACTTTTTCACCGGCCTGCCAGACGTTGCCGGCGCCCAGCGTGAGCACCAGATCGCCGTCGGCGGCGGCAGCCAGTAGCGCGTCCACGCCGGGGTCGATGGCACCCACATACGCGACGCCGTGGTGTCCAAACTGGCGGATGCGATCCACCAGCGCTTCCGCGGTGACGCCCTCGATGGGCTTCTCGGAGGCTGCGTAAATATCCATGACGAAGACGCTGTCCGCCTGCAGGAAGGAACGAGCAAACTCGTCCATCAGGTGGAAAGTGCGTGAATAGCGATGCGGCTGAAACAACACGTGAATGCGCCGGAACCCGCACAGGCGTGCGCCATCGAGAGTGGCGCGGATTTCGGTGGGGTGGTGTCCGTAATCGTCCACTACGGTGATGCCGCGTTCCGTGCCGCGCACCTGGAAGCGGCGATCGACACCGCTGAAGGTAGCCAACCCTTCGCGGATGACGTCGGGCTTGACTTCGAGTTCCATGGCGACGGCAACGGCGGCCATGGCATTAAGCACGTTGTGGCGGCCGGGGAGGCGCAGCGTGAAACGGCCCAGATCGGTAGTGCGATAGCGGATATGGAACTCGCTGACAAACGGGCCGCAGACGATATCGCTGGCCTCGATATCGGCCTGCGCGGTGGTGCCGTAGGTGATGGTGCGGCGGCGGATTTCCGGGAGCAAGCCCTGCACGTTGGGGTCGTCAAGGCAGACGATGACGGCGCCGTAGAACGGCACCTTATTGACGAACTCGATGAAGGCGGCGCGGATGGCGTCGAGCGACGGGTAGTGATCCAGGTGCTCGCGATCCACGTTGGTAACGACGGCGATGATGGGCGCGAGTTTGAGGAAGGAGCCGTCGCTCTCATCGGCTTCGACCACCAGGAAATCGCTGCGGCCCACGCGGGCGTTGGACCCCCCCATGGTGCCGACGCGGCCGCCCACCACGACGGTCGGGTCGAGGCCCGCGAAATTGAGGATAGTCGCGGTCAGGGAAGTGGTGGTGGTCTTGCCGTGGCTGCCGGCGACCGCGATGCCATACTTTAGGCGCATCAGTTCGGCGAGCAGTTCGCCGCGCGGAATGACGGGGATCTGGAGGCGGCGGGCCTCCTGCACTTCCGGGTTCTGTTCCTCGACGGCGGAGCTGACGACCAGTGCGCGCGCGCCCGCGATGTTGGACGCGGCGTGGCCTTCGAAGACACGCGCGCCCATGGCGGCGAGGCGCTCGGTGATGGGCGACAGCTTCACGTCGCTGCCCGAAATCTGGTAGCCCAAATTAAGCAGCACTTCCGCGATGCCGCTCATGCCGATGCCTCCAATTCCGGTGAAATGAAGGTGCTGGGGTCTAAAGAACATTTCCTTATCGTATTGTTTCGGCTTATCGAGTAACTGTCAATTGAAAATATGACCGCTACGTTCGTGCGACCTCCTCTAAAACGTCCGCGGCGCGCCGCGCGGCCCCGGGTTTGGCGAACTGGCGGGCGGCTTCGCCCATGGAACCCAGGTCCGGGATAATTCGGCTGACAGTTTCCAACAGCCTTTCCCCGGTCATTTCGGCATCGCGCACCAGGCGCGATGCGCCGCCGCGCTCCATGGCCTGGGCGTTGCGGGTCTGGTGATTGTCGGCGGCATAGGGGAACGGAACGAGAATGGACGGCTTGCCCGCGGCGGCGAGCTCGGAGACGGCGCCCGCGCCGGCGCGGCAGACCACGAGATCGGCGGCGGCGAAGGCGGCCGGCATGTCGGAGATGAAGGGCAAGACTTCGCCCTCGACGCCGGAGCGGCCGAAGGCGTCGCGGATTTCGGCGAAGCCGGAGGCGCCGGTCTGGTGGGTGATGCGGATGGGGAGACCGGCGTTGAGAAACAGCGGCCAACTCTGCAGCGCGGCGTGGTTCAGGGTGCGCGACCCCTGGCTGCCGCCGGTGATCAGCAGATTCAGTACAGGGCCCCACGGCCTGGGCTGGATGCGGAAGAACTCTTCGCGCACGGGAAGTCCGGTGACTTCGGTGCGGCCGCTGGGGAAGAAGGCGGCGGTCTCGGGGAAGGAGACGAGGGCCCGCGCGACAAGGCGGGAGATGGAGCGGTTGGTGAATCCGGGTACGGCGTTCGGCTCCATCACGACTACCGGAACGCGGCGGAGGATGGCGGCCAGGACGGGCGGTCCGGCCACGTAGCCGCCCATGCTGAATACGGCGGCAGCACTGCGGACACAGCGGTCGCAACTGACCGTGGCGATAGGCAGACGGCCGAGCGTGGTGATGGTTTGGCGCACGCCTACGCGGTTGAGTCCGCCGATTTGGATCTTTTGCAGATCGAACCCCGCGGCTGGGACTAGCTTGGCCTCCATACCGAGTTCGGTACCGACAAAGAAGACGTTGTGGCCGCGGGTGCGCAGTTCACGCGCTACGGCGAGCCCAGGGATTACGTGCCCGCCAGTGCCGCCGCCAGCCATCAGAAAACTACGCTCCTTCATTTAGCTTCCCGAACCATACGAGGACGCCGATTGTGGGGCGGTCCTCCTGGACCGCGACCGACGCCCTCGTCGGCCTGCCGCGAGGATGCGAGAACCCGATTCTTTCAGCAAAGAGCCCGTCCCGGGGACCCGCGCGGACCAGGAAGTCCGCCCCAGCAATGCTGCAGCATTCCCATTATCAACCCGCGTGCTCGCTTACGTTCATCAGCATTCCCAGGCTGGCCAGGGTGCTAACCAGGCTGCTGCCGCCGTAGCTGATCATGGGGAGAGGGATGCCTTTCGTGGGCATCATCCCCAATACCACGCTCATGTGCATGAAGCCCTGCACTACGACGACCACGGTCAGGCCCAGTGCCAGATAGCGTCCAAAATCGTCGTTGATGCGCAGGGTGGCGCGGATACCGCGCCAGAAGATCACACAGAAACCCAGCAGAAGTCCCACCGAGCCGACCAAACCCAGTTCTTCTCCGGCCACGGCGTAGATGAAATCCTTGTGGGCTTCGGGGAGGTAGAGGAGTTTCTGGCGGCCACCCATGAAGCCGAGACCCCAGGGGCCGCCGGCGCCGACGGCAATCTTAGATTGCTCAAGCTGGTAGTTGGTGTCGCGGGTGACCAGCGATTCCTGGAGGCGGGTTTTGATGCTACCCTTCGTATCGAATTTCTCAATGATTTTGAGCTGCGGGTCGAAGAACATCACCACACGGGCCAGACGATAGGTCTTGGAGAAGACGAAGAATACGAGGCCTATCATGGCGAGCACGCCGACAATGGCGCAGTAGCGTTTCTCCAATCCGGCCACGAAGAAGACCAGCGCCGCGGCGGCGCCGAGCACGATGGCGGTACCGAGATCGGCAACCACCACCGCGAGGATGACCAGGCCGACAGCCATGGCCGCGGGCACCAGGGTGTAACGCGGGTTATTGATTGCGCGCGCGCGCCAGGTGACGAAGAACGCGAGGAAAATTACCAGCGCCGGCTTGGCGAGTTCCGAGGGCTGCACGCCCACCGGTCCGCCGAGGCGGAGCCACCGATGGTTGCCGGGGTCGGCGAAGTAGACGATGACCAAAAGCAAGAGCGCCACACTGATGGCGCTTAGGGCAACGGCCGGGTTCTGCAGCTTCCGATAGTGGGTGCTCTTCAGAGCCATCATGATGACGATGGCGATTACGGCCCACGCGGCCTGACGTTTCACGAAGTACCAGGCGGAGTGGTTGGGGCCCATCTGGGCCATGATCGCCGACGCGCTGTAGACAATCAGCACGCCGGAAAACACCATGGCCAGCACGGTGAAGAAAAGGATCCAATCGGTTTTGAGTCTTTGGGCCATATCAATCTTTCGCTTGCAGTTGGTTGACAATCTGTTTGAAGACTTGGCCACGGTGCTCGTAGCTCTGGAACTGGTCGAAGCTGGCGCAGGCGGGCGCCAGCAACACAGTGTCGCCGGGCACGGCATGCGCGTAGGCATAGGCGATGGCCGCTTCGATGGTCTTGGCGGGGACCAGTGGGACAGCGCCCTGGAGCTGGTCGGCGATCTTGGGCGCGGCGGCTCCAATGAGCAAAACGGCGTGCGCCTTGGCGGCGAGCGAGTCGCGTAACCCGGTGTATTCGAGGCCCTTGTCCTTACCGCCGAGAATCACCCAGAGTCCGCCGGGGAAGGCGTCCAGGGCTTTGAGCGTGGCATCCACGCTGGTGGCCTTGGAATCGTTATAGAACTCTACGCCGCTGAGAGAGCGCACGAATTCCAGGCGGTGCTCGACGGCGCGAAAAGTCCGAACGGCGGCGGCAATTCTAGCGTGAGAGACGCCGGCGCGGGCTGCCGCAATCGACGCGGCGAGTACATTTTCGACATTGTGACGGCCGCGGATCGGGATCTCGCCGGAGTGCATGAGAAGCTGGCCATCGAGGATCAGTTGGTCGCCGCACAGCGCGCCGCCGGGCTCTACGTTGCGGCGGCTGCTGAACCACTGCGGCGTGGCAGCGGTACGCGCCGCGTAGGCCGCGCAGACAGCATCATCGGCGTTCAAAACGGCGGTATCGCCAGCACGTTGGGTTGCGAAGAGGCGGCCCTTGGCGGCGGCGTAGTTCTCGAAAGTGTGGTGGCGGTCCAGGTGGTTTTGCGTGACGTTGAGCGCCAGGGCGAAGTGCGCACGAAATGTGGCGATGGTCTCCAATTGGAAGCTGGAGAGCTCCAGCACGTTCCATCCATCCTCGCGGGAGGTGTCGATCATGGCTGTCACTGGGAGGCCGATGTTGCCGCCCACCTGAACGGTGACGCCGGATTCGCGGAGCATGTGGCCGATCAGGCTGGTGGTGGTGGTCTTGCCGTTAGAGCCCGTGATGCCGATGGTGCGGCCCTTGAGGTAGTCCGCGGCCAGTTCGATTTCGCCGATGACGGGCACGCCGCGGCGGCGCGCCTCCTGGATCGGCGCGAGATCGGCGGGCACATCGGGAGAGAGCACGATGAGTTCCGCAGCTTGGAACACCTCGGGTGTCTGTAGGGCGAAGGGGATGTTGAGTTCGCGAACGCCGGGAAGTTGGTCGAGCGGTTTCAGGTCGGTAGCGCGCACCATCGCACCCTCGCGAGCGAGCAGCGCGGCGGAAGCCACACCGGACTTCTTCATGCCGACCACCAGCGCATGTATGCCTTTAAGGTTCATCGGAGTTTCAGAGTAGTGAGCGCGAACAGGGCCAGCACCAACCCTGCGATCCAGAAGCGCGCGATGATTTTCGATTCGGCCCAGCCCAGCGCCTCGAAGTGATGGTGAATGGGCGCCATTTTGAAAATGCGTTTGCCGTTGCGCAACTTGTAGCTACCCACCTGGAGGATGACGGAGATGGCTTCCAGAATAAAGATGCCGCCGATGAAGAGCAGCAGGACTTCTTGCTTGATGAGCACGGCAACCACGGCCATGGCGCCGCCGAGGCCGAGCGAACCGACGTCGCCCATGAAGATTTCGGCGGGATGCGCATTGTACCACAGGAAGCCGAGGCTCGCCCCGGTCATGGATCCGCAGAAGATGGTGAGTTCGCTGGTGCGCGCATTGCGCGCGAGTTCCAGGTACTGTGCAAGCTGCGCGTGGCCGCCCGCGTAGGTGAGGACGGTGAGGGCCCCGGCGGCGATCACCATGAGGCCGATGGCCAGCCCATCGAGGCCGTCGGTGAGGTTGACGGCGTTGGAGGAAAAGACGACCACCAGGGCTACGAAGATGCAGAAGGGCGCGACGCCGAGCACGTAGGTCCACGGGTTAGCCATCAACAGCGGCATCAACAGCGATGGTTTGAAACTCTTGAAGAACGGGATGTTCATCGCGGTATTGAAATCGCCCCAGGTGCGCATGAAGAGCAGGGAGGCTGCGAAGCAGAAGCCTACGATGAACTGGTAGAGAAGTTTCCGCTTGCCGCTCAGGCCAAGGTTGCGTCGCCTGGTGATTTTGGCGTAGTCATCCAGAAAGCCGATCCAGCCGAAGGCGAGAAGGGTGGCCATGGCAATCCACACGTAGGGGTTGCGGAGGTCGGCCCAAAGGAGCGTGGGGATCACGATGGAGATGATGATGAGGATGCCACCCATGGTGGGGGTGCCAGCCTTCTTCTGGTGCGACTTGGGACCTTCCTCGCGAATGTACTGGCCAATTTGAAGGTAGCGAAGCTTGTTGATCAGCCAGGGGCCAAGCGCGATGCAGAGGAACAGCGCGGTCAGGCTGGCGAAGGCGGTGCGCGAGGTGGTATAGCCGAAAACGCGGGCCGGGCTGATGTGCTTGTAGAGCTGTTCGTAGAGTAAGAAGTAGAGCATGGGAGCTACGCCGTAAACCTTTCCAGCGCCTTTTCCACCTTGACGCCTCGCGACCCCTTGAAGAGGATGGCATCGCCGCGGCGCGCCACCTGGCGGGCGCGCTCGCCGGCCTCGGCTGGGTCTTCAAAAAACTCCGCCGCAACGCCGGCTTGCACGGCGGCTTCTACCATGCCGCGCGCGGCCCCACGGACGCCAATCAGCAGGTCCACACCTCGCCCGGCGGCGTAGCGGCCCACCTGGCGGTGCAATTCTTCACCTGCCAACCCAAGTTCCAGCATTTCACCCAGCACCGCGATGCGCCGGGCGGCGGCCGTTTCGCACAGGACATCCAGCATGGATTGCGCGGCCTCCGGGTTCGAGTTGTAGCAGTCGTTCCAGATGACGATGCCCTGATGCAAGGTGCGCAGGCCGCGCATGTCGCCCACGGCGAAGCTGGCGACGGCCGGGCGCAGGCGCTCCGGTGAGATCTCAAAGACATGGGCCACCGCGATGGCGGCCAGCAGGTTCATGACGGCGTGACGGCCGGACATGCCGCTTTCAAAATCCACCCCAAGAGCGCGGAAGCGCGAACCCGCGTCGCCGAACTCCACGTTTTCGGCGCGCACGTCGGCCGTATCGGAGAAGCCGAACGTTACGCTGCGGCCGGGGTGGACCTCGCGGAAGCCAGCGACGCGCGGGTCGTCGGCATTGAGCACGGCAACCCCATCGGGCGGCAGCCCTTCAATCAATTCACGCTTGGCGGCGGCTATGCCTTCAATGGAATCGAAGAACTCTACGTGGGCGTAGCCAACGTTGGTGACCACACCGATATCGGGTTTGGCGATAGCGGCGAGCTGGCGGATTTCTCCCGCATGGTTCATGCCCATCTCGATGACGGCGGCCCGGCAGGCATCGGGGAGGCGAAGCAGGGAGAGGGGCACGCCGACGTGATTATTGAAATTGCCGATGGTCTTGCCGACAGGAAATTCGCTTTCCAGCAGGTGCGCGATGGCGTCCTTGGTCGTGGTCTTGCCCGCACTGCCGGTCACGCCGATCACCCGTCCACCCCATTGTTTGCGTGCCCATAAGGCAAGGGCTTGGAGAGCACGCCCAGTATCGGGCACCACGAGTTCGCAGGGCGCGGATGTCGTACGTTCCACAACCACAGCAGCGGCGCCGTGTTCGATGGCGGCGGCGAGAAAATTGTGCCCATCGTGGTTGGGGCCGCGTAGCGCAAAATATACATCACCCGGATTCTGTGTCCGTGTGTCCACGCTCCAACCGGCCACTCGCAGAGGGGGCGGCTGGGCAGCGGCGCCAACGGCGCGCGCAACTTCTTGAAGATTCAGGGTCATGGCTCACTGGGTCTTGTGATACCCATACCCCTTCAGCACTTCTCTCGCCACAGCGCGGTCGTCGAAGTCGATGGTCTTGTCTTTCAGCACCTGATAAGTCTCGTGGCCTTTGCCGGCGAGGATGACGATATCGCCTTCGCGCGCTTCCTTCAAAGCGTTACGGATGGCTGCCTGGCGATCTGGTTCGACGACATGGGGGACGTCGACGCGGCGGATGCCAACGAGGGCATCGTTCATGATGGACAGAGGATCTTCGGAGCGTGGGTTGTCACTGGTGAGGACTACGAAATCGCTGGCTTCGGCGGCTGCCTGTCCCATCAGGGGACGCTTGGCGCGGTCGCGGTCGCCGCCGCAGCCGAAGAGCGTGATGACGCGCTTGGGGTTGAGTCCGCGGGCCACGGCGATAACGTTGCGCAGCGCATCGTCGGTGTGCGCGTAGTCCACGACGACGACGAAGGGCTGGCCTTCATCGACACGTTCAAAGCGCCCGGGGACGGCTTTGAGATCGGCGATGCCGCGCGCGATAACGTCGGGGGCTAATCCATAGGAGAGGCCGGCGGCGCATGCGGCAACAATGTTATAGACGTTGATCTTGCCGATCAGCGGCGATTCAATCGGGAAGCGCTGTTTGCCCCACTGCAAATCGAAGCGCAGGCCGCCCAAGCCGGAGGCGATGTGGCGCGGGCGCAGGGCGGCGTCCGGGCCCAGGCCGTACCACAGCAGTTCGGTATGCGGATGCACTTTGATACGGCGCGCCCACGCATCGTCGTGATTGAGCGCGGCTACGCGCGGCGGGGCGCCGCCGGCGCCTTCGAAGAGCAACTGCTTGGCGGCGAAGTAGGCTTCCATGTCGCCGTGAAAATCCAGATGGTCGCGCGTCAGGTTGGTGAAGACGGTGGTGTGGAAATTGAGACCGTAGACGCGGCCGAGCGCGAGGGCGTGGGAGGAAACCTCCATGGTGACGTGAGTGCCGCCAGCGCTTTCCAGCTCAGAGAACAGACGCAGCAGATCGAGCGATTCCGGGGTGGTGTTCACCGCTTTGAGCACGCGGCCGGCGAGGTGGTACTCGATGGTGCCGATCATGGCGGTGGTCTTGCCTGCGGCGCGGAGTACGGAATCGATTAGATACGCGGTGGTGGTCTTACCGTTGGTGCCGGTGATGCCGGTGAGGTTGAGGCGTTCGTCGGGCCGGCGAAAGAAGTTGCGGGCCGCCTGCGAGAGCGCCTGGCGGCCGTGCGCCACTTGAATCCAGCGGCCGGCGAGATCGGGCGGCGCCGGCGATTCGCTGACTACGGCCAGGGCGCCAAGGGCCAGCGCGGCGGCGGCGAACTGCCGGCCGTCGGCCTTACTGCCGGGGAAGGCGAAGAAGAGGGATTGCGGGGAGACGCGGCGCGAATCGAACTCAATGGCCGCGACCGTGGCTTGGACGAGTTCCGCCGCGGGCGGCTGGAGCAGCGCTACCCCCGAAAGTATTTCGCCTAAATTCATCGGGTAAACCGCACGCGGATGCGTTCCCCCTGATGTAGCGGCGCGCCCGGCGGAGGCGATTGCACGCGGGCGAGGCCGCTTCCGTCGGGAAGAATCGAGAGACCCTTGGCGGCGGCTTCGGCCAGCACGGCGCGCATCGTCATACCGCTGAAATTGGGGACACGCGGCCCTTGCGGCTTCGGTGGCGCGGGAAGCGCGGCGACTGGCGGCCCTTGGGGCGCCCCGCCCGCGGTCTGCACCGGGTGCGGTCCGTAGACCGGCGGCCCAATCTCGGCTTCGGCGGTCTCTTCCAGGATGTTGGGCCGCGCGGCGCCGAGATCGGCGATGGCCAGGTCATTGAGATCTTCCTGCTCCATGGCGACCAGCGTGGGCGTGGCAACGTTCTCCTGCAGGTCCTTGGGAACGTCGAAGACGCGGAGGGCCTCGCCAGCGACAATTTTGAAGACCGGCGCCGCCGCCTGGCCGCCGAATCCGGTTTCGCCCTGGGTGCCGTTCAGCGTGACTACTACCACTACCTGGGGATTCGTGATCGGGGCGAAACCCATGTAAGAGCCGTTGTACGTGTGGGTGTAGCGCTTGGATGCGTAATCGTAGATCTGCGCGGAGCCGGTCTTGCCGCCGCTGGAATACCCCGCAAGTCTGGCGCGGCTACCGGTGCCCACCAGCACCACGCCTTCCATCATCTGGCGCATGGTGATGGCGTTCTCGGGCTTGAGGACGCGCACGGGGGTTGCCACGGGCTCGGCGCGATCGCCCCGCTTCAGTACCAGCCGCGGCTTAACCAGCATGCCGCCATTCGCGATTACGGACGCGGCCTGGGCGAGTTGCAGCGTGGTGACGCTGACTTCCTGGCCCATCGATACGGAGGCCAGCGACGTCTTGCCCCAGCGTTCCAGCCGGTACACCTTGCCGGGCGATTCCCCTGGCAGAGGCAGACCTGTCTTCTGACCGAAGCCAAAGCGAAGCATGTAATCGTGCATATTGACCTGCCCCACTTTCAGCCCAACCTGGATCGCGCCGATATTGCTCGATTTGGCGAGCACTGTGGCCATGGGGACCACCCACATGCCGGCGTGGGAATCGTGAATCGTACGCCTGAACAGGGTGAGCTTCCCGCCGTTGCAGTTGATGGGGGTTTCGGGACGCAGGTTGGTGGTTTCGAGCGCCGCCGAAAGGGTGATGACTTTATACACCGATCCAGGCTCGAAGGGGACGCTGAAGGCGTGGTTCATGCGGGGCTTCGGATTCTCCCCGCGCTCCACGGGGATGTTGGGGTCGAACGTCGGATAACTGGCCATCGCCAGGATGTCACCGGTATCCGGTTTCATCACCACCACGCTGCCCGAAGCTGCGTTGTGGCTAAGCACGGCCGCGGCGATTTCGCGCTCGGCCACAAACTGGAGGCGCTCATCAAGGGTGAGCGTGAGGGAAACGCCTGGTTTGGCGGGGGTCGTAGTCTGCGGTGCGATGCCGCGGCGGTGAACGTCGGTGAGCAGGCGGGTGCTGCCGGAAGTGCCGCGAAGCTCCGCGTCGAGACCCTTCTCAATGCCGGCATTGCCTTTCTCTTCGAAATCCACGGAGCCCAGCACGTGAGCCGCGAGGGCGCCGTTCGGATAGTGCCGCTGGCTTTCATGAGACAGGCTGATCCAGTCGATGCTCGATTTCAAGTGGAGGAGGTTAGCGTACTCCTCGGTAGAGAGTTTGCGTTTGATAATGAAGTAGCCGCGGTGCGCGTCGGCGGCCTGCTTGATCTTGAGGTAGAGTTCGGCACGGTCCATGTGGAGCAGATAGCCGAGAAGATCGCTGGCCACGCCGGCATCCACTTTCATCGGATTGATGAAGACGGAGCGCGCCGCCAGGCTCATGGCCAGCGGCCGGCCGTCGCGGTCGAAAATGGTGCCGCGCGACGCGGGTATTTCGACTATCACTTCCTGGATGGAGCGGGCTCTAACCGCATACTCCCGGTGGTGGACGATTTGCAGCGAAATCAGATTTTTGAGAATTGCCGCGCCCCACAGCAGGACGATGACTGCGAGACATGTAAGACGGCGCTCCACCATGATGCACTGCGTGAAGGATTCACGCCTCCAGATTCCTTACTTTGCCAAGGCAACCGCGCCTTGGGGTTTGCCTTCCAGGTGGAAGACCTGGCCCGAGGACGGAGCCACTAGATTGTTTTCACGGGCGAGTTGGTCTAAGCGCGCCTGGCTGAGCAACTCCGCTTCCTGGAGGTCCAAGCCGCGGTGTTCGTCCAGCAGGCGCCGCTCTTCAATCCGCAGCGCTTCCAGTTTGTAGCCGGAGATGGTGGTGGCGACCGACGGCGCAAAGGCGCTGGTCAGCAGCACGGCGAGCACACAGGCGGTGCCTATGGCGCTCCAGCACGCTCCGCGCGACTTCGGGTCCGCCTCGCGGACCAGACGCGAATTGTCGATACGCTTGTTATAGAGGAAGAGGTGCTCGTGCGGCAAGGCACGCAACTGGAAGGGGTCGCGCACCGGGCGCATCCGGTTGCCACCGGTCGCGCCATCGGTGCCCCGCGGGGCTCCCGCCGAGGCCTGGTTCTTTCTCAAAAACGCTGGTAGCGTCGCCATGGTCTTTTGGTTACCTCCGGGCCCGCGTGGGGCTCATATCATTTCCAGCGCGCGCAGTTTCGCGCTGCGCGATGCCGGGTTTGACGCACTCTCTTCATCGGTCGGCTGTAACGGATGTTTGGTGAGGATACTGACCCGCCCCGAGTGTCCCAGTGCCTTGAACTTTTCCTTAACGGCCCTGTCATCGCTGGACATGAAACTGATCACCACCATTCGTCCGCCGCTCTTCAGCAATTCCGGACCGATTTCGAGCAACCGGTCTAATTCCTTGGGTTCGTCATTGACCGCCATTCGCAGCGCCATGAACGTCTTAGTGGCGGGGTGCAAACGGCCCGTCCTGGGCACGGCCCGCTCCACTACATCGGCCAGATGCAGTGTGCTCCGTAAGGGCCGTGCTCGGACGATTGCTCTGGCTATCTTCCGCGCCCTCCTTTCCTCGCCCAACTGGAAAATCAGATCGGCGAGTGTCTTTTCGTCGGTGTGATTGACTAGATCGGCTGCCGTCGTACGAATGGTTTGGTCCATTCGCATATCGAGCGGCCCATCTGACATGAACGAAAACCCTCTGTCCGGCGCCGTGAGCTGATACCGGCTGACACCCAGGTCCGCCAGCAGCCCATCCACCTTCTCAAACCCCGCCTGCTCCACCGCTTCCGCCAGTGAGCCGAATCCGCCGTAATGAAAGCAGATCCGATCGGCCCAGGGGGCAGTGTTGGCACGCGCCATCTCTAGCGACTTCGTATCGTGATCGTTGGCGATCACCGCGCCCGTGGTTAACTGCCGGGCGATCAAACCGGTGTGCCCGCCGAGTCCCGCCGTGGCATCCAAATAGATACCCTCCGGGCGAATCGACAACAGTTCGATGGATTCCAGCGGCATTACCGAAACGTGCATACGGCATCACTTCATTCCCGCCTGCCGCAACTTGGTAAAGTCCGCTACCGGCTTCACCGTCGCCGCACGCTTGCGCTCTTCGTAGACCGGCGGGCTCAAAACTTCAATATGCCCCCCGAAAGCTTTTAGGTGGACGGGCTGATCTTCCAGCCCTAGCTCTCTGCGCAGTTCCGTGGAGAACAAAATCCGGCCCTGCGCGTCCATCTCTGTCTCGGCACCCAAATCGGCCGCGTTAAAGGCCAAATTCTCCGCCGCTTCCGTGTCGTCGGAAAAGGTCTCCAGGAACTTTTCCGTTTTCTTCCAGAAAATTATCGGGTACACTAGCGCTATGCGACGGTCAAGACTCGTCACAAATAGCCGCTTGTCTTCAAACCTATCCAAGTACTCTTTGAACGCGGCCGGAACCTTAATTCGACCCCGGTCGTCCATCCGCGCGGGGTACATGCCTCGCGGAGGCTCGATTTCCGGCGTCTGATTGGGTGTTTCTTCCACTTTTAATCACCAATCTGTCCAATTTTGGCCACAACCCATAGTATAGTGATGCTTCACGTATTGCAAGCAGTTTTTTGCAGGATATTGCTGATACAAAACGGGGTTAGTCTCACACAACCAGAGCTACCGCTAATTGCGAG
>JANYAH010000177.1 GCA_025361425.1 Candidatus Solibacter sp. | reverse complement strand
GGGCCAGATTCCGGGCATGGCATCCTTCGGCAGGCCGGAGATACCTAGTTGGGTGGCGTAATCATTCCCTAACGTGATCGAATCGTTCTTTTGGTTATAGCGGTAGTAAGTTAGGCGCAGATCGCTGACCAAGGTCGGCGTAACGACCCACGTCGTGCCTGTCCCCCACGTGTTGATCCACGTGTGCCCTATATTCTTGCTGTAGTCGAAGAACGAGCCCGCGACGGTCCACGGCGGTTGCCGTTCCCATCGGCTGTTACCGGTCCAGGTCAGGTAGGCCTTCAGGTTCGGACCGAATTGCTGGTCAAGGCGGCCCGAGATGCTGTCCCACCGGACAATCTTTACCGGCCCCGTGAGCAGGTTGTTGGTAACCCCGCTAGTGGTGGCCGAACCGGCGGTGTTTTGCGGTATGTAGGGGTTCCTTCCGAGGACATTCTGCGCCACCTTGCTCCACTGCGATCTGGGGATGATGTTGCCCGGATAAGGATCGCGAGTCCAGTTGCCCTGGGCATCCTGGCGCGTCGTGCGAGGGTCGTAGATGCCCTGACCGAGGCCGCCGATGGAGAAATCGCCGTTAAGCATCTCCGGCGTTGGAACCGTGCTGACCTGCTGCTTGCTCTGCTTTTCGACCATCCACTGGTAGGCGATCATGAAGAACGTCTTGTTGCGGCCGTCATACACTTTGGGGATGTATACGGGCCCGCTGAGGTTGGCGTCCGGCTGGTAAAAGAGCAATCCTGGCGGGGTGTTGTAAGGCGGGGTCGCCTGGGAGTTCTGGTACTTGTCGAAGAACTTACGGTGTTGCAGGCGGCGCGTGCGGCCGTACATCGAAGCAATACCATGCAGTTCGTTGGTTCCGCTCTTCTTCACCACCGAAATGACTCCGCCGGCCGAGTGGCCGTATTCGGCGGGAAGCGTGGTGGTCAATACCTTGACGTCCTCAATCGTGTTGAGAATCGAATCCGTTGTCATGCCGTCGCCGGTGGTACCCAAGGCGCCGTCTTCGAAAAAGCCGATATTGCTGCTGCGCAGCCCGTTGATGTGCATGCTGTTCAGACTTCCGGCCCAATTCATGCCGCTGTAGGTCAGGCCGGGAGTGTAGTACAGGATGTTCTTGATGTTGCGTTGGTAAACAGGCAGGCTGTAAAACATGTCGCCGCCCACTACCGTGCCCGTGGCGGAGGTCTCCGTCTCGAGCAGCCCGGCCGCCGCGGTGACCAGGACCGAGTCGGAGACCGCACCGATCTCCAGCATGATATTGACCGCCAGCGTGTCGCCGATGCGTAGGTCAATACCGTCGCGAATCAAATTCTTAAAACCGGCAGCCACGACGCTGACGCGGTACGGGCCCGGGCGCAGGGATTGCGCGCGGTAGATGCCCTCCTCGTTGGTCTGTGTGATGTTTTTAAAGTTCATTGCGGTTTGGGTGATGGTGACCTGGGCACCGGCAATTACGGCGCCGCTAGGGTCGGTGACACGGCCGGTGATGTTGCCGTTGTCAATCTGGGCAAACAGCGGCAGGACCATCAGTAAGAGGGCAGTAAACTTTTTGCAAATCGATAAACGCATGCGGATACCTCATTTCTAAGCGCGGACTCTACCGGGCCGCCCGTATTCAATCGGGCAGCAAACTATCTCACAATTTGGACGATCTCGGCGGTTCTCACCTTTCAATGCGATTTTATTACATTGCAACATTATCCACAAGAGTATTCAGAGTTTCAGGTAGGAAATATTGAAAAACTTGCCACCGTGAGTGAAGTGTTGTATACCTTGCATTTCAGGTCTTACTCACCCACTTCGGGTTAAAAGAGGTTCAAACGATGGTATCGAAAGATAAAAACGTGCACGGTCGCCGGTCTTTTCTCCGGGGCGCAGCCGGCGCCCTCGGCGTCGGACTATGGAGCGATCAGGTGCTGGAAGCGCTGCCCCAGAATGTCAACACTAACTCCAAACCATCCGATTTGAGAATTACGGACCTGCGCGTACTTGTCCTTGCCCGCGCGCCCATGACCAGCCCGATCATCCGGATTGACACCAATCAGGGCATCTATGGCCTCGGCGAGGTGCGTGACGGTGCGAGCAAGAACTACGCCCTCATGCTGAAGAGCCGGATCATGGGCGAGAACCCGTGCAATGTGGACAAGGTGTTTCGCAAGATCAAACAGTTCGGCGGGCATTCGCGCCAGGCCGGCGGGGTATGCGGAGTGGAGATGGCGCTGTGGGACCTTGCCGGGAAGGCCTACAACGTGCCGGTTCACCAGATGCTGGGCGGCAAGTTCCGCGACAAAATCCGCTGCTATTGCGACACCCCGCAGGTGCGCGATCCCAAAGCATTCGGCCTGCGTATGAAGGAACGGCGAGAGCAAGGTTTCACGTGGCTGAAGATGGACTTGGGCGTGGATTTGGTGGCGCAGATACCGGGCACCGTCACCATGCCGCTGGGCACTAACCTCGCTTATGGGAACAACACGCAGCACATGTTCACGGGCATGGAGATCACCGACAAAGGCATCGAGCTGCTGTGTAATTATGTGGCGCTGGTCCGCGAAGGCGCAGGCATGGACGTTCCCATTTCGGCCGACCACTTCGGCCACATCGGCGTCAACAGTTGCATCCGGCTGGGCAAGGCGTTGACCAAATACAATCTCTCCTGGTTGGAGGACATGATTCCCTGGCAGTACCCCGAGTTGCTCAAGAAGATCGCGGACTCCGTGGACATTCCTCTCGCCACCGGTGAGGACATTTATTTGAAGGAGTCCTTCATCGAGTTGTGCCGGTCGCACGCGGTGGACATCATCCAACCCGACCTGGCCACCTCCGGCGGCATTCTGGAAACCAAGAAGATCGGCGATGCCGCGCAGGAATTCGGTGTCCCGATGGCCCTCCACATGGCGGGTACGCCGATCGCCGCCATGGCCAGCGTACATTGCGCCGCCGCCACCGAGAATTTCCTGGTGATGGAGAACCATTCGGTCGACATCCCCTGGTGGAGCGACCTGGTGGAAGGTGTGGAGAAGCCGATTCTGAACAAGGGTTTCATTACAGTGCCGGATAAACCGGGACTGGGCATCACGCTCAACGAAGCAGTGGTCAAGCAGCATCTGGGCGAGCCGGGCTACTTTGAGCCGACTCCGGACTGGACGCGGGACCGATCGAACGACCGGCTGTGGAGTTAAGGAAAGGAAGCTAATATGATTGCCAATCGCAGATTCAAATTGATGCCGGCCGCGGCAATGAGCGCTTATTTGGCGGCCCTGCTGGTGCCCACCCTGGCGCAAGCGCAAGTGTTCACCTTGAGCAAGGAGCAGTTGATTGAGTACACGGCCGGGAACCCGTTCGAGCGTTTTCCCGACGGGCGGCCGAAGGTCCCAGACGCCCTGATTCAACGGGCCAAGGGCATTTCGGTGGAGGAAGTGTTCGCTGTGTTGCCGGGAAAGGGTTTTCGCAACCAGTATGAAGATGGCTTCCAGGTGCTGCACCCCGGCAAGAAAATGGTGGGCCGGGCATTCACGGTGCAGTTCATGCCGGCACGGCCGGACGTCGATGGCGTGATCAACGCCAAAAACAAGGCGCAGGGCGGCCGTGGGTTGAACAATCAGGTTGCGTTCGATATGCTGCAGCCGGGCGACGTGCTGGTGGTGGATCTGTTCGGCAAGAAGGACGGCGGCACCATCGTCGGCGACAATCTGTTCTACTACATCATGAAAGCGACCAACAGCGGCGGCATGGTGGTGGATGGCGCGATCCGGGATCTGGAGGGCATCGGGGCAATGGACATGCCTGCTTACTTCCGTTCGTCGCACCCCAGTTACATCACCAACGTGATGATGACGGGCATCAACATTCCGGTGCGCATCGGCAATGTGACGGTGATGCCGGGAGACTTAGTGGTGGGCGACCAGGAAGGCGTCTATTTCATTCCTCCGCAGTTCGCTCAGGAGATCATGGACAAGGCCGACGATGTTCACGTCCACGACGAATGGACGCGCAAGAAGTTTGACTTGGGCAAGTACAAGTCGAGCGAGATCTACGGCAGCCCGCGCGACCCCGAGTTACGCAAGGAATACCAGGAATACCTCAAGAAACGGCTGGACGAAATCCGCAAGAAATAGTCCGGCCATGCTTGCCGCCGCCGGCCGGAGGGGCTAGTCTCGCTCCTTTGGCTGGCGATGAACCCGCGCGCGAGGTGCCGAAGAAGGTAGGCAACAAGGCCGCGTAGCACGGCGAGGCCGAGCGTTGGCCGGGGAACCTAGCGGGTACCTCGTCTACCCCATTATGAACAGGCCCGGAGCCCTGCCCTACTCGAAATTGCGGCGGAAATCCTCAAAGGCGCGCTTGAGGTCCGCGACGTCCCGCTCTAGTGTGGCGATGCGCTCGCGGTCGGAAGGGCCGCGCTCCGGCGGCGGGGGCTCCGCCTCTTCGGCCACCTGGACATCGCCGGCCAGCAATTGCGCCCAGCGCTGTTCCTTGTAGCCTGCTTGCCTGGGCAGTTTTTTGACGAATCCAATCTCCGCCAGTCTCTGTAGCGTGTTCTCCACGGCCTCCAGATCGTCAAAGGTGTAGAGCCGGTCGGTGCGGCCGCGCAACTCGCCGATGGTTTGCGGACCGCGGAGCATGAGCACGCAGAGCACGGCCTCCTCGCGGCGCCCCAGGTTGCAGCGCTCGGTGAAGCGATGCTCGTGCTTGGGCACGCGGCTGCCGCCCGAAATTCGCGAACTGAGGCCCTTGTTGCGCAGGCCGTCCAGGGCGGTTTCCACGGTCTCTTCGTCGTAGGTGACCACGGGGTCGCGATTGGATTTCTGATTGCACGCGTTGACCAGCGCATTGAGCGACATGGGGTAATACTCCGGAGTGGTCTTCTCCTTTTCCATGAGCGCGCCAAGCACGCGCAACTCGGCAGCGTCCAGTTGCCAGTCCATCTTTTCAGTGTACGTTGTTACCATGTGAATTCAGCGATGTCGTACGAATGGAATGAACCCACGAGGCCAAGCCGCCACCGTTTGGCCGAACAGCCGTCCGAGTGCTCACAGGAACAAGTGGCGCGCGCTATGCGGCGGTCGGTGGACGCGCTCTCCGCGCAGCAGACGCCGGAGGGCTTCTGGTGCGGCGAACTGACGGCCGACACCACGCTGGAATCCGATTATATTCTGCTCCAGCTTTGGCTCAATCAGCCGAATGAAAGCGGCTGGAATCCGCCCACCCGCGGGCGCATCGACCGCGCCGCCCGCTCCATTCTGGAGCGCCAGATGCCGGATGGCGGGTTCAATATCTACGCCGGCGGCCCCTCTGACGTGAGCGCAACCATCAAGGCATATTGCGCCCTGAAACTGGCCGGCATGGCGCCGGAGATCGACGCCATGCGCGCCGCGAGCCAGCGCATTCTGGCACTCGGCGGCTTGCAGGCGGCAAACAGCTACGTCAAGATCAACCTCAGCCTGTTCGGGCTGTATCCGCGCAAGCACGCGCCTTCGGTGCCGCCGGAAATCGTGATGATACCGGGCAACGTACTCTACGAAATGTCCTCGTGGACGCGGTCGATTCTGGTGCCGCTCTCCATCGTGCAGGCGCGCGGTTCCAACCGGCGCGCGCCGGCGGGGTTCAACCTGGATGAACTGCTGCGGCCGGGGGTGAGCCTGGCGCTGCCTAAGCGCTGGGGACTTAGCGTGCTGTTCCATCAACTGGACCGCGTGTTCAAAGTCTGGGAGAAGCGCGGCAGCGAGCGCATTCGCGCGGCCGCCATCCGTCAGGCGGAGCGCTGGATATTGACGCGCACCCGCCACACCGAAGGCTTGGGCGCCATCTACCCGGCCATGATGTACTTCATCATGGCGCTGGATGCCCTGGACTATGCGCAGGACCACCCGGATCGCGTGGAAGCCATCCGGCACTTCGAAAGCCTGCTGATTGAGACCGAAGACCGCTTCATTTTCCAGCCGTGCGTTTCGCCGATCTGGGACACCGCCATCTGCGCCTACGCGATGGGGGAAGCCGGGGTGAAAGACGACCCGCGGCTGACCCGCACGGCCGACTGGCTGATCAGCAAAGAGGTCCGGCGAAAGGGCGATTGGAGTATCAAGCGGCCCGATACCGAACCGTCCGGATGGGCCTTCGAGTTCGCCAATGAGTTTTACCCGGATATCGACGACACCGCCATGGTGCTGCTGGCGCTGATGCACGCCAAGGGATCGAATGCGGAGGCGCAGGCGGCCTGCGAACGGCGCGCCATCAACTGGCTGCTGGCCATGCAATCCGGAGACGGGGGCTGGGCGGCTTTCGATGTGGACAACAACTGGGCGGTACTGAATCAGGTGCCCTTCGCGGACCACAACGCAATGCTCGATCCGACGTGCCCGGATATCACGGGACGGGTGGTGGAGTGCCTGTGCCGGCGCGGCATGGCGAGTCACGACGCGGTACGGCGAGGGGTGGCCTATCTTCTGGGGGCACAGGAAAAGGACGGCAGTTGGTACGGCCGCTGGGGCGTGAACTACATTTACGGATCGTTCCTGGCGATGCGGGGCCTGGCGGCCAGCGGGGCGCCGGGGACGAGGGACGCGCTAGATCGAGCGGCCAAGTGGCTGCGGGCGACGCAGAATCCGGACGGCGGATGGGGCGAATCGTGCGCCAGCTACACGCGCGATTGCTTCGTGCCGGCGCCCAGTTCGGCTTCGCAGACGGCTTGGGCGCTGCTGGGGCTGGGGGCGGCCGGCGACAGGGAGTCCGCCCAATTCCGGCAGGGCGTGGAATACCTTTTGGAGCTGCAGACGGCTGACGGCAAATGGCCAGAAGGGGCTACGACCGGCACCGGATTTCCCAACGTGTTCTACCTGACCTACGCGATGTACCGCGACTACTTTCCTTTGCTGGCACTCTCCCAGGTTTAGGGGCGCCCGGCCTTTGGGAAGCGCTGGGCATAAATATTTACGATTTTGTGGGTTCGGTTGTCTGCAATCTGTGACATAATTCCGCCCATGCACTCAGCCATCCGACTTGGACTCCTGGGAGAGTTCAACGCGCAACAAAAAGCTCACCACGCGATTCCGAAGGCGCTTGCCGCCGCATCGGAAGGCGCGGTCGAAACCACGTGGGTTTCCACCGATTCCGTGGAAAATGGAGAATCACTGGCGGAGTTTGATGGCCTCTGGTGTGTTCCCGGGATGCCGTATCGAAGCGCCGACGGCGCGCTTGCCGCTATCCGCTTCGCACGGACCAGCCACCTTCCCTTTCTCGGCACATCCGCCGGGTTCCAGTATGCGTTGATCGAGTACGCGCGCCACGTTCTGGGGCTAACGGATGCCGATCACCAGAAAACCAATCCACGGGCCGCGATTCCGCTGATCGTGCCGCTCGACTGCGGGCTGGCCGGGGTGAAGGCGCGCGTGCGATTCATCGAGGGATCGCACCTGCGCGACGCGTATCGCGCGGCGGAATCGACGGAAGAGTATCATTGCAGTTTCGGGCTGAATGGACGCTATCGGCGCTTGATCGAAAGCGGCCCGCTGTGCGTCAGCGGGGTGGATGACCAGGACGAGATCCGAGCGGTGGAGATGGACGGACACCCGTTCTTTGTGGCGACACTGTTCCAACCGGAGATGGCGGCCACGCCGAGCCCGCTGGTGTCCGCCTTCGTCGCCGCGTGCCGGCGGCGTCACCGGACGCTGGCTCAGGTGGCGAGTTAGTGTAGTGCGGCCGAAGTCCTGCCGGTTTTTTGGGGCGGGCAATCTTGCCCCCAGCCGCCTGAAGGCCGGCTGCCGCCTGCATTAGCTGCTTCATGGTCAAGTGCACACTTGCGATTCTGCTTGCCGCAGACCACTAGGCGGCTCTAAGGAAATTCCCCAAGCTGAGACCCGCCACAAACACATGCGTACCATCCGGATGAAAATGCGCCGAACCGAGGGCAAGAATCAGTCTTTCGCAGCGACGAGGTCCACGGCGAAACCGGCATCCATGCCGGGGAGGCCTTCGAACAATAACAGCGATCCCGGGCAAGCGGCGAGGAATTCAGCGCGCAGCTCGCGCACCTGAGCGGCGAGGGGAGCAGCCAACGGGTAGTAGCGGGCGAAGGCCACATCGCGGCCGGACACGCCGGCGGCTTCGAGGACCTTCTGGAGACGCCCGAAGGCTAGGCGCGAATTGGCTTCCTCATAGCCGTAGCTGACCTGAGCGCCGGTGAGCACGACATGCTGCGCGGCGACCAACGCGGCTAGGGGCTCGCCTTCTTCCGGCTGGAAGGAGACGCGTTTGCCGGTGTTCCAGGTGAGACGCGCGACGGCTTCGCAGGCGGCGAGAGCGCGCGAGGGGGAGCGCTGCGTCTGCACGTAGTTGAGCGCGGCGCGGGGATAATCGGCTTCCACCAGTTTACGGGTGGCGGCGAGATTCTCCAGGGAACTGAGGAAGCAAGTGACGCGCACGACATCGGAAGGCTCGGAACCGGCGGTTTTGAGGGCGCGCTTCAAGCTGTCGAGCGATTGGGCGGCAAGCGGCGCGACTGGGTCGAGCGGATTGTCGCTAGTGGCGACGGGGGCGGACAAGAAGACCAAGCCATGCGGGCTCACTTCCTTTTTTCCGGCGGCGATGGCCTCCAGCACCACCTGCGCTCCTTCGAGCGGCAGGCCGCCGGCTCGGATCAAGCTGAGCGCGGGCAGCGGCTGCCGGCCGGCGGTGAAGACTTCGCTGACCAGGTCGCGCACGCGGCGCAGGTCGCCGGAGCCGGCGACGAAGGCGCGAATTAAAAGCACGGGGTTGTGGCCAGTTTCGCGGGTGAGGGCTTTGAGGGCGTCGCGCACCTGAGTGGAAAGCAGACCGCGAGGGGAGAGGGGGGTGACGTGGAAGGTGAGGCGGCGGGTTTCGCCGATCGCGGCTCCCGGCAGTTCCTTGGGGAGCTGCAGGGTCTGGGTAATTTCTTCCTTCCTGGGCTTGGGTTTCTTCTGCGCGGCCAGCCCCGGAGCCAGGACGAGGCAGCAGGCCGACGCCAGCAGCGCCAACCTTCTAATAGTGCTCCTCCGGGTTCGCGTTGCCGTCAATGGCGCTTGAGCGTGGGCCGGTATCATGGGATGGCTATCCGCGCAACGGCGCCTGGGCCGCTTCCGCAGGGGCTAGAATTAGGATTGTAGCAAACGACGATTTGATCGCCGCGGTTCGCCTCCCTCGAACAGGAAATATGGCTGCCCCCCCGATTAAGCGGAAGAAGAAAAAGAAGAGCGAGTCGTTAGTCCGCAAATACTGGTGGGTAGTGCCGCTGTTGGGGTGCGTGGGAATGATTGGGTGGATCGCCACCGGGCCGCGTTGGTCGCGCGCGCCAAACAGCAGGCCAGGCGGTAAGCCGATCGCGGGTTACGTTGCGAGCACGCAGAAGATGACGCGGGAGTACGCGCAGTTCTACGGCAAGCAGCTGAACAATGCCGGGATTGAGCGGGCCTTCGACCAGGCCAACCAAAGCGTCAACGCCATGGATTACACCAAAGCGTTGGGGCTGCTGGAGCAAGTGTCGAAAGTGGCAGCGGTGCCGGTGGTGTTCAATAACCTGGGGGTGTTGTACGCCGAGAGGTACGACACAACGGGGGCCATCAATGCGTTTCGCGAGGCACTGGCGCGCGATATCGACTATCCGGCGGTGCGTTTAAACCTGGACCGGATGAAGGATGTGATCGCGTTAGCCGCCAACCCGGTGACGCGCGAGGTGGAGCCCAACGACAACGCCACCCTGGCCAACAGCATCGCACCGGGGAAAGCGGTGGAGGGGGAGATCGATTCAGCGTTCAACGATCTGGACTATTTTCGCGTCACGACACCGCCGGCACCGCGCGATGTGATCTCGATCGAGATCGCCAACCAATCGACGACGCTCGCGCCCGTGCTGAAGGTCTTCGACGCGGACCGGCGGATCACGAACTGGGGCAAGATCGTGCGGGAGCCAGGTTCCAGCCTTCAGCAAACAATTGCTCCGGCGCCGAACACGACGCTGTACCTCGAAGTCTCGGGCTACGGCGGCAGCGCCGGTGCGTACAGTTTGCTGGTGCGGCCCCGGAAACTCTTCGACGCGTATGAGCCCAATGACGAAATCTACAATGCGCGCCGGATCACGGTGGGTACGGCGGCCGCGGCCGGCATTATGGATGCGAATGACACGGACTACTACTCGTTCGTCAGTCCGCGGACGCGGACGGTATCCATTGTGATCACCAACCGGTCGACGACGTTGATTCCGGCATTGCACACGTTCTTTCCCGATATGCGCCCCGGTGGATCCGGTCCGGATGTGCGGACCCCGGGATCGAACTTGCGGCACACCATGAAGGTGCTGCAAAACCAGATTTACTATATCCAGGTGTGGTCGCGGGCGAACACGGCTGGGGACTACTCGGTAATTATCGAGTGAAGGAAGTTCCGGGTTTGGTCGAGCGTATTCGGTTGGCGAGAAGCGCGTGTAAGGGGGGAGCCGCGCGGACCGGAGGTTCTGCCCCACCACCTTGGCAGTCCAATGTGGTATGGTATGGCTGAGTGGAATTCAAGCCAAAACTGGATCACGGTGCCGAGGCGCCGCTATATCGGCAACTATCCGAGCAGATAGCAAATCAAATCCGCTCAGGGCTGTTGGCTCGGGGCGAGCGGCTACCAGCCACTCGCGAATTGGCTGGATTGCTTGGACTGAACCGGACTACGGTCTCGGCGGCATATGAAATCCTCGAATCCGAGGGCTTGATTTCCGGGCAAGTGGGTCGCGGGAGCTTCGTGACCGGGGGCGGCGGGCCAGCGGGCGGAGTGGATTGGAATGGGCTGCTGGAGCGGAGCGACATTTCGATAGCCGGGCCCAGCGGCGGATGGAGCAAGGGCGTGATCAGCTTCGCGGTTTCGCGGCCTTCGCGGGACTTGTTCCCGCTGGATGAGTTTCGCGCGACCTGCGCCACGGTGCTGGCTCGCCGGGATCTGGCGGACATTCTGCAACTGGGTTCGCCGAGCGGATACGAGCCTTTGCGGCGCTACCTGATGGAAGAGGCGCGACGGCAGCAGGTGGCGGGTCCCGGGGACGACCTGCTGATTACCAACGGCTGCCAGCAGGCGCTGGACCTGATTGGGCGGGTGCTGCTGCGGCCGGGCGACACGGTGGCGGTGGAAGATCCACTCTACACCGGCTTGAAGAATCTGCTCACGGGAATGGGCGCGCAACTTCGCGGAGTCCCTGTGGGCGCCGACGGCATGGATGCGGTCCAACTGGAGCGGGTGCTGGAACGCGAGAAGCCGCGGTTCCTGGTGGTGACCTCGAATTTTCAGAACCCTACCGGGGCGACTCTGCCGCTGGCCGGCAGGAAGGCGCTGCTGGATGCGGCGCGCCGGGCGAGTGTGCCGGTAATCGAAAACGACGCCTATGGGGAGTTGCGTTACAGCGGCGAGCCGCTGCCCGCACTGAAGCAACTGGACGAGAGTGGCGGAACGGTGCTGCTGCGGAGCTTCTCCAAAGTCAGCTTCCCGGGACTGCGGGTGGGTTGGGCGGTGGGGCCGAAACTGCTGATCGACCGGCTGCGGCATGCCAAGGAAGCGGCGGATTTACATACGGATCAGCTCTCGCAGGCGGTGCTGCTGGAATTTGCCGAATCGGGCCGGCTGCACGCGCATCGCACGCGCATGCGCCAGGCGGGCAGCGAGCGTCTGGCTGCCACGCTCGCGGCATGCGCAAAGCACCTGCCCGCGGGCACGCGCTGGACGCGTCCCGAAGGCGGTATGAATGTCTGGGTGCGGTTGCCAGAGCCGCTGGATGCGGGTGAATTGCTGGCGCGGGCGCAGCGCGAAGGCGTGGCATACATGCCGGGGCGGTACTTTGCGGTTTCCCGGTTGGAGCCGGGAGCGTTGCGATTGAGTTTTGCCGGTCTGACGCCGGAGCAGATCTGGGCGGGCCTGGCGATTTTGGGGCGAACGATCGCGGCTGAGTTAGAGAACGCGGTGCGGAATTACGAGCCATCGCCGGCGATGGTTTAACGGTTTGTAGAGAGAGGAGAGCGATATGTTTCAGTTTTCGAGCGAGCAGTTTCGATTGAAGGTGGGATTGGCGGAGATGCTAAAGGGTGGCGTGATCATGGACGTCACCAATGCCGAGCAGGCGAAGATCGCCGAAGATGCGGGAGCCTCGGCGGTGATGGCGCTGGAGCGCGTGCCGTCGGACATCCGCAAAGAGGGCGGTGTGGCGCGCATGGCCAACATCGAGATCATGGAAGCGATCATGAAGACGGTCCACATCCCGGTGATGGCCAAGGCACGGATCGGGCACTTCATGGAAGCGCGGGTGCTGGAGGCTTTGGGAGTGGATTTCATCGACGAGAGCGAAGTGCTGACGCCGGCGGATGAAGAGCACCACATCGACAAGAGCGATTTCAAGGTTCCTTTCGTCTGCGGGGCGCGCAATCTGGGGGAGGCTCTGCGGCGGATTGGGGAGGGCGCGGCGATGATCCGCACGAAGGGCGAGGCGGGCAGCGGCAACATCGTGGAAGCGGTGCGGCACATGCGCACGATCATCCGCGAGATGAAGCAGCTCACTGTGCTGGGCAAGGAAGAATTGGCGCGCGAGGCTAAGAATCTGCAGGCGCCGCTGGAGCTGGTGGAGTGGGTGGCGCGGCATGGCACGCTGCCAGTGCCGAACTTCTCGGCGGGCGGGATCGCGACGCCGGCGGATGCGGCGTTGGTGATGCAGTTGGGGGCGGAGGCGGTGTTCGTGGGATCGGGGATATTCAAATCCAGCGATCCGGCGAACCGCGCCAACGCCATCGTGATGGCCGCCAAGAACTACAACAACCCGGAGAAGCTGCTGGAAGCCAGCCGGTCCCTGGGTACGGCGATGCCGGGCCTGGAGATTTCGAAGATTCCGGAAGGTGAGCTGTTGCAGACTCGGGGCTGGTAATGAAGAAGGTGGGGGTGCTCTCGCTGCAAGGCGATTTTGCGGCGCATGGCGCGGCATTGGAACGCGCCGGCGCCGTGCCGGTGTATGTCCGGGAGCGCTCGCAATTGGGTGAGATCGACGGGTTGATCTTGCCTGGCGGTGAGAGTACGACCATGCTCAAACTGCTGCGATACGAAAATCTGTTTGACGATCTGGCCGAGTTTGGCCGGCGCAAGCCGATGTTCGGGACTTGCGCCGGCGCCATTCTGATGGCCAGGGACGTCACCAACCCGGCGCAGGAAAGCCTGGGGTTGATGGATATCGTAGTGGAGCGGAACGCCTATGGCCGGCAGGTGGACAGCCGGGTGGTGGACCTCGATCCGGCGCCGGAATTTGAGAAGCGAACGGCCCCGGGCAAACTGGAGGCGGTGTTTATCCGAGCGCCGATTATCCGGCGGGCCGGGGACGGTATCCACGTGCTGGCGGAGTACGCAGGCGATCCGGTGCTGATTGAGCAGGGCCGGCACCTGGTGACCACCTTCCATCCGGAACTGACCAAGGACGCCCGTGTGCATTGCCTGTTTCTGGAGAAATTGTGATTCCGGCGGGCAAGAAGCGTGTGCTGTTCGTCTGTATCGGAAATGCCTGCCGCAGCCAGATGGCGGAGGGCTTCGCGCGGACGTACGGCAGCGACGTGATGATTCCGGCGAGCGTGGGCCTGGCTCCGGCGACGCTGCTGGCACCGGATACGGTCCGCGCGATGGACGAGAAGAATATCGATGTGCGGGATCATTTTCCGAAAAGTCTGCGGCAGATGGGGCGGGCGGATTTCGATCTGGTGATCAATATGACCGGCTTCTTCCTACCGAAGGAATTCAAGGGGCGAATTGTGGATTGGGAAGTGGCCGATCCGGTGTTCATGGAATATGCGGACCACTGCGAGATTCGGGACGCTATCGAACAACTGGTGATGAAGCTGGTCTTGGAACTGCGCGCGCCGCCGCGCACGCAATTCCGCGGCCAGGGTTCGGGGCACCTGGAACTCTGAGGTCACGCCGTATGCTCCAATGCTTTCCGCCTGACTTTCGGCCTCGGGCACGGACTCCCCGCCGACCTGGGAATCCGTAGGCCGAACAGCGGAGTCGATGCACCGCCGAGACTTCGTCAGGACTGGCTTATGCCCGCATGTCCGAGACAAACTGAACTGCCGAACCCGCCTTCCAACTCGATTCGGCCAACAGGCGGCCTATCTGGAGCCTTGTGTTACGGCACGGCCACTGTTTCGATTTGGCCGGTAGCCAAGGTCCTGTTCGACGCATCGCGATACTTCACCTGATAGTGCAGCATACGCTGCGAAATCGCTGGGATCGCGACACTGCACCCATTTGCGCACGGTACACCGGTTACTCCCGTTTCCGCACCGCTCGCACCATCGGAGGGGAATAGGAACGGCACCGTTGGAACTGTTGCTGCCGCGGCCAAACACATTTCCTGCCGGCTCGTGCAGTAGAACTGCTCCGGCCCTCCGTTCTCCGCGTATCCGAACTGAATCACGGCATTATCAACCGCCAGTCCCGCAGGGGGAGTTAACTTCACCGGGATTGCCTGGAAGGCTGAGCGAACGACAGAATCTACAGGTGGGTACGGTGGCAGCTTCCCCAGTAACACGTCGGTCCATGCACCTCCCGTATACATCGACCGGAACAGCACCCACGAAGCGTCCGAGAGTGCTTTGCCGTGCCAGTAGGGGTCAATAGTCTTATACCGCGCCATACCCTTCGTAAGCGTCCTGCCCAACGCTCCCGTGAAGTCGGTACGTTTGAATCCCACTTGCACGACTGAGTTCAGATACGCGCTCATGTTGCCAACACAGATATCACCCCCTGCATCACTATTTACGCTATACCATGAGCAGCCAAACGAACCGTCACCTCGTTTGACTTGATTCGGACAGTTCGCGTAGACGTCCCCTGGCAGAGATGCGGTGCGACACTCCCCGGCTTTACGTGCCACGCAATACTTGTAGGAATCCGAGGACGTGTCGCTCAGAACGTCACCCGTGGTAGCGCTACTGACATCAATTAGAGGCTGTGTGCCGCAGTGTGCCCACGTCGGCTGTAGCTTGCGGGTCACATTCCCGAAGTAGCCGGATGACCCCGATCGGTTGTCCGAGCCACTCGCAGCCCATGTCCCAGCAGTTGAACTCCAAGCCCACAACTGCCACGTACCATCCACCCCGGGATACCCTGTGCCGACCACAGCACTGCAGGTATCCGCAAATACCGTCAAACCACTCGTATATGTTACTCCCAAGCCACCTGCGGCACGCCGGTAAACAAAGACAGATCCAGTGCCGCTTGTCAGCGTGACCGTGCACGGCGTCGTAATAGATTCCACCAGCGTGGTGGCGTTCCAGATCGGGCACGAGCTATCCGTACTGCAATTTCCAGCGACCACCAGGGTCGCCGGCGAGGTCTTGACAACGTAGATGTTGTTACCAACCTTGCTGAGATTATCGCCATCCGTAGTCGTTGATGTTACTTTGTACAACTGTCCCGATACAGCGACTGCGGCGTCACTGATGTCCAGCGAGGGCTGCAATGGCCGGCCGTCCAGGAACCACTGGCGCTCTGAAGCCGGCGCATTATCCTGCACCCAGCTCGGATGGTCTTGCGCCCGTTCAATGAAAGAAGCGGTGCCCGTTGCTCCCGAGAATGCCGGTGCGTACGTAACATACCGATTGGGCGCGTCTCCCATTAAGCCAACACCATCTCGCACGCCATAGCAGTTCCCACAAGTGTTGTCGTAGCTAGGGGCGGTGCCAAGGGTTACATCGGGTCGCGGAATCGGATGGTCGTAGTCCCAAGCAATATTGACTGTTGTTCCACTGCTATTGCTTCCGTGAGGGTCAGCCGCCGTATCCCATGTCCAGGACCAGTTAGATATTCCATGATCCCAGTCACGAGCCATGCAATGTGCGTACAGCACACTGCTGCCACTGTGATCGGCAGCGGAAGTATTGCCAAAGCCGCGCTCTACGGTCCACTGATTTCCGCTCTTCGCAACAAGCTTAACAAACTCACTCTCAATCGTAAACATGTCTCCGACCTTTGCATCTTGAAGGTACGCCCAAGAGGCATTCTTCGGACATACGCGAGAGCCCGATGCCTCTCCGCCAACCGGACTCGTATCACACGGCTCCCCATCAACTGTCACCAGGCTGCAACCGGAACTGCCCACCGGGCACGCACCCGTGCCCGGTGCGATTGCCGGAGTTGACGTGAGAGCCGCCGATGTAATCAGCGAGGTATAAGGTCCATCGTCTACGGTACCCTGCGAGGCCAAGACCTTGCCAGCGATCCACAAAGTCGCTGTGTTGCCCGAGATGAACCTCGTATGTACGGCACACCAACGGGCCGGAGCGGTAGCCCACGAAGACTGTGCCGCAATCACACAGCCAGGAGCGCCGCCGCCAACACACCCGGCAACAGTATCCACTTTGTCTGGATCGAATACCGCCGTCCAGCCAAGCGCGTCCTGGGAACTTCGCCCGCACCCAAGCACCAGCCGTTTGCCTTGTACTCCAGTCATGCCACACCCGTACATCGTGTTATCAAAGGCTGGAGTATCCGATGCTGTGAATGCCGCCACTAAACTGTTAATATCCTTGCCTGTCGAACCGGGAGTGTTATTGACACACACCGCCGATCCATTATCGGGCTGATTCGTTGAGTTAAACGTACACGATATCAGTATCGTCTTGCCGGCGTTATCTACCGTCGAACAGTAGTAATGTTCTGGCGCACTCGGCGTTGTGCCCACAAACGACCCACCGTCGCACCTCCCGCCCGCCCATCCATCCGTTCCACTGACTCCCGGCTGGCTGAACAGACCCAGATAAGTGGCGTCACCCGTCGCGTGATCTACCCAGTACAGCAACGGCCATTCGCTCACCATAATACAGTGGTAGCCGAGGCCGCCCGTTACGGTGTTCAACGTCAGTGTGTCGCTGCAAAGCTTCGCTGAACCACTGGCTGGGAAGTCCATGTATTGGGAAGTCCCAGTCGTGTACTTGGCATGCTGAATGTTGATCCTATCCGTACTCGATGTTTTCTTGCGCACGAGGAATCCGAAACTGGACCCAGAGAACGCGGCGCCGATTACTGGCAAGGGTAGCGCCGGCACGCAAGACGACGGGTTAATCGTCAATTTGGTGATGCCGGTCACTGCGGTGATTCCACATTCGGACCCTGCGATGGTGATCCTGCTTCCGACAACCCAATTAGCGCTGAAATAGGTGTTAGGATTGCCCCCGGTTTTCCATGTGGCCACGCCGCCGGCATCGACATCTACCTTGCCTTGCCGTGTAGCTAAGTCTGCGCGTGTCAGAGGCGCAAAGCCCGCTGGAGTCCACGCATCCAGGATCGGAACTGCGGTGCCTAGTACCGAAAACGAGCTTGGTAGAGACGTTGTACCTAATGCGACTTCCTGGAACTTCGCTGTTGCATTGGTGGGCCAGCACGTGACCCCGTTGAGTGAGATGCACGCCTGAATCTTGGTGTTTTCTCCGGCGCACGTGCCCGCACACCATGCCTTAACTGACAATGTGATGAACTCGGTAGGTAGCTCAACATTATCCAGATTCGTCCCATTGGCCATCCAAAAGGTAGAGTCACGCAAGAACAGCATGTCAGATGTTGTCCCCGTGAACGTTGCCGAAGATGTATCGTCCAAAATAGCGGCAGACGAGGTTCCCCATGCACTGGCACTATCACTCGCGGCAGTGAAGGCATGGTCGCCGCCTCCAGGGCCAGATGTGATCGGCTGATCTTGAGGAAGCGCCAACCGCTTCAACAGCATTCCTGTCTGGGGGTCGATGACGGATTCGGGACGTGCCGTTGGGTCTTGGCGGTTCCAATTTGTGAACTCCGGCCACGCATAGGAGCCGGTCGCACTGAAGTAAGGCCGCGTGCTCACCGCTGGGTCTGCTGGAAACGCCTCATTGTACGTATTGCCCAGCGCAATGTTCGTCGTCAGGAAGTTCCCGATGGCCTGGTCCCCGCCACACGTAATTCGAAAGTAATGAGTCGTGAACGCCTGAAGCGCTCGCGAATACCACCTGCCGCTGGTTCCCTTCTCGGCCCTCCTCTTCCCCGCCAAAAACACGCGCTGCAGGCCGGTAGCCGTCGCTTCCGGCCGGTTGTCCAGGTTCGAACCGGCAAATAGGGCAGGATCGACGTCATGCGCCAGCGGACGGTACGACTGCGATTCGCTCACTTCTACGGAGCACGGGTTTGTGTCCGGCGCCCGGTACGCAAGAATTGCCTGTGTGGATGTCACTCCTCGTACCTGCAAATTGCCGACCGCGCCGTATGCCATCGACGCGGTTAGAACGATCATCGATAATCTCATTTGCTCCATCCTAAATATGCTGGGAACTCGGGCATCTCAACCCGTAGCCTCCCCAATCTAAAGTTCCTTGAATTGCCTGGCACTCTCGTCGAACCTCTCCTAAATCACCGGCAACATCTCCCCGCTCCCACGACGCACGGCTAGAAGAGTGCGCACCAAAGGCAGGCCCCCTTTGGCAACGCCAAAACGGCGCGGGCTTACTCCCACCTCGAATTGCCAGCCGCGACCGAGCCACGTCGCGACCGACGATCACGCCACTTCGGCCCGTCAACGCAACCACTTCTGCGCTTGTCGCCTCAATCCAGGTGACAAATGTGGCAGCGCCCGCGCGTCCACCAGACCCGTCTGCGCTACGTTTTCCTAGCCCCGCCCGAAGGCTGAAGCGGTGATCAAACGCGCGATTGCGATTCTCATTTCCGGCCCCCTCCGATAGTTATGCCGCCACTGACACCGTTCCCGCCCGGCGTGACCGGTCCAACGCCTGACACCATGTACGTGTTCACTCCATCTCCCGGTCCCCAGGACGACGAAAACCACGCCTTCGTACCATCCATATTCAGTGTCGCCTTGGCCTGCGCCCGGTAGGATGACGCCTGACATGTGTTGCACGGGACAAACCAATTGCCGGCCGATCTGGTATGCAGGAGCCGCTCGATATGCGGAGTAGCCGGAGTCGAATCCCAGTAAAGCTTAACGACCTCTCCGTGCCCGGCATACCACGCGTTGTCCACCGTCCCGCCGTCTTCGTCGTCGTCATAGAGTACGAATGGCACGGGCGCGGTAAAGGCATGCGCTGTGATGTGCCCGCCCCTTGGCAGAGTGAGCATGGCAGTGCATCCCGCGTGGCTTGCTTGGCTCCAACCATCCGGTATAGAGCATCGGGCGATGGTACCCTGAAGCGCACCCCAACTGGAGCCGGCAGCGAATGCCACGAAGTACTCCACGCCGCCCACAACCGCAAGATCCCCATGGGTAGCGTCTGGAATCACCTGCCCGACAAAGGTCCAAGAACCTGCTGGGTTGGCCGCGTTCGCAAGGTTGTAGGTTTCGATCCCGCAGAGCCTGCCGTTGCCGACCTGCGGCATCCCCCAATCCACCAGGACGTAGTTGCCGAGGTATCCCACCCAAGCGTAGTTGGGACCAAATCCGGGTGAGCACCCGCCGATGTTGGTAGGAGGATCCATCGCAAATTCAACACCAGTAACACCGGTCTGCACGTTAAGCACGACCATCACGATAGAAGCTGATGCTACCTTCTGGCAGGTCAAGACGACATATCGGTCATCCTTGTCGCGGTCCTGTTGGCTCACCTGATTCATAGTAGAGCCAAGCCCAAGGTTGGGCGTGAAGTTCCCAGCACAGCCCTGGTACTTCACGGACATATTCGCCAATTGCGTGCAACTCAGCGTCCCCGCTTCCGTCCCCCCGGTCCCGGTAATCACCACCGCGCACTTTTTGAACAGGTAGGTGTTGTTCACGTCCAGACCATTCAGCGTGAGGGCTTCTGTCCGCGTCCAGATCGCGTTCTCGCTGCGGAATGTGCTCCACAGATTGATACCGAGATCCTGATAGTTATTGGTGACATCGAGCACCCGGCCCGCCGTGTTGAACATGAGGCGTTCAGAGGAATCCGTGGGCTTGATCTGCGAATATAACGGGATGGGGTAGTTCGACGGCGCCGCCGCCCCATCCGTGGCGTTAGTCACCCGAGTGACCGTGGCTCCGAGTGGATCGGTGTACGGAGTGTTCAGCGCCGGATAGGCAATCGGTCGCGGGATGAGCACCGCCGCAGTGCTGGTAGAATATCCGCCCACTGCCCAAGACTTTGCCTCCACCGTCTGGAGATCGAGTGTTGCCACTTTATCCAGGAAATTCGGAGAACCCGTGCGACCGAGCAGAATTAGCTTGTCCGCTGCCGCGTCGTAGGTTACCGAACAATTGTTGGCAGGGCAATTTACACCGCTCGCATCGGTCACGGAATAGTTCGTCCATGCCATCGTCGCAACGTCGAGTGCTGCCAGGGTAGTGCTGTTTTTATACACCCACAGTTTGTCGCGCAGCGTATCGTAAGCGCCGGTCCACCCATAGCAAGCCGTGCCGTCCACCGCTGGCCCGGTGCCAGTCACTGCCGGAGCGTGCCACGTATTTGCGGCGTAGGATAGCGCCACTGACCCGTTGGGATAAAAGGCGTTCATTTCGTTGAAACACGTCGTACCCGAGCCATAGCCGCCGAAGTAAAGATAGCGCGCTTCTCCCGCGTTGCGATCTGAATAGTAGGAGTCGAAGAACCCACCAACCGCACCACGCGCGCTCGGTGCGGCGTTGGGGTATGCGGCGCACCCGCCCGTTCCGGCGTCATTGAAACAAGTAATCGCGTTCGTCTTATACGAGTAGAC
>JANYAH010000168.1 GCA_025361425.1 Candidatus Solibacter sp. | reverse complement strand
GCGACGTCGCGCTTCTTCCGGCCACCGAACTCGCCGGTCTCCTGGAAACTGCACACCTGTTACGGTCGCCACGCAACGCGCGGCGTCTCCAATCGGCATTACGACGAGCGGAGCGAGGGCGGACCAAGCCTGGAACGGCTGCGGGACTGCGTCGAGAGATCTTAGGTGAAGCGAGATCCTAAACGGGTCGCGGTGTTTCAACCTGAGTTCCGGGAGGATCTCCGTTTTTGGGTCAAAACCGAACGCAGCACCGCAATCAGAGTGCTGGATCTCGTCGAGGCAGTGATGAGGGATCCATTCCAAGGGCTGGGAAAGCCCGAGCCTCTTAGATACGTGCTGGCAGGCTGCTGGTCCCGTCGTGTCAACCAGGAACACCGCTTGGTGTACCGTATCACGGATGATGCCATTGACTTCCTCCAGGCTCGATACCATTATTAAGCAGAATCGCCGTGGTGCAGCCCTCCCCGGGCGGATTACTCCCGCAAGTCGGCTTCGCGACAGCAATGGGCCGAATCTTGGCCAGTTGACGAGAAACACCCAAGCCTGACTTGTGGCTCCCATCGCGGCACGTAGATTGAGGCGCCGTGAGATTTGTGATCTGACCAGACACTGGCAAGTAGCCTCGCAGGCGCCCAACGCGTTAAGTGGACAGTGTTGCTTCTAATCCGGTTCCGCGGAAACTACATCGACACAACGGCCCCCAGGACCTGGTTCCCCGGGGCCGTTGTGTCTTTGGCCGCCCCACCGCCTTCTCGCTACCGGAACGTCCCGCCGCGCAGGCCCGCCGTAAGGCCGGGGTCGGGCTTCGCTACTTCGCTCCCCGCCATGCTACTCTTCAACGACGACCCACAGAAGCGCAATCGCATTGAGGTGCGTCCCCCGGAATTTCCAGCGCGACTCGGCCCGGGTGAAACCGGCGCCATGGACCTGAGGACAACTCTATGAAGGGCTACAACGCGCGTTACGTCTGGATGATTTCCGCCGTGGCCGCCATGGGCGGGCTGCTGTTCGGCTACGACTGGGTGGTGATCGGCGGCGCCAAGCCCTTCTATGAGCGCTGCTTTCAACTCAACAGCCAGCACCTGGTGGGCTGGGCCAACAGTTGTGCCCTGCTCGGCTGCTTGCTCGGGTCCATCGCGGCGGGCGGACTGAGTGAGCGCCTCGGCCGCAAGAAACTCCTCATCCTGGCCGCGTTTTTGTTCGCCGTCTCCTCCGTTCTTACCGGCTGGGCGCCGGTGTTCACGTGGTTCGTGGTGTGGCGCATTGTGGGCGGCGTGGCCATCGGGATGGCTTCTAATGTTTCCCCGATGTACATTGCGGAGATCAGCCCGGCGGCATGGCGGGGGCGGCTGGTGTCGCTCAATCAATTGACCATTGTGGTGGGAATCTTGGGCGCGCAGATTGTCAATTGGCTGATCGCACAACCGGTGCCGGAGTCTGCCACCGACCAGATGATTCGCGATTCCTGGAACGGTCAAATAGGCTGGCGGTGGATGTTCACCGCCGTTGCCGTGCCCTCGGTGGTCTTTTTCGTGAGCGCGTTCTTTGTGCCGGAAAGTCCGCGCTGGCTGGTCCGGAAGGGACGCAAGGAACTCGCCCGCAGCGTGCTGGCGCGCATCGGTGGGGAGCGGTATGCCGATTCCGCCGTGGCCGAGATCCTCGGCAGTATCGGCGCTGAAACGCGCGTCCGTTTCGCCGAACTGCTGACACCGGGAATACTGCGCATTCTGGGAATCGGCGTCGCCTTGGCCGTGCTCCAGCAGTGGAGCGGCATCAACGTGATCTTCAATTACGCCGAGGAGATCTACCGCGGCGCCGGCTACAGCGTCAGCGGCATCTTGTTCAATATCGTGATCACCGGCGCCATCAATATGGCGTTCACCTTTGTGGCCCTCGCCTTCGTCGACCGGATTGGCCGCCGCGCTCTAATGTTGGCGGGCTGCGCCGGAATCGCCGTGTCGCACTCCCTGCTCGGCCTGGCGTTTCACTTCGGCTTGAAGGGCATGCCGGTGCTGGTGCTCACGCTGTGTACCATCGGCTGCTATGCGATGTCGCTGGCGCCGGTGACCTGGGTGCTGATCTCGGAGATCTTCCCCAACCGCGTGCGCGGACTGGCGGTGTCCGTCGCGGTGTCGGCGCTGTGGATCGCCTGCTTCGTGCTCACCTTCACGTTCCCGGTGCTCAATGCCGCGCTGGGAGCGTCCGGCACCTTCTGGCTTTACGCCGCCATTTGCTTCGCCGGTTTCGTCTTCGTCAAGCGCTGCGTTCCCGAGACCAGAGGCCGCAGCCTCGAAGAGATCGAGCACGATCTCACAAGGAATAGGTGATCGTCTGCTTCGTCACGCAGCCGCGGCCGTCAGGGAGGCGAGACTGCATCAGTCTTTGGTTTCGGTGCCGTCGGCTTTTACCAGTACGGCCAGTTTCTTTCCGGCCTTGGTGGTGTAGGCGGCTTCGTACAAGGTAGTGCTGCCCTTGGTCGAGGTTTCGACCAAGCCGAGTTTACCCGCGCCCACCTTCTTCTGGATTGCCGCTTTTGCCGCGGCCGGAATGCTGTCGATGGCGACCTCTTCCTCCACGACGATCAGGCCGCCTCTGGTATCCACGTTGAAATCCCGGTGCTTGCCGTTCACCAGGGTTTCCACTTCGAACTGCGTGATGCCCTTCTCGGTCTCTTTGGCGATATTCTTGATCTCGGCGCCCTTGGTCTGTTCCTGAACGGTCTTTTGGACTGCTGCCGGCAGATCCTTCACTGCGAGCGATTTTGCCGCCATGGCCAGACTGGCTGCGATTGCGAGGGACAAGACGATGCGAACTGTTGCTTTCATGGGTAATCTCCTTTGCTCACCTTAACAGGCGCACCTGAAAATTCCGTGAAACCGCTCAAGCTTTCAGCGCCAGGGAGAATCGTGCGCCGGCGCCGGGAGCGCTCACCACCGTGATACTGGTGCCGTGCGCCGCGGCGATGGCCTGCGCGATGGCCAGACCCAGGCCGAATCCGTGGCCGCTGCCGCGGGCGTCGTCGGCGCGGTAGAAGCGCTCGAAGAGATGCGGCAGCGCCTCCGCCGCGATGCCTTCGCCGGTATCCTCCACGGTCAGCACTACGTCACTATCCACTACCCTGGCCGACAGGCTTACGGTGCCGCCAGCCGGGGTATGCTTGAGCGCGTTGTCCACCAGAATCAGCAGCACACGCCGCAGCCCCGCGGCGTCGGCGGCGGCTACGGCAGGCTGCGCAGCGGTGCGGGCGCGTAGCGTGACACCCTTCTCCAGGGCCAGCGCCGCGTTTTGCTCCACCACGGAATTCACCAGTTGGTTGAGGTCGGTAGCGGTCAACGCCATTTCCAGTCCATGCGTGTCGGCACGCGCCAGCGTGAGCAGTTGTTCGGTCAGCGCCGTCATGTGTTCCGCTTCGGAGGCCACCTGACGCAGCGCCGCCCGGTATTGCTCCGGCTCGCGCTCGCGGCGGAGCGCAAGTTCGGCGGTGGCGCGAATCAAGGTGAGGGGCGTGCGCAGTTCGTGCGACGCGTCCGAGGTGAACTGCCGGATGCGTTGCACGGCGGATTCGAGCCGGTCCAGGACTTGGTTCCAGGTTTCCGCCATGCGCTGCAACTCGTCGCCGGTTTCGGGCGACGCAATGCGCCGCGAGAGATTCTGCACGCTGATGGTCTTGGCCACGCTGGTGATTTCGTCCACCGGCGCCAGCGCCCGCGAACTGAGCCAGTAGCCGCCCACGCAGGCCAGGGCCAACACGGCGGGAATCATCCACAACAGCAGGCGGCGAAAATCTTCGAGGATGGCGCCCACTTCATCGAGGGAGCCGGCCACCTGGGTCGTGTAAGTTTCTCCCGCGCATGGCAAGTGGCCGGATGCCACGCGAAAGCGCCGCCCCTGGATGGTCACCGAGTAGCGCGCTTGTTGAGAGGAAGCAAAGACCGGCTGCGCAGGCAAAGGCAGCAGAGCCGCGCCCGAGGAATCGCGCAACTGGACCAAGGTGCCATCGGGAACTTCTCGGACAAATTCCGAGAGTTCCTGCTGGAGTTGTGCACGGTCTTTGATCCCGGCATCCACGCCCAGCGCCGTTCCGAGACCCGCCACGCGTTGCGCGAGCCGCAGGTCCACGCCGGCGATGAGGCGGTGTTCCAGCGCGATCCACATGCCGCCGCCGAACAACGCCAACCCGGCCAGCAATGCCGCCGCGTACCAGACGGTGAGCCGCAGCCGGATGGAGAGGCGCATCATTCGCTCTCCGCGCGCAGGCAGTAGCCCACGCCGCGCACGGTGCGCAGCACGCGCGTCTCGCCGGCCGGTTCGATCTTGCCGCGCAGCAGGCGCACGAACACGTCCAGGGTGTTGCTCTCAATGTCCGAGTCGCCGCCCCAGACGCTTTCGATCAGGCTTTCGCGGGTGAGCACGCGCCCGGCGTGGCGCATCAGCAGTTCCAGGATGGCGTATTCGGTGCGCGTGAGTTCGATGGCGCGTTGGCCGCGGCGGACCTCGCGGGTCCCCTGATTCAGGGTCAACCCGGCGGTGGAGAGCCACACCGGTTGGGCGATGGGCCCGCGCCGTCCGGCAGCGCGCACACGCGCCAGCAGCACGTCGAAGGAGAACGGCTTGGTGAGGTAATCGTCGGCGCCCAGGTCCAGACCCTGCACGATGTCGCTGGTGGAATCTCGCGCCGTCAGCATCAGGATGGGCGTGCGGTCGCGGCGCGCGCGGAGGCGGCGCGCAATCTCCAGGCCGCTGAGGCCCGGCAGCATGACGTCCAGCAGCAGCAGATCGAAAACGCCCGGTTGGGCCATCGCGAGCCCGTCAACGCCGTTGAGCGCAACGGTCACGACATGCCCGTCCTCGGAAAGACCCTGACGGATCAGTTCCGCCATCCGCGGTTCATCTTCCACCACCAGAATTCGCATCGGGCAACCGACTTCCATGGTAAGACGGGAATCTGAAAATTCGCTGTAAGGCGCGGTGAGTTTACTTGCGCGGCGTGGCGTTGCCGGGGGTGACGTCGTCGCCGGTCAGGCGGAGGGCCCATCGGATGGCTTCGAAGTACATCTTCTGGATTTGCGGGTCGTCCCAGGTTTCGGGGGCGTGCCCGAAGGTGGAATAAAAGACACGGCCCTTGCCGTACATTTTGGCCCAGGCGACCGCAAAATCCTTGTCTTCGCGGTGGATGTTCGGCTTAGTGTAATCGAGTTTGGTGGAATCCAGGCTGGCCAACACGCGGACCTTGGCGCGCGAAAAATCCTTGTGCTGGTAGATTTCGTCCTTGATGGTGAAGCGGACGGGGAAGTGCTTCATCGCGGGGAAGGCGGAGTCTTCGATGACGATGGGGGCGTCGAAGGAGTTCCACGGGTGGCCGTCGAAATAGCCGCCGATCATTTCCAGGAACTCGGGCCAGTCGAAAAAGGCGTCGTCGCCAGTGTGGGCGCCGATGAAGCCTTTGCCGTCCTCCTTAATGAAGGATAAGAGGTCCCTCTTCTGCTGCGCATTGAGGTTGTCGCCGGTGCCGTAATAGAAGATGGCGTCGAAGTAATTCAGGTTCCGGGTGTTGCGCGCGGGGGCGGGAACGGGCTGTTTGGTAATGAGTTGCGAATCGGTGCGGATGTACATCTCATAAGCGCCGGATTCGTGCCCCAGCCGCTCCATGGTGGCCAGCGCGTGGGAGATGGAATCGTGTTGGAACGCGGTGAGTGTGTCGCCCCAGGCGAGGACGCGTTTGGGGCGGGGGCTGGCGGGCTGTTGCGGAGTTTGCGCGGCCAGCGGGCTCAGCAAGGAGGCGCCCAAGATGACCAGTGACAGCCCTAGAGTGTAGGTGCGCGACATAGACTTTACGATACCGCCATTGCGGGGCGAAGCACATCCTATTATGCTGGTAACCGTCAAGCCATGATCTTAAGAACTGGAATTCGCATCTCACTTGGAATCGCCGCCGGCGCTCTGTTGCTTTGGACCGCGGCCGCACAACAACAACCAACGAAACCTGGGGACTTGGGCTTCACCGACACGCCAATCCTGCCCGGCATGAAATGGCATGTACACGATCCGGACCGGCCGTACCCGCCGGTGGTGACACCGGGCGCGACGCCGTTTGCACCACCCTCCGACGCCACCGTGCTGTTCGATGGCAAGGATCTTTCGAAGTGGGCGCAGATGGGCAGAGGCGCCAACGCCGGTAAGCTGATCGCGCCGACATGGCCGGTGAAGGATGGATACTTCGAATGCTCCGGCAACGGCGACCTGCTGACGCGCGAGAAATTCGGCGACGTCCAACTGCACGTGGAGTGGAGCGAACCGGCGGATGTCAAGGGCACCAGCCAGGGGCGCGGCAATAGCGGCATCCTGGTAATGAGCCGCTACGAAATCCAGGTACTGGACGCGTTCAAGAACCCGACGTACGCGGACGGGCATGCGGGGGCGATCTACGGACAGTGGCCGCCGCTGGCCAACCCGGCCCGTCCTCCTGGCCAATGGCAGACGTATGACATCGTGTTTGAAGCGCCCAAGTTCGAGGGGGAAAAACTGGTACAGCCGGCCTTTTTCACGGTGTTCATGAACAACGTGCTGATGCACAATCGCAAGGAGTTGATGGGTGCCATGGTGTATCGCAAGGTGGCGACTTACGTTGCGCACGGGGCGGAAGAGCCGCTGGCGCTGCAGGACCACCATAATCCCGTACGCTACCGGAATATCTGGATACGGCGTTTGCGTCACTACGATGAACCTCAAAAATAGTACGGCGATTCTGCTGCTGCTGGCCGGACGGGTGCTGGCGGCGGGTGCGACGGCTGAGATTAAGGTCGACCAGGTGGGCTATTTGTCCGGCTCACCGAAGGTAGCGCTGGTGGCGTCGAAGAACGCTGCCAGCGAGTTCACCGTGCGGCGCGCAAGCGACGGTGGGGTGGCACTGCGCGGCGCGCTCTCGGCCGCGGTGGACGATCCCGATTCCGGGGATCGCGTGCAGGCGGCGGATTTCAGCAAGTTAATCGTGTCCGGGAAGTATTACGTGGAGATCGCCGAAGTGGGCCGCAGTTGGGAGTTCGCCATCGGGCCGGACGTGTACGGGCGCGCGTGGTATCTGGCGATGCGCTCCTACTACGGCCAGCGGTGCGGCACGGCGGTGGATTTGGGCAGCGAGTTTCCGGGTTTCAAACACGACGCGTGCCACCTGGAAGGAGCGTGGCACGCATCCAGCGGCAAGAGCGGGCCGCAAGCGTCTAAAGCGGGGTGGCACGACGCGGGCGACTATGGCCGCTACGTGGTCAACTCCGGACTCTCCACGGGGACGCTCTTGTGGACCTGGGAGATGTTCGGGCCCCAGGTGCGCGGCGTGAAACTGAATCTGCCGGAGACCGGCAACGGCACGCCGGACATTCTCAATGAGATCCGCTGGAACCTGGAGTGGATGCTCACCATGCAGGATGAGGATGGCGGCGTGTGGCACAAGCAGACCAGCGAACGCTTCCCCGGGTTCGTGATGCCGGAGAAGGACAAGCTGGTGAGCTACGTGGTGGGCAGCGGAGCGGAGCCGTTCAAGACGTCGTGCGCTACCGGCGATCTGGCGGCGGTGATGGCCGTTGCGGGGCGGGCGTACAAGCCGTTCGACGCGGCATTCGCGGCCAAGAGCTTGCGTGCCGCTGAGAAGGCGTGGACGTGGCTGGGGAAGTTCCCGAAAGTGACGTTCCGCAATCCGCAGGCAGTGTCCACCGGCGAGTACGGCGACGGCAATTGCGCGGACGAAGCGCTCTGGGCCGCGGCGGAATTGTACCGGACCACGGGTGGCGCCGAGTATCAGAAGTACTTCCTGGCCCACTACGCGGAGTTTGCCGGTTCTGTCCGGGCGACGGGGCCGCAATCTTGGCCCAACGTGGCCAACCTCGGGTTGTGGACGTATGTGTTGGGCGGCGGCAAGGACGCGGAAGCCACGGGCGCGATCCGCAAGGCATCGCTGGCGGCGGCGGACCAGATTGTGGATCGCACGAAGGCCAACGGGTACCGCATCAGCATGACATCGCGGGACTATATCTGGGGATCGAACGCGGTGGCGGCGAATTATGGAATGCAGTTGCTGGTGGCCAATGCGTTCCAGCGCAAGCCGGCCTATGTGGAAGCCGCCCTGGACAACCTGCACTACCTGCTGGGCAGGAATACGTTCTCGCTCTCCTACGTGACACAGGTGGGGGCCAATCCATTCCGGCATCCGCATCACCGGCCGAGCGGCGCGGATAACAACGCGGAGCCGTGGCCGGGCTTGCTTTCGGGAGGACCGAATCACGGCAAGCAGGACGCGGCGATGAAGCGCCTGCCCGCCGACACTCCGCCCGCGAAGTGTTATCTGGACGACCAGGAAGCGTACGCGGCGAATGAGGTGGCGATCAACTGGAATGCGCCTCTGGTGTTTCTGCTGGCGGGTGTTGGGACCGCGAGGTGAGGGTGGCTAACGGCATGCCGGGCACGTATGAGGTATCCACTAAGGACGTCGAAATCGGGAGGAAACAATGAAGGGACTACTGTTGATTTTGGTATTGGCACTGACGGCGGCCGGGCAGGAGAGCCGCCGCGAGATCATCAATGCCGCGCCCAATCCGGCGGACGACGCCAAGGGTTTGAGCGACAAGGTGCCTGATGTTTATGCGATCCCCACCCAGTTTGACCGTGTGGTGGTCCTGCGTTTCAAGTTCGATACCGACTTGCTGGCCGGCCTCGAAAAGATGGTGAAGCAGCAGAAAATCTCTAACGCCATCATCGTGTCCGGCATGGGGTCTGTGCGCGGCTATCAGGTACACCAGGTCAGCAATCGCACCTTCCCGTCGAAGAATATTTTTATCAAGAATCCCACCGAGCCGGCCGACGTACTCGGCATGAGCGGCTTCATCGTGGAAGGCAAGATCCACGCGCACATCACGCTAGCCACTCCGGACAAGGCGTTCGGCGGCCATCTGGAGCCGGGGACCAACGTCTTCACGTTCGCCGTGGTGACTATCGGTGTGCTGAGGGACGGCGCGGACCTGACTCACCTGGATGACAAGAGCTACCGATGAAGCGCGCGGCGGTGCTTGGGATCGCCACGGCGGTTCTGCTGTGGTGCGCGGACGGGAGGAGCGACGTGTGGAAGTTCGACAGCATTACGCAGATCGGCGGGCATGCGGTGACGGCGGAGGGACATCCGCGGGTGATCGCGACGCCGGCCGGTAAAGCGGTGGAGTTCGGCGGTGTGGAGGACGCGCTGTTTCTGAACGTGCATCCGCTGGCGGGCGCGGAAACGTTCACCTGGGAGGTGATCTTCCGGCCGGACGTGGGCGGCGCGGCGGAGCAGCGCTTCTTCCACTTCCAGCAGAACGGCGCGGATACGCGGATGCTCTTTGAGATCCGCGTGATCGAGGGCAAGTGGTGCCTGGACAGCTTCGCGGCTTCCGGCGCGGAATCGAAAGCGCTGATGGATCGCGAAAAGCTGCACCCGCTGGGGGTGTGGCATCACGCGGCGGCGGTGTATGACGGGAAGGAATACCGCAACTACGTCGACGGCGTGTTGGAGGGAGCGGCGGAGGTGCATCTGGCGCCGCAGGGCACAGGGCGGACTTCGGTGGGTACGCGGATCAACCGTCTGGACTACTTCAAGGGCGCGGTGCTGGCGGCGCGGATGACAAATCGGGCGCTGGCGGCGGGCGAGTTTCTTAAAGTGCCCCGTGAGTTGATAGAAAAGTAGGACAGATTTCCCGGCCTATCCCTGGAGTTACCACATTTGGCAAGCATCTGCGCCAATCGTGGGGCAGGTGCTTTCGCCTGCCAACCGCGCGCTGCCCTTCCGCGATGGTGCGTTCGACGCGGTGTTCCGCAATTCGGCGATCGGGCATGTGGGCGATGCCGGGAGCCAGCGGCGATTCGTTGGCGAAGTGCAGACGCCGCTGGTTTCCTGTGGAGCAGCATCTGCCACTCAATAGGCGCGGCCCACGCGCGCCTCCCCAAGCCGTGGCGGCGCTGGGTCGTCCGTCGGGCGTGCCGCTGTTCCCGAATGCCGCGTGATTCGCGAGCGCGTGTGCGGGTGGACCAAATCCATGGTAGTAGCGCGCCCTCAGAGCAAGCGGAACGACAGATGAATCAGCGCGTTGGTGGACACGGGCTTGCCATTGCGCGTGGCCGGGCGGAACTTCCATTTCTGCACGGCGGCGATGGCGCGCTCGTCCAGACCCAACCCCAAGCCCTGCGCTACAGACATGTTCTGCGCCTGGCCGCGCGCGTCGATGACTACGCGCACAATGACGACGCCCTGAATCTTCGCTCTGCGCGCTTCGTCGGTGTACTCCGGCTCGGCCTTCCACAGCAGAACCGGTTCGGTGAGCGATCCCAGGAAGCCGGTTTGCGCGGAAGCGATGCCACCCTCGCGGCCCGGTCCCGCGCCCGCGCCTACGCCCGGACCGACACCGGTGCCGTCGCCTTCTCCGATGCCACCGCCTTTACCGCGTCCGGCGGAGGGCGGTCCGATGGCGCCGTACGGGTCGCCGAACTGCGCGAGATTGAGTTGCGGGATGCCGATCTCGGGGTTGGCGATGATGGTGGGCTCGATAGTCAGAATCGGATTGAGATTCTCGGATTTCACCATCGGGGCGAGGAACTGCTTGAGCGCCCGCGTGGGGAGGTTGCCGATGCTGGCCGCGGTCTTGGCGTGCATGCCGCCTCCGCCGCCGGCATCGGCCCGTTGGGGGATGCTGACTTCGTATTTCAGAAGGTCGAGCGGCATGAGGAATGTGATGTGGCCGGCCGGCTTCACCAACGAAGGCTTGACACCAGTGGCGAAGAGGACCAGGCCGATCGCGGCGGCGTGCAGCGCGCCGGATAAAAGCGTGGATCGGGCGGGCGATGCATTCATGCCACGGTACGTTGCAGCTTGACAACCAATTTCCAACCCGCTGAAAATCCATGCGCGGCGGCGATGCGCCCCGTGGTTCCCTCGCCATAGTGTGCGGCGTAGGCCACAGGTGAAAGCTATGAACCCTGCGTGCCGCGTCCTCGCCGGACGCTCCCGTCCCGCGCTTTGTACTAAGCTGGCGATTGTGAGATACACCATCGCGCTCGCCGTGCTCGCCTGCGCCGCGGCTGGCGGAGCGGTCCTCCCACCCTGCGAACTGGAGTGCGAAGCCCGACGGAATCCCGTGGGCATCGATGCCTCTCAGCCCCGCCTCTTCTGGAAGCTGAGATCCGACCCACAGGCGGGCTACCAGAAAGAGTGGTTCTACGCCGGCCTGGCTTGCATACGCCCGCAGGATCCCGGACTGCGCCACATCGGGATCCGCCCGCAGCCCGTCGGCGACCTAACCTGGGTCACAGCGAAGTGGGAGACCTTCCGCGGCCCGGTCGCCGCCGCCCCTGCGAAGATGGTGAGCGGCAAGAGTAGCTTCAATAGTATGCTGCTTCCATGACCGGCGTCTCCATTGACTGCCTGCTGATTGCGGACGACCTCACGGGAGCGTGCGACGCCGCCGTGCACTTCGCGATTCTCGGTCTCCGTCCGGCGACCGTTCTGGTGGCACACGGAACGAACGCCGTCAGCGCACGCGTGCTTGCGGTCAGCACGGAGAGCCGCGATTTCGCGCCGGCGGAGATCCGCCGCGCCCTGGCCACTGCGGCGGCGGAGTTTCCAGTCGAGTGCGCGGCCCGCGTCTTTAAGAAGATCGATTCCACCTTGCGGGGCAACACGGGTCTGGAACTCGCCGCTACCCTGGACCGGTTCCATTGTGATGCGGCCGTCGTATGCCCGGCGTTTCCCAGGATGCACCGCGTGGTGGAGAGTGGATTTCTGAGGGTGACAAGCGCGCCGGAGTTCCTCCCCATCGATATTCGCCGCCGCCTTCAGATGGAAACCGGGCATGCCTGTGCGCACACCCGGCCGGACGGCATTGCGGCGATCCTCTCGGCAGGCGCCCGTTTCGTGTCCGTAGATGCCAACTGCGATGACGATTTGGATTGCATTGCCGCAGCTCTCTTACCGATGGGCCGGCGGATTTTGTGGGCCGGGTCGGCGGGCTTGGCCTCGGCGCTGGCACGCCGCCTTGGCGAAGCGTGCGCCCCACAGCCGGCGCCCGCACGAGACGGCGCTGCGCTGTTCTGCATCGGATCTGATCACGGCGTGACCCTTGCGCAGCAGAGCGCACTGTTGGCCGAAAGATGCTCCGTGCTGCTGCATCCCCGCGCCGCCACGCGGGAATCGATTTGCGACGCGCTGGCTCGCGGCAAACACGTGATCTTGCGGATTCCACGCGGCTTGGTCCCGGTGGAGCAGGTGCGCGAACTAATCACCGGAGTGCCCGCAGCGGCCTTGGTGCTCTCCGGCGGAGACACGGCATCGCTGGTTTGCCAGGCGGCCGGCGTGCAGCGCATCGAGCTGTGTGATGAAATTGTTCCTGGGGTCCCGCGTGGCATTCTCCATGGGGGAGAGTTCGACGGGGTCCCGGTCGCGACCAAGTCCGGCGGTTTCGGGTGTAGCGACGCCCTAATTCAAATAGCGGATTTTTTTCATGCCCGAATCAACCATTAACACTCGACCCACCATTGCCTTGACTATGGGCGACCCCGCCGGCGTCGGCCCCGAAATCGTGCTGCAGGCGGTTGCCGACCCCGAACTTGCGCCCCTGGCGCGCTGGATCGTCGTGGGGGACGCCGCCGTGCTGGAAATGGCCCAGCGGATCACGGGCGTCAGTCTCCAGGCCGAACTGCGCGACCCGCGGGCGCTGGCTGGAATCGAAGAGTTCTCATTCGGCCGTCTGGATGCGCGCTGTGGCGTGGCCGCCGTGGAGTACGTGCGCGTCGCAACCGGGATGTGTCTCTCTGGCGAGGCCGAAGCCATGGTGACGGCGCCGGTGAACAAGGAAGCGGTCACCCTCTCCGGACGCCCGTTCACCGGACACACCGAGTACATTGCGCAACTGTGCGGCGCCACGGAATCCCGCATGCTGCTTTGCAGCGAACGCCTCTCCACCATCCATGTGACGACGCACGTGCCGTTGCGCGCGGCGTGCGAAACCAGCACGGGGCGCATCCTGCGAACCATCGAATTGGGCAGCGACGCCATGAAGTTGCTGGGGTTCCAACAGCCGCGTATTGCAGTGTGCGGCTTGAACCCACACGCCGGCGAGCATGGCCTTTTCGGCGACGAGGAGCAGCGAATCATCGCACCGGCCGTCGAAGCCGCGCGCGCCAAGGGCATTCCGTGTAGCGGGCCGCACGCTCCGGACACGGTTTTCCTGCAGGCGGTGCGCGGCGCCTATGACCTCGTGGTGGCGATGTACCACGATCAGGGCCACATTCCGATGAAATTGATCGATTTCGAAGGAACGGTAAACATCTCGCTGGGCATTCCGATCATCCGCACGTCCGTCGATCACGGCACAGCGTTCGACATCGCCGGCAAGAACCGTGCCGACGCGCGGAACATGAAGCAGGCCATGCGCGTGGCTGCCAAAATGGCATCGACGCGCCGCATGAGGCAAGACGGAAACTTCATATTGAGCACAGAGGTCTGATACCATGCTGGTTCTATGACCAGACGGGTATTCCTTCCCTCGGCCGCGTTGGCGGTCGCGGCGGGTAACGCGGTGGCCGCCGATGCCGCCAAGAACGCGATTCTCGAACTGCGCCGCATCCAGTTGCGGAACGGTCCGGACAACCAGAGGCAGCGCAACAACGATTTTCTGAAGCAGCAGGTGGCCGCATTGCAGCGCGCCGGCGCCGGACCCACGGGCGTGTTCTCCAGCAACATCGCGCCCGACGGTCCGTTTCTTTTGATGCTGGCCAGCTACGCCTCCCTCTCCGCGATGGAGCAGGTGACGGCCAAACTTGCGGCGGACAGCGAATACCAAAAGGCGCTGGATGTCTACAACGCACTACCGGGCCTGAACTACGAGCGCATGGAGAGCAGCCTGCTCCGCGCCTTCGATGGCCACCCGAGCGTGGTGCCGCCGCCCAACGATGGCAAACGCGCCGCGCGCCTGTTTGAACTCCGCCAGTACGAATCCAACAACACCGGCACCCTGAAGCGCAAGATCAAGATGTTCAACGATGGCGAAATCGCCGTCTTCCAACGGGCCGGGGGCCAGCCGGTATTCTTCGGCGAGACCATCGTCGGCGCTCGCCAGCCCAACCTCACCTACATGCTCTCCTACGAAGATCTTGCCAACCACGACAAGGTCTGGAAGGCCTTCGGCGCAGATCCCGAGTGGCAGAAACTGCGCGCCACCCCGGGCCTGTCAGATGGCGAGACCGTTTCCAACATCACCAATTATTTGGTCAGCCCGCTGCCTTTCTCGCAGATCCGGTAACGGTACTTGCGGCGCAGCCGGAAGAACTCCGAACACGGTAAAATACAGTCTGTCTCACGAATCGTAACCGGGAATCCATGTCCTCCGAAACCAGGCCAAACCCCACCGCGAAGGTGGTGGTCGCCACAACCGTAGCGCTCTCTTTTATCTCGTTCTGGCGCGCCGCCGCGGTGGTGCTCAGCGATCTCGCATCGTCCGCCTTTTATGCGGGTGGCATCGCCGAGACCGCCATCGGGCCAAGCGCGCCATGGTTCATCCTCGCTGTCATGATCTTCAGCTTCGCGGTCCGTTCCGTGTACCTGGAATCGTGCAGCATGTTCGTGCGCGGCGGCGTGTATATCGTGGTGCGCGACGCCATGGGACACTTCATGGCGCGCCTCTCCGTCTCGGCGCTCATGTTCGACTACATCCTGACCGGACCTATCAGCGTGGTCAGCGCCGGACTGTACCTCGGCCGCCTGCTCAACGAATTTGCGGAGACCAGCCACGTGGCCACCCGCATTTCTCCTAATCTCTTCGCCGCCGGGTTCGGAATGATCGTCACCGTTTACTTCTGGCGGAGCAACATCAGGGGCATCCACGAATCCAGCGGCAAGGCGCTGCGCATCATGCAAATCACCACGGTAATGGTGGTCGCGTTCCTGATCTGGTGCCCCATTACCTTGCTGCTTCAGGGCAACGTGCACCTGCCGCCCCTGCCCACGCCCTCGAATATCCGGTTCAGCGAAGACGCTTTAGGCTGGTTCAATGGCACCATCTGGCCGAAAATCGGCGCCATCGCCGTGATCATCGCTTTCGGCCACTCCCTGCTCTCCATGAGCGGCTTCGAAACCCTGGCCCAGGTCTATCGCGAAATCGCCTACCCGAAGATGAAGAACCTGATGTACACCGGCAATCTGGTGTGCTTCTATGCCGTCTTCTGCACAGGTGTGATCACCGTGTTTGCCGGCATGATCATCCCCGACGCGGTGCGGGGGCAGTACGCCGACAATCTGCTCGGCGGGCTCGCCATGCACCTTGCGGGGCCGCCACTGCTCCGCTTGGTGTTTCATGTCTTCGTGGTATTCGTCGGCGTGCTGATTCTCTCCGGCGCGGTCAACACCTCCATCATTGGCGGCAACGGCGTCATGAACCGGCTGGCCGAGGATGGCGTATTGGTGGACTGGTTCCGCAAGCCGCACAAACGCTTCGGCACCAGCGCGCGGATGATCAACGTCATCGCCGGCATGCAGTTGTTCACCATTTTCCTGAGCCGCGGCGATGTCAACCTGCTAGGCGAAGCTTATGCGTTCGGCGTGGTGTGGAGCTTCTTCTTGAAATCGCTCAGCGTGCTGGTGCTGCGCTACAAGCGGCACGACCAGGAATACAAGGTGCCCGGTAATTTCCGCATAGGAACCTTTGAAGTGCCGGTCGGCCTCGCCACCACCACCTTGATTCTCTTCCTGGTGGCCATTGCGAATTTGTTTTCCAAACGGATCGCCACCATCTACGGTGTGGGCTTTACCGTCTTCGTGTTCCTGATTTTCACTATTTCCGAACAGATCAACAAACGCCGCATCCATTCCGAAAAAAGCGGGCTCGAGAAATTCAACCTCGACATGCAGGCGGAAATTACCGCCGAGAGCGTCCACGCGCGTCCCGGCTGCGTCCTGGTGGCCGTCCGCGATTACCACCGCATGTCGCACCTGCACGCCGTGCTGGAAAAAACCAACCTGCGCCGCCACGATATCGTGGTAATGACTGTCCGTCCCATCTCTACCGGCGCCGGGGAATACGAGCTCTCCGACAAGCAACTCTTTTCCGATTACGAAAAAGAACTTCTCACCGGCGTAGTCACGATGGCGGAAAAAGCCGGCAAGACCGCCGACCTGATCGTGGTCCCCGGCGTGGATCCCTTCGATGCCATGGTGCAGACCGCCGCTAAGCTGAAGGCCTCGCGCCTCGTCACCGGCGTTTCCGCCAAGATGGATTCCGAGGAACTGGCGCGCCGCATCGGCCTGGCCTGGGAGAAATTGCCCGAACCCCGGCACGCCTTCTCGCTCGAAATCATCACCCCCGATCGGCCGTCCGTCTACGTCAACCTGGGCCCCCATCCGCCCCGCCTCTGGCCTGAAGACCTGGACCGCGCCCACGACCTCTGGCTGCGACTGCAGGAGAATTTCGGCTCCAAGTTGCATCACCGCGACGTAGTCGGCCTGGCCCTGCGCCGCTTGCAGAAGGACATAGAAGGCCAGCGCCGCGATGAAGTGCTAGAAGACCTGGATAAGGACCTGCCGAAGTAGGATCGACGGTAGCTTTTTGTCGTCTGCCTGAATACGTCTCGAGTGAGAAGGCATTCCACGGCAAAATACCGCGCACGCTGCTCCAGTTGACCGCCGCCGGGCGGACGGATTGTAAGAAATACCGCCGTGATTCAATACGCGTGTTGTAGGGGCTTCACTGAAGATACCTCACTGAGGAAACCTTGCGGAGTGACAGGCGGGCCCGCATACTGGTTGGAATGGCACTGCTCGAGGCCACCGCAATCACCAAATCCTTCGCCGGCGTACAGGCCCTGCGCGGCGTGTCGTTTGCACTGCGCTCGGGCGAGGTGCATGCGCTGCTGGGGGAGAACGGGGCGGGGAAGTCCACGCTGATCAAGGTGATCACCGGCGCGGAGAAGCCCGATTCCGGAACGCTCACGGTGGATGGCCAACTGGTTCCGCACCACAGCCCGGCAGCAGCGCGGGCGCTGGGGATCGCGGCGGTGTATCAGCAGCCTACCCTGTTCCCGGATCTGACGGTGGAGGAGAATATCGCACTGGCGCTGGAGCGTGGCGGCATGTGGCGCCGCGTGGACTGGCGCGCGCGGCGGCGGCAGGCGCGCGAGCTGCTGGACCGCTCGGGAGCGGAGGTCGCGCCAGAGCGGACAGTGGGCACGCTGAGCATGCCGGAACAGCAACTGGTGGAGATCGCCAAGGCGATTGGCGCGCAGGCCAGAATCCTGGTGCTGGACGAGCCCACGGCTTCGCTGACAGATCGCGAAGTCGCGCGTCTGTTCCGCGTGATCGGTTCGCTGCGCAGCGAGGGCGCCGGCATCATCTATATCTCGCACCGGCTGGACGAGGTGACCGTGATCGCAAACCGCGTGACGGTGCTGCGCGACGGCCAGACCATCGCCACGCGCGACCTGCGGGACGTGGACCGCGCCGAACTCGTACGGCTCATGGTGGGGCGCGATATCGACGCAATTTTTCCCAAGCGCCACGTGCCGATTGGCAAGATTGCGCTGCAGGTGAACGGGCTGGGATGCCGCGCAGCGGGAATCCGGAATATCACGTTTGAGGTGCGCCGCGGCGAGATCCTGGGGATTGCGGGACTGGTGGGGTCGGGGCGGACCCAACTGGCGGAGACGCTGTTTGGCTTGACGCCCGCCGATGATGGCGCGATCGTGCTGCACGATGACGCGATGCGCACGGAGTCGCCGGCGGAAGCGATCCGGATGAAGCTGGGGTACCTGCCCGAGGATCGCCGGCAGCACGGCGTGGTGATGGAGATGCCGGTGGCCGCCAATATCAGCTTGGCCAACCTGGAGGCGGTTTCGCGGAACGGGCTGATCGATCACGCGCGGGAACGCGGCCTGGCGTGGAGTTACGTGGAGCGCCTGCGCATCAAGACGCCCTCGATCTACACGGAGGTGGGGTCGCTCTCCGGCGGCAATCAACAAAAGGTCGCGGTAGCGCGCTGGCTGGCCATCAACCCCGAGGTGCTGATTCTGGATGAGCCGACACAGGGCGTGGACATCGGGTCGAAATCGGAGATCCACCAGATCATGGTCGAGCTGGCGGAGCAGGGGATGGCGATTGTGATGATATCGTCGGAGCTGCCGGAGATTCTGGGGATGAGCGACAGGGTCGCCGTGATGCACGGGGGGACGATCGCGGGCATTCTGTCGCGCACGGAGGCCACGCAGGAGAAGATTCTCGCCCTGGCGCTGGGACAAGCCTGATGCTGCAACGGCATCGCAGGGAAGTTTCGCTGATCGTGGCGATTCTGGTTATCGGCGCGGTGCTGGCGGTGGTGGCGCCGGGCTTTTTTACCTTCGCCAACCAGCGCGACCTGATGCTGGCCAACATGCCGGTGCTGATTGTGGCGCTCGGTATGGTGCTGGTGATTCTCACGGGACAGATCGATATCTCTGTGGGCTCGCAGTTTGCCATCTGCAGTGTCGCCACAGGGGTGTTCGCGCGCATGGGGCTGCCCACGCCGCTGGCGGGCGCGGCGGCCTGCTTGGTGGGCGCGCTGATGGGAGGTGTCAACGGCGCGCTGGTGGCATGGGTGCGGATTCCTTCGATTGTGGTGACGCTGGCCACCATGGTGGCGCTGCGCGACGGGTTGCGCTGGGTGACGCAGGGCGCCTGGGTGCAGGGTCTGCCGCCGGGGTTCCAGTGGTTCGGACAATCGCAGGCCGCGAGCGAACTGATTACCGCGGGCTGTGCGGCGGTGCTGGCCGTAGGCATGAATTGGGGGCTGCGCAATCTGGCGGCGGGACGCGTGGTGTACGCCACCGGATCCAGCCCGAATGCGGCGCGCCTGGTGGGGATCAATCCGCGATTGGTGGTGTTCGCGGTGTTCGTGCTGACGGGCGCGCTGACCGGGTTCGCCGCCGCGTTCAACGCGGTGCGCTTCCTGCAGATTCCGAGCAACGCCGGGATGGGGCTGGAATTGAAGGTGATCGCAGCGGCGGTGGTCGGCGGCGTGGCGATCGCGGGGGGGCGCGGCACAATCGCCGGAACGTTGCTGGGTGTGCTGCTGCTGAGCATGATTGGCCCGGGGCTGACTTTCCTCGGGTTGAGCGCTTATTGGGAGCGGGCAGTCGAGGGCGCGATCATTCTGGCGGCGGTTGCGATGGATGCGGTGCGCGTCCGTTCGGGAATACATGCGGACATCGTTAGTGCTCAAGCAGCGTAGGCCGTGGCCCGAGATCTGCTTCCCCAACGGGGAGTGGGTGCTGGCGCTCGCCCTGGCGGTGGAGATCGCCGTCTTTTCCGCTATCGGCGAAAACTTTTTCACGTGGTCGAACTTCTTCGAAGTGGTGCGCCTCAGCGTGGAACTCGGTTTGTTGGCGCTGGCCCTGACGCCTATTATGATCACGGGCGGAATCGATTTGTCGGTGGGCTCGATTATGGGGCTCTCGGCGGTGGTGTTCGGCGTACTGTGGCGCGACGGCGGCTTGCCGATTGCGGCGGCGGTAGGCGCGGCGCTGCTGTTGGGGTGTCTGGCGGGACTGCTGAACGCGGTGCTGATCGCCAAGTTGAATCTGCCGCCGCTGATTGTGACACTGGGTTCGCTCTCCCTATTCCGCGGCATGGCGGAGGGGATTACGAAGGGCGCGGAGAACTACTCCGGGTTCCCGGCGGGGTTTCTGCGGCTGGGCCAGGGCTACCTTTGGGGCGTGGTGCCGGTGCAGTTTTCGGTGCTGCTGGTGGCGATCGCCGCGTACTGGGTGCTGCTGCATCGCTCGGCTTTTGGGCGCACGCTGTACGTGGTGGGTTTCAGCCCAAGCGGCGCGCGCTACGCGGGGATACCCGTGCAGCGGCGGGTGGCGCTGCTGTACTTCTTGTCGGGCCTGGTAGCGAGCGTGGCCGCGGTGATTTACGTGGCGCACCTGGGGCAAGCGAAGTCGGACGCGGGGACGGGCTACGAACTGGCCGCGATCACGGCCGTGGTGCTGGGCGGCACGTCGGTCTTCGGCGGACGCGGCACGGTATGGGGCACGGTGCTCGGGCTATTCGCGATTTCCGTGTTGCAGAACGGACTGCGGCTGGCGGCGCTGCCCTCCGAGATGACCGGCGTGCTGACGGGTGTGGTGTTGGTATTGACCATCGGGCTGGGGCGCCTGCGAGCGCGCGCGCAGCGTAACGAAGCGACTATAGACGAGGCTGATTCCATGAAGAATTCCCAACTCGCGATTCTGTGCTGCGCCGTTGTGGGCGGGTCGCTGATTGTCGCCGGCACGAACATCTGGCTGATGCGCTCTTTGCGGCCCGCCGATATCGCGCCGGCGAGGACCGCGGCGAGACCTGGCAAGCGGCCGGTGATCGCCATGATGCCCAAGTCCAAGGGCGACCCCTACTTCATCAGTTGCCGGGCGGGCGCGGAGGAGGCGGCCAAGGAAGCGGGCGTGGACCTGATTTGGGATGGACCCACGGGGCTCGACCCGGCGAAACAGAACGAGGTGGTGGAAGGCTGGATCACGCGCGGCGTGGACGCCATCGCCGTGTCGGTGGAGAACTCCGCGGGAATTTCGACGGTCTTGCGCAAGGCGCGCGCGCGCGGCATCAAGGTGGTGACGTGGGATGCCGACGCGGCACCGGACGCGCGCGATTTCTTCATCAACCAGGCGACGCCTGAAGGCATCGGCTTCACCCTGGTGGATGAAGGCGCGCGGTTGCTGGGCGGCAAGGGGGAGTTCGCGATTATCACGGGGCCACTGAGCGCGGCCAATCAGAACTCGTGGATGGAGTTCATGCGCCAGCGGGTGGCGGCCCAATACCCGGGGATGAAACTGGTGGCGATGCGGCCGAGTGACGACGATCGCGACAAGGCGTTCGCGGAGACGCAGACCATTCTCAAGGTCTATCCGAAGGTGAAGCTGATTGTGACTATTTCGGCGCCGGCCGTGCCGGGATCGGCGGAGGCGGTGCAGCAGGCGGGGCGCAAGGACGTCTTTGTGATCGGGCTTTCGCTGCCGAATCTCTGCAAACGGTACGTGCACGATGGTGTGGTACAGGCGGTGGTGCTATGGAATACGAAGGACCTGGGCTACCTCACGGTCTACACGGCAGCGCTGTTGGTGGAGGGCCGCACGGGCCAGGGTTCGCTGCAGGCGGGGCGCCTGGGAACGGTCGAAGTGCGCGGCAGCCAGGTGATTCTGGGGAAGCCCTTCATCTTTAATAAAGCGAATATCGATCGGTACGATTTTTAGGAGTGCTGCGAATCCTCCGAAAATGGTGGGGCGGACCCCCTGGTCCGCGCGGGACGCCCGCGTCCCGCAGCCGAACAACGGCATCAGGCGATTTCAGCTACCTTCCCGATGCTCGCCATCTTGGCGGACTACAGTTTCTTCAGCCGGATATTGCGCGCTTCAATCTTCATGGGCGGTCCCTTGTGAACCTGTATGCCGATCAAGCCTTCGAGTTTGCGTCCAGCCGTATCGTCATCGATCAGCATGCTGGTGATGCGGCCGTTGAGCAATTGGATGATCGTGTTGCCGCGGGCGATCAGTTGAAGGTCGTTCCAATCGTCGCCCTTGATCAGCTTTTTCAACTC
>JANYAH010000130.1 GCA_025361425.1 Candidatus Solibacter sp. | reverse complement strand
CCCCGACCAGCTCACCGCAAAGGGGCTGTCCGCCTCGGATGTTTCCTCCGCCCTGGGCAATCAGAATCTCATCTTCGGGGCCGGCACCGCCAAAATCGGCGACACGGATTTCCAGGTCAGGCTCAATAGCAGCCCGCGCATCCTGGACGAACTGAACTACATGCCGTTGCGCGTGGTCAACGGCGCCACGGTTTTCCTCAAGGACGTGGCGCAGGTTCGAGACGGCTATGCCGTACAAACCAGCATCGTGCGCGCCAACGGCCGCCGCGGCGCGCTGCTGACGGTCCTGCGCAACGGCAAGGCGTCCACCCTGTCCGTCGTCAACAACGTGAAGGCCGCGATGCCGAAAATCCTGGCCGGGCTGCCCTCCACTTTGAACGTGAAGCAGCTCTTCGACCAGTCGCTGTTCGTCCGTGCGGCCATCAACGGCGTGGTGCGCGAGGGCATCACGGCGGCCGTCCTCACCGGCTTGATGATTCTGCTGTTCCTGGGAAGCTGGCGGAGCACGGTGATTGTCTGTATCTCGATTCCGCTCTCCATTCTGGCGTCGTTGATATTTCTCAACCTGCTGGGACAAACCACCAACGTGATGACGCTGGGCGGCCTGGCGCTTGCCGTCGGCATCCTGGTGGACGACGCCACCGTCGCCATCGAAAACATCCATCGCAACATGGCGATGGGGAAGCCGCTGGTGCGCGCCGTGCTCGATGGCTCGCAGCAGATCGCGGCCCCGGCCTTCGTCTCCACCCTCGCTATCTGCATCGTGTTCGTACCGGTGCTGCTGCTGGCCGGTGCGGCCAAGTTCCTCTTCACTCCGCTCGCCCTGGCTGTCGTTTTTGCCATGATGGCCTCGTACTTCCTTTCCCGCACCTTGGTCCCGACCATGATTCACTACCTGCTTCGCTCCGAGATCAAGCTCTACTCGCGCGGCGAGAATGGCGAAGGCGGCAAGGGCCTCATCTGGTGGGCGCATCGCGTCTTCAACCGGCGCTTTGAGTTGATGCGCGCCTCTTACACCTCCCTGCTGCACTGGTGCCTCGACCATCGCCTTCCGGTGCTCGCGGGCTTCGGCTTGTTTGTCGCCGGCTCGCTGTGCCTCGCGCCGCTGATCGGGCGCGATTTCTTCCCGACGGTGGATTCCGGCGCTATGCGCCTGCACGCGAGAGCGCCTTCCGGCACGCGCATCGAAAAGACCGAGCAAATCTTTGTCGACATTGAAAACGAAATCCGGCAGGTCGTCCCTGCCAGGGAGATCGAAAATATCATCGACAACATCGGCCTCCCCAATGGCGGCTTTAATCTTGCCTTCGGTGACAACCCCACGCTCGGCGTCAGCGACGGCGACATCCTGATTTCGCTCAAGCCCGAAGACCACGGATCCACCGCCATGTATACGGACCGCCTGCGCAAGCGCCTCAACCAGAAGTTCCCCGACGTGGTGTTCTTCTTCGAGGCGGCCAACATCACCAATCAAATTCTGAACTTTGGGCTGCCGGCACCCATCGATATTCAGGTGGTATCGCGCAACGCCGCATCGAATTACGAAATCGCGCGTCAGATCGCGGAGAAGGTGACGCGCATTCCCGGCTCGGCGGACGTCCACATTCATCAGGTGGTGGACTACCCAGTGATCGATATCAACGTGAATCGCAATAAGGCCGGACAGGTCGGCCTGACGCAGCGCGACGTGGCCACCAGCCTGATGATTTCCTTGAGTTCGAGCGGACAGCTTTCGCCCACGCAGTTTCTGGATTGGCGCACCGGCATCAGTTATGGCATCGCAGTTCAGACGCCGCAATACCGCATGAACTCGCTGGAGGCGCTGATGCGCACTCCGGTGAGCGCACCCTTCAGCGGGGTCAATGCGACTACGCAGACATCCATTGCCGGCGCGGCCAACCCCACCAACGCCGGCATCGGCGCCGGACCCAGTCAGGCCTCCGCCGCGTACGGCAACCCCGGCGCCGCCTCGGGCGGTCCGCAGTTGCTCTCCAATATGGTTTCCGTGAGCCGCAGTGAGGCCCCGACCATCGTCAACCACTACAACGTGCAACCGGTGATGGATGTCTACGCCAATATCGACCGCACGGACCTCGGCAGCGTCGGCGCGGGAGTGGAAAAGATCATCAAGGAGATGACGCCCAAGTTGCCGCGGGGCACCACTTTGGAATTGCGCGGACAGATTGTCACCATGCAAAATTCCTTCTACCGGCTCGGGCTCGGCATGATCTTCGCCGTCGTGCTGGTGTATCTGCTGATGGCGGTGAATTTCCAAAGCTGGATGGACCCCTTCATCATCCTGATGGCCTTGCCCGGCGCGCTGGCCGGCATCGTGTGGATGCTCTTTATCACCCAAACCACTTTCAGCGTGCCCTCCATGATGGGCTCCATCATGTGCATCGGCGTGGCCACCGCCAACAGTATCTTGCTGGTAGTCTTCGCCAACGATCAACGGGTGGAAGGCATGGACGCGCGCTCCGCCGCGCTTTCCGCCGGACACACTCGCATACGGCCCGTCATCATGACCGCCACCGCCATGATCATGGGCATGTTGCCGATGGCCCTCGGCCTGGGCGAGGGCGGCGAACAGAACGCACCCCTGGGACGCGCCGTAATCGGCGGCCTGCT
>JANYAH010000111.1 GCA_025361425.1 Candidatus Solibacter sp. | reverse complement strand
TTCCGCAGCACGGTCGCCGAACTGACCCAGGGCGTAGCCAACGGCAACGATGCCACGGCCCAGCTCCAGATCATGGACGGCGGTATGAACAACATTTCCTTGATCCTGGATCGGTTGAAGACGCTGGCAACGCAGTCGGCTTCCGGCACCTTTACCGGCAACCGCACAGTTCTGAATGCCGAGTTCCAGAACGCGCTTTCCGAAATCGATCGCCAGGCGCAATCGATCGGGTTGAACACGGGCGGCTTGTTTGCCAAGAACCTGGACGTTTTTCTGGGTGCCGGGAGCGGCAGTAAGTCGCTTCAAAATGGCATCGTCACCCTGGGCTTGACCGCGTCCGCGGTCGATAGCCAAAGCTTGGGCATGAGGGGCATGTTGGCGGTGAATCTCACCAGCGGCACGCTGAGCGGAACCAATGCCGGTACCGATATCGGCTCCACTTCAGCCACCTCGGTCCAGAACATCATCAGCAACGTTACCGGCCCCAACCTCAACCAGCAAACCACCGCGGGCTATGCCGCGATGCAGTTCTCGGGAGCCGGCTTTGCGGATTCCGGCAAGGTGGCGGTATCGGTGAATCTGGCGGGCGTGACCGATGTAGCCACCCTGGCCACGGCTGTCAACAGTGCAATCCAATCCGCCGGCAACGGAACCACGGCTTCGGCTACGGCGTTCAAGAATGCCAACATCGTCGCTAGCGTTCACACCGACTCCTCGGGCGGCCAGCAACTGGCGTTCAGTTCCGGAACGGCGGCGTTTCAGGTGCAGGCCGGCGACCAGATGGCCAACGCCCTGCTCGGCAATGTGGCCGCCGTCGGCGGCGTTGCTAAGGGTACCGCTATATCCGGGACCGCCGCAACCACGGTGACCGGGGCCGTCACGAAAGCGGGCAATCTCAGTGCAGCCCAGACCGTGAAACTCGTCGTTACCGGCGGCGGATTGGCTAGCCCGGTGACCTTGCAGGTCAATACGACCAGCCTTGTGAGCACCACCGGCGCCATCACCGATCTGGAGAACCAGTTCAGCGGTTCTGCGGCACTGCAAGCCGCGGGCCTGACCATGAGCGGTTCGAGCACTGTCGGCGGCCAACTGAGCTTCAACAGCGCCAGCGGACAGGGCTTCAATATTCAGGTAACAGGCGATTCCGCGAATCTGCTGGGCCTTGGCTCGTTCCTGGCCGACAGCTCTGGAAATGCCGACTACGCGAAAATTACCGCATCCGCGGCTTACGATGCCACAGCGGTGACGGGCAGCGCGACAACCACGGGCCTGACCGCCGGCCTCGAGATCTCTCTCAACGGGCAGGGCTCCACCGCGCTGACCGGCATTGATCTGACCGCCGGTGCCAACGCCGTGGCGGCCCAATCCACTGGCATCGCGATCGGAACCGCCGCAGTCGATATCAAGTTGACCAATCAAAACCTCAATATTACCGTCACCAACAACGGCGTAGCGACCACCAAGGCCATCGCGCTGACGTTAACCGCCCAGGTCGCCACTTCGGGCACTCTAGCGACTAACGTGTCCACAGCGGCCAATTTCGGCACGAAGAACATCTCGGCCACCAACCACAATAACGAGATTATGGTCTCGGTCGACGGTGGACCCGCGGTGAAAATAACGCTGACAGATAACGCCACCGCAACAGCATCCGCCTTCATGACCGACCTGAACACGAAGCTTGCAGGTTCGAGCCTCGGCGCCACGGTGAGTGCGAGTTGGGCACTCCTGGGCGCGGAGACGGCCGGGAACGGTACCGGAGCGCTGACCCTGACCTCCGCCGCGAAGGGCGCTACCTCTTCGGTAGCCGTGACCGCGTCCACCTATACCACCGCGGGCGCGAAAGCTTCGACGCTGGCGTCGACTGGTGATGCTATTACCACTCCCGTCGCGATCGTAACCGGCACGAACGACAAGATCAATATTGCGGTCGATGGCGGGGCCTCGGTGGAGCTGACCGTGGGCGCCAACGCCGGCAGTAGTAAGACCTCGCTCGCAGCCGCTATCCAAACTGCGATCACCGCCAACGTGAACCTCAACGGCAAGGTGACTGCAGCCGTGGACGCGACCTCCGGTGAGATCACCCTGACTTCCGCCACTAAGGGCGCTGCCTCTTCGGTGAACGTCAGCGCGGGCACCACCCAGAACGCCCTTGGGAGTCTGGGCTTCAGCGCCGGAACCGGCTTCGGCCAAGCCGCCGCAATCAACACAGGTGGCACAACGGCGTTTGGCTTTAGCGCAGTCACGTCTACCCAAGGAGCGGCTGACGTACCCACCACCTTGGCATCGATCGCCACGCAGATTGCAGGCGCATTCGGCACGGCTGCGAAAGTGACTGTCACCAACACGAACCAGATCAGCATCGAAAGCACCACGAAAGGCGCCAATTCGGCAGTGACCATTAACGCCGGCACCGCCAACGTTACGCTGGGTCTGCCAGCGACGGCCACCACCACCACAGGAACGAATAGCTCGATCGGGGACATTGTGAGCAATCTCAATTCCCAGTTCGCAGCCAACAGCACCTACCAGGCCGCCGGCCTGCAGGCGGTCGCAACAAAGAGTGACGGGACCGTCGACGGGATCACCGCTAACAACAACACCTTCGTCAGCATTCAATCCACCAATGGCACGCAGTTCCGACTCAATGCCGTTGGCTCGACCACAGCCGCCACCGCCGGCGCGATAGCATCGACTAAGACCAATCAAGGTACTTGGACTCCGGTTACCGTCGCGGCGGCCAGCACCAACAACACGTTCTCCGTGGCAGTCGATGGTGCGTCTGCGGTGACGCTCACGGTGGCCGACGGCACCTACAACACCGCAGCCACGTTCCTGGTCGCCGTGCAGAACGCCGTCTCCGGAAAGGGCCTCACCGCGGGTTTTGACGCGACCACGGGTGCGCTAACCCTGACTTCCAGCACTACCGGCGCCGCCTCTTCTGTGACGATCAGTCAGGACGGCGTCACCACCGGCCTTGGGAACCTTGGCTTTGCCGCGAGCACCAACAGCGGCCACCAGATCCAGGTCACTGAGAACACTGGGTTCGGTATCGCCGGCTCCACTTTCGTCGGCGCCGCCGCTTCTTCCACGGGCACTGCGATGAGCGCGGTGGATGCCTTCGGCATCTCTAATTCGCAGGCGTTCACGTTCTCGGCCATGAAGTTTGGGAACGACAAACAAGCCCTCACCTTCTCGGCCACGGACGCCAACGGGGTGTTGGAGACGAAGACCATCACGCTGGAAAACAACAAGAGCACCAATCGCGCGGGCGCCGGCATCGACGATGCGGTAGCCTATATCAACACGCAGCTTCAACAGAGCACCTCCCAGCCGGCGTTGCAGCAGATCGTGGCTGTCAAAGAAAACGTGGGCGGCCAGGAGAAAATCAATTTCGTCAGTTCCTTGAGCGGTTTCACCGTTGGCGTGGCCGGCACTGCCAGTGGGGACGGACTCAACAGCGGCGCGGCGAACCAGGCGGTCCAACGCGCCTCGGTGTCAAACGGCGACGGCGCCAACATGCAGGTAGACTCGAAGGAGGCGGCGAAGGCGGCCGTCGCCGCGATCGCGGCCGCAATTGGTAAGCTGGGCTCCGCCCAGGCGGCCGTCGGCAAGGGCCAAAACCAGTTGTACTACGCGGTGAATTTGGCTCAATCCCAGATCACCAACTTCTCGGCTGCCGAATCGTTCCTCCGCGATGCCAACGTGGCGCAGCAAGCGGCCAACCTCACGAAGGCCCAGGTGCTGTCGCAGGCTTCCATCGCTGCCATGGCCCAGGCCAATTCCGCGCCTCAGGCGGTTCTCGCCCTCCTGAGGGGCTAATTTTAACCACTAACCCGGCGGAAGGGACGCCCTCACGGGCAACTCTTCCGCCGGAAACTCTTCCGCCGGGCTAAAGCTTCGGGCCGGATAGGACGATCTGTTCTATTCCGGCCCGGGAGTATTTTATGGGAACTACTAGCAGCGCGGTTTTCAAAGGCGCTAGCGCCTTTTCCTCGGATTTTTCCAACGTAATCAGCCGCGCCGTGGCGATCGCCGGGCTGCCCATTCAGGTGTTGACCAAGGACAAGGCCAACCTGACGAGTCAATCCGACGAGATAACCAAGCTCGACACCAAGTTCAGCCTGCTTCAGTCGGCCGTACAGAAGATCGGAACGGCGCTCGGCGGGTCGGCATTCCAGACCTCGGTTTCGCGCCCCAATGTTGTCGATGTGAACGTGGCCGATGGCGCGCGGGAGGGCTACTACTCCATGAGCGTCACCAGTATCGGCGCTTACGAAACCAGCATGTCCACTGCGAACTGGAACGTCGCGCAGGCTCCGCCGGGCACACCCACCACGTTCAAGCTGGTGGTGGGCAATCAGAATTACAGCATCACACCAGCCGATAACAGCGCGCAGTCCGTAGTCGACGCCATCAATTCGAATTATGGCAACCTGGTGCAGGCCACCACGGTGAACGTGGCACCTGGCGACACGCGCATCTCGCTCAAAGGAGCGGCGTTGGGCCAGACCAATCTCGACTTTCTCCAGGTTCCCGCCAGCGCTACGCCCACCAATCTTCAGCAGCAGGCCGCGGCCGGTTACGCCATCAGCCAGACCACCACGTCCTGGGATTCTTCCGGCAGCCCGGCCACGTACACTCTTGCGATTGGCGGCGTGCAATATGACATCACGCCGGCAAGCAATAGCGCCGACGACGTCGTTTCCGCAATCAATGCCGCCTATGGCGGCCAGGTCCGCGGCTCGGTGGTGGATCTAGGAACCGGCAGTAGCCACGATTACCGTGTCTCCCTGCAGAGCACTACCGCCGGTCCCATGAACGGCTCCATGACGCTGGACGTCAAGCAGGCCGGTGGGGCATTTCTCCAGACGCACCAGACCGCGGCCACCAGCCGTACGGCCGCCGCCTGGAGTGCCACGGCCGATGCCGCCGGCAGCCGCAGCACCTATACGCTAGTGGCCGGCTCCACCAAATACAGCTTCACGCCGGCCGACAACAGCGCCGCTTCCGTAGCCGCGGCCATCAATGGGCTGTTTGGCGGGCAGGTCCAGGCATCGGTGGTCGATCTAGAGACCGGCGGCAACCCGGATTACCGCATCTCGCTCCAGAGCAAGACCGGGAGTTCGACCACATTCGACATTCAGAAGGCCACCGGAACCAGTTTCCAGCACGAACAGACAGCGGGCGCACTGGCTTCCTATGAGATCAATAGCTCCGGTGTCACGAACACCAGCACTACCCGGAGCATTACCATTTCCGACGGAGTAACGGCACAACTGCGGGGAAACTCCGGCGGCAGTCCGGTGGACATTACGGTGACGCGATCCACCTCCGCCCTCAGCACCGCGCTCTCCGGTTTAGCCGATGCCTATAACGCCGCCGTGGACGAAATTGGCACTCAACGGGGCCAGTCGGGCGGCGCGCTCGCGGGACAATCCGTTGTCACTCACCTCGCCAGTCTGCTCAGCAGTATCTCCACCTATTCCTCGAGTGGCCAGATCAACGGCCTGGAGGGCTTGGGGTTGAGTTTGGGCACAGACGGCCATCTTACGTACAACGCTTTCACCCTGATGTCCGCCGATCTCACCAGTTCGACCTCTGTAACCGCGTTTCTCGGCTCCGCCACTGGCGGCGGCTTTCTAAAAAACGCTATCAATGTCCTCAACAGCGTGGAAGATCCCGTTTCAGGGTTGCTCAAGACCTCCAAAACGGACATGCAGTCGCAGATCGCCAGGCTCGTCATCACGATTGCGGAGAAGCAAACCAAGGTGGATGCGCTTCAAATCAGGCTGCAGAACCAAATGGCCGCGGCCGATGCGCTGATTGCCTCCATGGAGCAGCGGTCTTCGTACTTCAGCAACATGTTCGCGGCACAGCAAACCGCCAACCAGATGTACAAATAACGGCTATGCGACAACTTCCGCTTGAACTTATTCGCTATGCTGTGAACTCCGGAGACTTTGACAGGGCACAGCTCTTGTGGGACCAGTGCGCAGCCGGGCTGGCTGAGGAATTGAGGGACGGGAGTCTCTCCGAAGCCAGGCTAGCCGAAGTTCGTGAGCTTGTGGAATGGTCGCGAATCGTGGTCTTGTGCGAGCGCGCCCATCTGCGGGACCAGCTCAACAGCCTGCACGTCGCGGGAGAATACGAGCAGCCGGTTCCGCCGCCTGCGCATTGCCTTGTGGAGGCCAGCTTCTAAGCCGGTGCGGTGGGACATTGATTGTGGGACGGTCCCCCCGGTCCGCGCGGGTCCCCCCAGTCCGCCTGAAGCAAGCCGACGGGGGCGTCGGCTGCGGACCAGGGGGTCCGCCCCACAAATTCAGCGACGTGCGGCTTGATGTCTTGGGGCCTGCCGGTTACTTTCCGATTTTGGCGGCAACGGTCACCGCCGGCGTGATCACCGAGATGGCCGGGGCCGGCTGCTCCGATGTTAACGCTCCAGCCGAAAGCAGCACGAGGTCGACCCTGCGGTTGTGGGCTCTTCCTTCCTCGGTGTCGTTGGTGTCGGTCGGAAAGTTTTCCGCGTAGCCCGCTACCGCCATGCGGGACTGGGAAATCTGAAAGCGATCGCGCAGCAACTCCAGCAAGGCAATACTGCGCGCCGTCGAAAGCTCCCAATTGCTGTGAAATCGCGAATTGTGGATGGGCCGCGCGTCGGTGTGCCCTTCGAGCCGCACCGGGTTGGGCAGCGCCTGTACCACTGCCGCGATCTTGGCCAGAATCGGCAGGCTGTCGAAAGCGATGGCGCTATCCCCCGAGGCGAAGAATGCCTTTTCCCGCATGCTGATGATCAGCCCGCGCGCGTCCAGCCTGAGTTGCAGTTTGCCGCTCTTCAGGTCCGAATCGAGCCCCCTCTGCAGAGTATCGAGCGATTTGGCCAGATCGGGAGGCGCCTCGGGGTTTTCCCGCTCCTGCGTGATGTCTTTGCGCAGAGGCGCTTTCTTAACCTCGTGTTTTCCGCCGCCCAACGCGGTCGAAAACGCTGCACTTAATTGGCCGTGTTCGAGCGCCTGGCGGACGGAATCGGATACCTCCTTGGCCTTATTCTTATCCTTCTGCGTGGTAGCGAACATCACCACGAAGAACGCGAACAACAGCGTGATGAAATCGGCATAGGACACCAGCCAGCGTTCGTGGTTCGCATGTACGGGCGGTTTCCTGCGGGTCATCGGTATCTAATCACGGCTTAGCGGAAAGCGCATCAGCCGGCACCCCTTGCTTCGCCCGCGCACCGGGAGCCGGCGCGTCCGCGGTCTTCGGCGGTTTCGCCTCCTTCGCCGCCGCCGGCTGGAGGTTGTAAACCTCCAGCTTCATGCGGATCAGAGTCGGGTTCAGGCCCTCCACGATCCCCATGACGCCTTCCAGCATCATGTCTTTCCGCAGACTCGCCTCATGCATCCGCGTGCGCAGTTTCGTCGCCGCCGGCAGAAAGAAAATATTGGCCGAGCCCACGCCATACACCGTGGCTACGAAGGCCACTGCGATGCCGTGCCCCACTTCCTTAATATCCTCCAGGTGTTTCATCACCTGGATCAGACCCATTACGGCGCCGATGATCCCGATGGTCGGCGCATATCCTCCAGCCGCGTCCCAGACCTGGGCCTCCGATTCGGCGGAGTGCTCGGCCAGCGCGATATCGATTTCCATCATCTTGCGTAACTCTTGGAGGTCCGTGCCGTCCACCGCGAGGCTCAGGGCTTTGCGCAGAAACGGATCGCCAATCGCCGCGGCTTCAGCCTCCAGGCTGACGATTCCCTGCTTGCGCGCCTTGGTGGCGTACTGGATCAACCGGTTTATAACCGCCGCGGTATCGCTCGCGGTTTCGAAGAACACCGCGCCCAGTCCCCGGAACGCGCGCACCACGGTGGCCATTGGCGTGGTCACCAGCACCGCTCCAAAAGTTCCACCGAGCACGATCATGGCGGCGGTTCCCTGCGCCACGTCCTGGATGCTGCCCTTCTCCAGGATGAGCCCGCCAATGATTCCAGCCATCGCCAGCGCGATCCCGGAGACAGTGGCCAGGTCGAGCCGCCGCTTGCCTGTCTTGGCCGCCTTCCCGGCGCCCGCCGACGCGTCCGTGGGTGTGGGTTTCGCCCCTGCGGTAGTTGCCATGGGATCAGCCGTGGGCCGGATCGCCGTCGCCGACCGGCGGCGCGTGGTGGTCGAGCAGCCGCCGTCGGAACTCCACGATGCGCTCCACCACTTCATCGGCGCTCTCGCGTACACGCAAAATCTGTCCGGTGCTCAGCGTGATCACCGTGTCGGGCGTCACGTCGATGTGCTCGATCAGATCCGAGTTGAGGACCATGGGTGCGAGGTTTAAGCGGGTTAACCGGATCATAGGTCTCTCTAAACCATATCGGCGGAGTTGCCCAATAACATTAACGGGCTGTGTGCTTTGTCCGATGAGTCAACTGTGACGCTTATGCCAGAGCCACGATTTCACTCAGCCGCTTCAACCGCGGTTGGCGGCGGTGCCCACACGGGCGGACCGGGAGCCGGCCCAAAGTACACCAGTTTCGACGAGGAGCGCCGCGAAATTGTGGCCGGCGTGCTAAGCGCTTTGGCCGGCAACCCGCCGGATCCGGACGAAATGGCCGCTTGCAGCTATCTGCTGAAACACCTGTCCCGGACCGCGGGAGGCAATGCCGCCTGAAGCAACCGCTCGCTAACCGGGTGAAGCCGGAACCAAACAAGAGGGCTCCTTCAACGCAGAGGCGCAGGATTTGTCCGCACCCTCCACGTGCCACCCAGCGAAGGGGCCAATAGTGCTCCTTCCGCTGCGCGCTTTCTGGCTTTTCTCCGCGGTGCGGTCGTCTTCTGGTTTAGTTCCGGCTTCGCCGGGTCAGGGAGCGGTCTTCCGCGCGGAAACCGAATTTTGCGCCCGAAACCGGGTACGTACTTACTTCCGTTCCATCCGGTCCAGTAGAATCGAAAGCCGGGGTGCCGCCTCGGCGTGGCCGCCGAAGCGTAGCGCGTTGTACGTGGCGGTGAACTCGCCGACCGAGTCGCCCAGTTGCGTGCGCGGCAGGGACGCGGCGAATTCCGCGGGGGTGAACCAAGGTGGCTTCTGGTAGCCTCGCCGCTTCAGAATGTGCAGCATGCGCTGGTAGAGTAAGGTGGCGTCGGCTACACAGGCTTGCCCACGGCGGACACGCTCCACCCGCCGCCGCATGCCCATCAGACGGAACAGCGGTCCCGCGGCAAACCCCAGCGCCACCAATCCCACGGCCCAGGCGAGCCCCGGCCAGCCGAAGCGGCGCGCCCAGCCGGCCACATACCGCTCCCAACCTGAGCGCATCGATGCCGCGGTGTCGAACCAGCGAATGCCCACACGCTGAGCACCCTGCTCCATGCGGTAAGCCAGGGTGCCCTGGCGCGTCAGGTCGTAGGTCACTACCCACTCCTGCCAGAAGGTTTCGGCGGCATCGAGGTATAGCGCCACTCGGGTCAACAACGCCAGTCCGCCGGCGTTGGGGTCGGCCGGCGTGGGGTCGAAGGTTTGCCAGCCGTAGCCGGGAATCCAGGCCTCCACCCAACTGTGCGCGTCGCTGGCGCGCACCAGCCACAGGTCGGAGACCGGGTTGAACACGCCGCTTTGAAACCCCGTTGCCAGCCGCGCCGGAATCCCCTGCGAGCGCAGCATCACCGCCATGGAACTGGCGAAGTACTCGCAATGTCCCTTGCGGCGCGCGAACAGGAAGTTAGCTAGCGGATCGGCCACCTCGCGATTGGGCAATTCGAGGGTATATCCATAGTCGCTCCGCAGATGGCGCTCCATGGCTCGCGCGCGCGCTAGATCGTCCGTCGCGCCGGCGGCGAAGCTGCGGGCCAGTTCGGCGACGCGGCCGTCGAGAGGGGGAAGCCGCAGGTATAGATCGCGCGCGGCCAACGGCAGCACGGGAGGCGGAAAGAGCACGGGAGCGCGCTCCGGCGGGTCGTCCAGGAGGCCATACACATCGTAGTGGAAGCCCTGCGGCATGGCGTGGCCCAGGCGAAAACTCGCGGTTTCAGAACGGTATAAAGCGCGCGCCCGCAGGTCCAGCGTCTCCGGCGTGCCGGCGAAGAACAGAGTGTCGTTTTCCAGCGGCTCCAGATCGACGTGGTAATTGATGCGCCGCCCCGGGGGGCGCAAGCCTGCCGGCGCCAGCACCACGTGCTCGTTTTCCACCAGGATGATTTCCGGCTTGCGGCTGGGATTGGTCCAGCGCTTGCCGTCGAAATCGCTTAACGCCGCGCCGCGCCACTTCATTGGCCCCACGGGCTGGGCGCTCCAGATGCGGATGTGCATCACCGGCCGTGAACTGGTCTTGAGCTCTCCGATATCCCCCAAGTTCACCTGATTGGAAAAACCGGGAAGGAAAATGCGGTGCGCAACCAGTCGCGAAAAGGCCGCTTCGGCGGTCCGCGGCAGGATGAAGAACAGTCCGGCCGTCAACATCAGAATGCCAAGTGTGACCAGCGCGGAAAGCAGGCTGAGGCGGGGGACGAAACTCTTCAACCCGCTGCGCGCGGTGACCGTGGACCGGTGGATGGACCGGCGGATTTCGCCGGAAGTGAGGGCCGCAATCGCGAACAACAGGTACAGCGCCAGGAAGAGGAAGAAATTGAAATTGATGGAAAGAATCGCCGCCGCCAGCAGTTCCAAAAAGGCGATGACCGCGGTATACAGATAGTCGCGATTGCTTTTGGCGGTCAGGATCTTCATCACCGCCAGGAAGAACAGCAGATGCACCGTGGCCGTCAGAAAATCCCGGGAGAGCAGAAAGTAGTCGGCTACAAAGAAGGCGGCGTAGGCGATGGTGACGATGGTGGTTAGCCGGTCGGAGAGGTTCAATCGCACCAAGCCGCGGATCAGGAAGGCGCGTAACAACAGGCCGGTCGTAGTCAGCGCGATCGTCGGCGTGTCCAGGTATCCCGAACCGGCCACTGCCAGGTAGCCGCTGGCCACCAGCCCGAGAAGCGAAAACTGAAACAAACGCTCGACGCTGACTGCGGCGCCCGCGTCCTGACGCGGCATGACTTTATTTTACCGCCGGACGCGCGCCGAAGCGCTAGCGGATTTGCAGCCCGTATTCGCGCAGCAGTTCTCCCGCAGGCAGATACACCCGGACAAAGTACAACGCTGCGCGGAGCCCCGGGACCTTGACTCCGTTTCGCGCCCGCACGAGCGTACCCTGCCGCACCGGGCTGCCCGTCAGGTCCACGATTTCCAGACGGTACGAAGAGTCCTCCGGCAGGCCGGTCAGATCTGGAGTAAGCATGAGTTCCCGGCCGGCCGGGGCGCTGTTGCCGGCCCCGTTGCCGCGCTGCGCGGTCAGGGACACCGCCACCACTGGCCCGGGCGACCGGCCGAAGCGGGGCGTGACCAGCAGCAGCAGCAGACCGCAGGCCACCACCGCCAAGACCGGAAACCAGGTAGGGAATCTCCACTCGCGTCCCTCCGAGGTTCTTTCGTCCCGCCGCTGTTGTTGCGAGGCCATTCGCATGGCGAGCAGGTAATCGTCAGACTCCCGGAGGCGTTGCTGGCAGCCCTCGCAGGTCAGCAGGTGTTCCTCAACGAGCGTGGTCTCCTCCTCGGAACCTATGCCCATCGAGTACCTCTCCAGTTCTTCAGCATCCATGTGTCGATGGATATCTCGCATGATTTGGAAGGCTAACATTCTATTCTGGACTACAGGCTCCTCTAATCAAAAGGTGGATTCGTAC
>JANYAH010000090.1 GCA_025361425.1 Candidatus Solibacter sp. | reverse complement strand
TCCGTATTGCGAAACTACAACCAAGACCAGACGGCCATCGAAAAAATCAGGGTCGCACAGAACGACGCTCTCCAAGCGAAGGCCAAGCTGACGGAGCCACCAGTGGCTGAGAACGTGCCGTCGGATCGCATGAACCGCATGAGAGAGCTAGTGGTGATGCACCGTGATGGCTTCGTAGATGCAGGAGAGTTCGCCGTGCTCAAAGCCGAGATCATGAACTCTTGATCTGTTCCCCTTTTTGCGACTCAATCCAGCTATCGAGAGCAACCCGGTCCCACTTCACAGTGCTTCCGATCATGGTCCAACAAGACGACGGAAACTGTCCATCCAGTTTGCGCTGTGCGAGTGCGCTCCGTGTCAGCCCAAGATACTCGGCGGCTTCTACATACGTCAACAATCTCTTGTTCATCAGACACATCATTCCACTTTTATTCTGGGTGCGATAATATCAGATCTTGTTAACCCTATTTGACAATTGAAGATAATATGGTATGATAGTCCAAAAGAAATATTGACTTTGCTTCAGGCGTGTCGTAAACTTCACTCCCACATCAAAAAAGTCTATATAAAAGTAGTGACGATCAACGCTCAGAACGGTGGCAACGGAGAGCGGGGATGGAAGCGAAAAGTCCAGAGGGCGCATCTTGAGCCGCTGGCAAATTGGAGCGGAAACGTTCCCGGCTTGAAACTCACTGAGACGAACGGTGGGGGGCGAAGCCGTGACAGTAGAGCTTACAGCGGTTGGGAACAGTCCCAATTAGCCTAACCCCACAAAGGGAACCTGAAAACCGGAAGCGGAAGAGTAGGGCGGCGAAGGCCGGGTAGCCTAAGAGCGAGTCCCCATATCGAGTCTATGCAGCGGACGCTAAGATCAAGTTCCGACGATCCCATGTCAGAACCATGGATGGAAGAGGATGCGGACACAAGCTGTCCCTGTACTTTTCCATTTCTCAACCCTGTCAGGGTAAAGATGTTGATAAAAGCAAGTGATGAAATGTCGATCCTGCGAAGGATCGACAGATTAGAGTGTGATTCGGCAGCTTGACCAAGCGATAGCTACCTCAGCATGAGTAATCCCATGAAGTGCATGGGTCACATTAAGATTCGTTAACCCTTCAGGCATGAGGTCCAGATTCCCGTGTTGTCGTAATGTTCTTGCTTCCTCTCCGGAGAGAAATCCGCAACGGTGGCGGCTTAAACCGTCGCCACCACTTCCACGCACACATCGGAGATCATCTTTCGCACTTCTTCGGGCTTCCGGGCAATCCGATAGACCCATTTTCCGTCGGTGCCATCTGCATTGACGATCTCAATGTGATGATTGTGCGATGGTCCAAATTATCAGGTGGTGCCGCTCCGGGCCGAAGGGGACGCCACCACGAAAACTGGCAGCTTCCCCATTTCGGTGGTTGCCTATTCAGTTTGCCAGTTTCAAACGTAGAGTTTCACATGCGTCATCGGTACACCGGGTAATTCGGGCCTTACCGTCTTGAATCACCGTCCGGACCGTGTGCATCGTGATGATCTCCCCGTCAATAACGATTGCGACCTTGCCGTCTAAGTGGGTTCGTGTAAAGTCCTCAAGCGTCTTTACGTGCTCCCGAGCGAGTGTGATGTTCAGTGAAGTCCAACCTCGATCATCCTTGTGCGCTTGCGGAGGGCCAGCCAAGACGAGAGGCACAAAAGACGAAGTTCCGAGAGCGACGTAGACTGGCGGCTGGTTCTTGTCACTGTCTGAGTACTTCCGGTCATATATGAGGATCACATGCGGAAGTTCCTCGATTGGGACTTCTTCAGGTGTTCGACCTTCCCGGAGAATAGCGTAAACGCCATTTGCAAGCGAGTGGCTATGACTGTTGGTAGATTTTGCAGTTTCGGGCGACTTTTGCGCCAAGAGTAAGCCGCTGCAACAGATCGTACCTACAATTGCCAGCGCAAGCGACAGAATTCTCAGGTTCTCACTTTTCCGAATGCTCATCATGTCTCCTAAAATCACGACATTCGGCCATTGGCCGAGGCAAAGACTGTCTGTGTTAACGCCGCCCGATGCCCCTCAAACGAGCACATCGTTACCGGACGATCTCGCAAGGATCGTTATCGGTGCAGCAAAATAGATGAGACATTCTTAAATGAGCGTCGGTGGAGGACGGCGGTTCAGCGGGTAGAATCGCCGTGGGGATTCCCTACAGTATTCGTCAGGGGCAGGAATGGCTCTAGAATGCCTTTTCGTGCCATCGAATCCGTGTGAAGTACACCCGCTCAAACACGATTGCGAGCCAGAGAGAACTCGTGGCTCTTGAGCGTGTCCCACCGACTGAGGAAGAAGTGCACATGGTGTCGCCATCTCTAACGACGATACGTTTTCCATGTGCCGTGCATTGGATAAAACAAGCCCACCGACCAAAGCCGTTGCGAAACAAGCGAGCGCAAGAAAAACCTGTTGCCCAACGATCAGCCGACGAACTGCCCACCAACAACCCATCGCATTCCAATTGTAGTCTCACTCGCAAATGTCGTCAACGGTCCCATATCAACCGTATCAACCGTGCCGCTCGTCGGGTGCTCCGGATTATAGGCGTACTGGCTGGATGCGAACAGAAGCGAATGCAGCTGCCACGAAAAACACCGCCGCTGGCAAGGAGAAGCCAGAGAGAGCCGTTCGTCGCTTCGAGCACGAGATGACGATGACCACGATTCCACAGTTCAACGATGATGCTCTTGAGCGGTTCCGGGTCAAGCTGGCAGTATGCACACATGGCGTGGGGAAGGTGTAACAAAACGGCTTCCACCACATCACCTGAGGACCGCTGGTTTCAAACGGTTGGACGGGCCACGAAATCGGGTAACAGAACCACCTGTTTTTGATTCAAGCCAACAGGCTCGAAGGTTGGTCAAATCATTCGTGCAATGGGTCCCGTCGTGAAGGTGTTGTCAAAGACCCGTTTTGTAGCGTGAAAACGTCTCTAAACTTTACATACTAAAGTTCTTTGTAATAACATATAGTTATGCGATGCGCCATTTACGCTCGAACCAGCACGGATGACGGACGACAGGAACTCACCAACCAAACCAGAGAGCTTGAGGTCTATGCGGAACGGATGGGCTGGACCGTCACGGCAACGTACTTGGACCAGATCTCAGGCCGCAAGGTCACCCGGCCTCAGTTTGAACTCGCCATGGAGGATGCGAGACGACGGCGTTACGATGTTCTCCTATTTTGGTCGCTGGATAGAATTTCGAGACGTGGTGCGCTGGACACGCTTCTGACGCTGGACAAGCTAACCGAGTACGGCGTGAAGTATCGAAGCCTTCAGGAGCAATGGATCGACAGTCTGGGTGCGTTCTCGGAAGCCATCATCGGACTTCTCGCAACGGTGGCCCGTTTTGAGGCAGAGCGGCTGAGTGCCCGTGTTCGCTCTGGGCTGGCTAGGGCCGTTGCGGAGGGGAAACATGTAGGGCGTCCCAGAGCCATTGTGGACCGTGACCGAGTTGCCGAGATGAAGGGTCAGGGCATGAGTCTACGTGATATTGCCAAAGTGACGGGCAAGAGCGCAATGACGATCCAGCGATTGTTGAAACAGTCCGGGCAGGTTGGATGCGCTCACGCTGTGTGTGATGTGATGGCGGTTTGAAAAGGGGCTTGTCGAATGGGACGAAACTACCACGGCCTTCCGGTCACGTTGCTCTCGGAGAATCCCAAAGCAGTGGGCTACTACGATCAGTCGCCGTCACGGGGAGAGTACGATGTCAAGCGGTCTTCGTTTTCGATCACCTATAAAATTATCGACTCAGACCCTTTCTACGCAGGGGTCCTCTACCAAGGCGGCGTGGCGATAGCAATAATCGAGTGTCTGTCTGGAAAAGAAGGGTTGGCCCGTGCGCTGGCTGAAGACGACGTGGAAACGCTCCGAGATGTGTTTCAGATCCGGGTAACGGCATGAGCGACCCTGCTTCTTTCGTGGATGTCCTAGACCCCGACTGGAGATCGTTCGAGTGCGTCATGCACCGTATGGAGCACTTTCATGCGTCGATGCTCCGACTTGAAAAACTCGCATACGAACTGTCCAGAGAATCCGACGAAGAATACCAGCGGCGTCAAGAATTGGAGCCAGCCGTTCATCGACAGAAGCGTGAGGAACGAGAACGGACATTGAAGGAACTGGTGGTCCGGGCACTCGCTTCGACAGATCCCACCGAGACCGAAGAATTGTGGTTGGCAGTCGATGGGATGCTCGATTGACGAACAGCCCGGAGCGCACGCCGGGTACACCGTGGTCCCCGTCCGATGTGGTGCCAGTTTGGGCCATCCCAACTGGGCAATCCGATCCGGTCAACGGGGTCCCATACGGGCATAAGTGTGAAACACGCCGCTTCAAAATGGATGCCGTCCGGGGGACAACGAACATGCCGGGAGTGGGGTCAGGCAAGGGATGCGGCTTTTGTTCAGGCGGGGGGCATCGTGCGACAATTGCGTCTAGGCCACCGTAGCTCAGTTGGCAGAGCGGCAGTTTTGTAAACTGCGGGTCGGGGGTTCGACTCCCTCCGGTGGCTCCACCCCACCCCCCCACAAAGTAGATAGACCTGCTACAAGACTGCTACAGCGTGCGTGTCTGAATCTTTAAGATATTGAAAACAAAGGACTCAAGCTGGGGAAGATGTCTTATTACAAATCAGATGCTCTACCAACTGAGCTACGCCGGCATGTCCTTTATTGCGATAAGTTACAAGCACTGAGAATGGACAAGTTTGGGTTTTGTGCTCGATTTGTGCTACAGGCCCCCGCACCCTGCCACGGCACACGAGTTTGTGCTGTAGCGTCGCTCTCGCTACTGAATGTGCGCCATATACTTTCCATTGCCCTCCTATTTTAGCATCGGGTTGGGGCACTGGGAAAATGCTTGTGCCGAGGGGCAGGAGCGCAAGATGTGCTGAGGCTTCGAAGGCTCGGAGTGCAGGAACGCTTGCCAATGTGGAGGAGTCACGGATTGAACACTACGCAAGGAAAGGAACAGGCTCAAGCTGCGACTGGCACGACCTCCTGGCGAACTCCTGCGGTATCCTGGCTGGCCAGTTCCTGGTCCGGACCCTCCAAGAAGCTCGCCCCTGATATGCAGACCTCTGAAGACAGATATGGATCCCAGAGCTAAATAAACATGCTTACGGGAACGTGAAAGAACTCCGCCAGCTTGCGGGCGTGATTCTTGCTGATGGAACGCTTCCCGTTAACCACGTCCGAGACCACGCTGCTGGCTCCAAAAATGGAAATCAGATCTCGTTGACGAAGGTTCCTCGTTTCCATAAAATCGCGCAGGGCGTCGATGGGAGAGGCATGCCCCAGAGGGTAGCGGACATCTTCAAACTGCTGGACCAGCACGGTGAGCAGATCGGCCAGCGCCTCTTCTTCGCGCGTGAGGGGCCGCCCCAGGGTATCGAGAGCTTCAAGTTCCGCCAGCGCCCTCTCGTTTTCGGCTTCGGTCTTAATGACGCGGGGCCGGGCCTGGGAGAGAAGTTTGCCGTAGACGGCTTCAGTTAGCGTAGCCATTTTTTCCATGCTCCTTTGGTGTATCCAGAGTGAGTCAGAAACTCTTTTATATAGACTCGCCGGTATTGGAAGGCCACTCGCACGATCAGGCGGTAGCGATTGCCTTGGATGTTGAAGATGGCCAGCATACCGACCATGTCGGTGGCCGGATAGGTCTGGCGGACGTCTTCAAGGTTTCGCCATTCCCGCCAGTGGGAACAGTTCGACGACTTAGATGTCGTCAACTCCCACCTGAAAACCGCCCGCGCCTACCAGTTCCGCCTTGTCTTCCAGGACCTCTTCAATCAACCCCCAGACCAGGCCGAATCCTTCCTCAACAAGTGGTACTTCTGGGCCACTTACAGCCGCATCCCGAAGACTGTATCTGCGCCCCAGAGATTTCTCGGGGGCGCAGGAAGAGGTGTAGGCTCTATGGCAGATGCGGTGAGGTCCCGCTTGGCGCCGGGGCCGTAAGGACCCTCAGCGCCAACCTCCGATGGGGAATCTCTCACCGCCTCACTAGGTAGAGCACGGCAGGAGCCGTTCCACTCCAACCAGTAAACCAGCAGTTAACAGTCCTTAACCGCACTTTTTCTGCAAACCGCTGAGTGGGCGCTGTCCACCTTGTAGACGCTTCTGTCTACTTTGTAGACACAGACCCCGCGATAAGATAGACTAGGACGGTCTTATGAGTTCGCTTCCACCGCCCGAATTTAACGAGAGGCTGGCCGATATCCTCGCCATTTCGCAACGGATGAACTCGCAGCGCGACCTCAGTGCCCTGCTCGATCTCATTGCCCGCGAAGCTACCAGCCTGTTGAGCTGCGAGCGTGCCAGCATTTTCCTGCTGGACCGCGAACGCAACGAACTCTCGTCCAAGGTGGCGCTGGGATCCGACGAAATTCTGCGCTTCGACGCGCGCCGCGGCATCGCCGGCAATACCGCGCTCACCGGCAACACGATCAACGTCCGCGACGCCTACAGCGACCCGCGCTTCTACACCGCCATCGACGATAAGACGGGCTACCGCACGCGCAACGTCCTGGCCGTTGCGGTGCGCAACCAGCACGCCGAAATTATCGGCGCTTTCGAGGTGCTCAACAAACGCAGCGGCGCCTTCAGCGCGCGCGACGAGGAATCTTTGAGCGCGCTTGCATCGCACGCCGCAATCGCCGTCGAAACCGCCCAATTGATCGGCGAGCTGCGCCGCAATCAGGATGAGTTGACGCAGCAGAACGCGCACCTCTGGCGGGAGGTCGAGAACCGCTATGCCGCCCACGGCATCATCGGCACGGGGCAGCGCATGCAGCAGATTGTGCGTCTGGTGGAGCGCATCCGCGATAGTGTGGTCAACGTTCTCATCACCGGCGAAAGCGGCACCGGCAAGGAGCTTGCCGCCAAGGCCCTGCACTATAACAGCCCCCGCGTGCGCAAGCCTTTTGTCGCCCTCAACTGCGCCGCGCTGCCCGAGACGCTGCTGGAAAGTGAACTCTTCGGCATCGAAAAAGGCGTCGCCACCGGCGTGAATTCGCGGGTGGGCCAGTTCCAGAAGGCCGACGGCGGCACCCTGTTCCTGGACGAGATCGGCGATCTTAGCCTGACGGCGCAAGCCAAGATCCTTCGCGTGCTTGAGGAGCGCGTGGTCGAACGCGTCGGCGGGCGCAATTCAATCTCTGTCGACGTGCGCATTCTGGCGGCCACCAATAAGGATCTGGAAACCGAAATCGCCAAGGGCAACTTCCGGGAAGATCTGTACTACCGCATCAAGGTGATCCACGTGCACATGCCGCCGCTGCGCGAGATGCGCGAAGAAATTCCGTTGCTGGCCAATCACTTTTTGAGGGAATACTGCCGCGAGACGGCGCGTGGCGCCATGGAGCTTGCTCCCGAGGTGATGCGCAAACTGGTCAGCGCGCCCTGGCCGGGCAACGTAAGGCAATTGCGCAATGAAATCATGCGTCTGGCGGCGTGCTCCCGCCTGAATGTGATCCAGGAAGAGGACCTTTGGGAGGGAATTCCCAGCCCGGGCCGCGACCAAGCGCCGGTTCAGCCCGTCAAGCTGCAATCCCTGAAGAGCGCCGTGGCGGAGATGGAACAGCGGATGATCGCCGAAGCATTGCAGGCAACCAGGAGCAACCAGCAGCAGGCTGCCCGGCTGTTAGGTCTGAGCCGCCAGGGGTTGATTAATAAAATGAAGCGCTACGCTATCGCGGGGTAGCGGCCGGGTAGGGTGGAACTCAGAACTTGCAGTGCCCCACGCATCCCCGGCCATCGCAGGTTTTGCAGCAGGGCCGCTTGCGCGGCGGTTTGGACGGCGCAATCCCAGCGTTGCGGGACTCCGCACCGTGCGGTTTCAATTTTGCGCCAAAAGACCCATAAGCACCCCGGATTACACCCACCGGTGGCAGTGCTATTTCACCCGGATTCACTTCCAATCGCGTCATCGGACCCCTCCTTCACGCGCGTTTTCAATCAGTTACTCGAAAGTAACTGTTCGGAACGCGATTAGAATGGCAAGTGGAAGGCCAGACTCTCAGAGGAAAGGAGGGCTGGGAGGAAAATCGGGAAGCTAGGCGACTTTCTGAACTTTACCGTCCCGAATGCACGACGTGCAGACCCGCAGCCGTTTGCCGGCACCCTTGACCAAGGCGCGCACCGACTGTAAATTGATATTCCACCGGCGCTTGGTGACGTTATGAGCGTGGCTGATGCGGTTGCCAAACTGAGGCCCGCGACCGCATATTTCGCAAACTTGTGCCATAAGACGGAAATCTCCTGAATAGTTCGAAACCGTAGTATACCAAATTCGAGTGGCACGCTGCCGCGTATCACCGCTCCAGCGCGATGGTCACCGCCCCGGCCACAATCAGCAAGCCGCCGACGCCTTTGGCCCACGTCATACGCTCACCCAGCACCAGCGTGGCGAGCACGATCACCAGCACCACGCTCAGCTTGTCGACCGGCGCCACCCGCGAGGCCGGCCCCATCTGCAATGCCCGGAAGTAGCACAGCCAGGAAAGGCCGGTGGCGATACCGGAGAGCACCAGGAAGCCCCAGTTCCGCGGAGTTAACCCGCTCAACCCGCCGGCGGCGGGGTTGAGCCACACCATGATCCAGGTAAATACCAGCACCACGCAGGTCCGCACGGCGGTTGCCAGCGTGGCGTCGACACCCGCCACGCCAAGTTTCGCCAGAATGGCGGTCAAGGCGGCAAACAGCGCCGAAGCCAGAGCCCAGCCAAGCCAGTTCATGAATTCCAAGCTACCACGTGGAACGCGCGGTGGCCTTCACGCTATCATGTAGGGAATCCCTATGATCCAAGACATACTCCCTGAGGGTCTGACATTCGATGACGTTCTTCTCGAACCGGCCCGCAGCGAAGTGGTCCCGGCCGAAGTGGACACTCGCACTCTCCTGACGCGCGAGATCGCACTCAATATTCCGATTGTTTCCGCCGCCATGGATACGGTGACGGAATCGCACCTGGCGATTGCGCTGGCGCAGCAGGGCGGCATCGGAATTGTGCATCGCAATATGTCGATCGAGCGTCAAGCGGAAGAAGTGGACCGCGTGAAACGCAGCGAGAGCGGCATGATCGTGGACCCCATCACCATCGGTCCGGACGAGCCGATTTCCGCCGCGCAAGAGCTGATGACGCGCTTCCGCATCTCGGGCGTGCCGGTCACCAAGAACGGCGTGTTGGTGGGCATTCTCACCAATCGCGACCTGCGTTTTGAGAATCGCTTCGACCTGCCCATTTCCGAAGTCATGACCAAGGAAAACCTGGTCACGGTTTCGGTGGGCACCACGTTGGAACAGGCCGAGGCCATCCTGCACAAGCATCGCGTGGAAAAACTGCTGGTGGTGGACGAACACTTCACGCTCAAGGGCCTGATCACGGTCAAGGATATTCAGAAGAAGCTGAAGTATCCGAATTCCGCCAAGGATAGCCGGGGACGGCTGCGCGTGGGCGCGGCCATCGGGGCCACCGGCGATTTTCTGGAACGCGCCCAGGAGTTAATCGCGCGCAATGTGGACGTGCTTGCCATCGATACGGCACACGGGCATAGCTCGCGCGTCATGAACGCGGTGAAGAGCATCAAGAGCAAGTTCCCCGAGGTGCAACTGATCACCGGCAACGTGGCCACCTATGAAGGCGCCAAGGAACTGATCTCGCTCGGCGTGGACGGCGTCAAAGTGGGGATCGGGCCGGGGTCCATCTGCACCACGCGCGTGGTATCCGGCGCGGGCGTGCCGCAGATCCGGGCGATTAGCGAGTGCGCGCGGGCCGCGCGCGAGGGCGGTGTGCCCTTGATCGCCGATGGCGGCATCAAGTATTCCGGCGACATCACCAAGGCGATCGCGGCGGGCGCCGACTGCGTGATGATCGGCAGCCTGCTGGCGGGCACCGATGAGAGTCCGGGCGAGACCATCCTGTTCCAGGGGCGCACCTTCAAGTCGTATCGCGGGATGGGCTCGATGGGCGCCATGTCGCAGGGCAGTTCGGAACGGTACGCGCAGGCGCCCGGCGGGAAATTGGTGCCGGAAGGCATTGAGGGCCGGGTGGCGGCGAAGGGTCCACTCTCCGAGATGGCGTATCAGTTGGTGGGCGGATTGCGCAGCGGAATGGGATATTGCGGGGCGCGCGACATCCAGGAGTTGCAGCAGAATGCCCGCTTCCTGCGGGTCTCGCCGGCGGGTCTGCGCGAAAGTCACGTGCATGACGTGATCATCACCAAGGAAGCCCCAAACTACCGCGTGGAGTAGGGTTAGGCGGGCGAACTGGCGCTCGGCCGCAAAAGGCGGGAGACTTACGCCACCTGCGCCTTGAAATCCGCCAGCACAGATTTTTCCATCGCCTGTGCCGCGCGCAAAAGCCAGTTCCGCGGGCGCTTCTTGAGATCGGCGAGAAGCGTACGGGCTTTGATGCTGCCGAGGTGGACGTTGGCCGTCTCCCATCCCATGGCGTGGAGCAACCGGATTTCGTCGCGTTCCTTGGGCATGGCGGCCAGTTCGATGCGCGAACAATCGGGCGCCAGGCGGCGCACGATCCAGCGCTTTTGAAAACGCACAAAAGGGTCTTGGCAGCGGATGGCGGCGTTGAGGATTTCCTGGTAAAGAATGGGCGCCGTGCCTTTGCCCTGCTGCGCCCAGAAACAGGCCGACGGGGCGAGCGCTTTCGCTTCGCGCGCGATGCTGCCGCCGCGCCAATCGGCAATCGCGACATACCGTTCGCGGCCCAGGCTGCCCAACCCCGCCACACGATGCACGATGTGCCACTTCATGCCCCTTTCGGGCATCATGGCCTCGATGGCCTTCAGGGCGCCGGCGGGAGGCTCTTTCGCCTCTTCCGGGAGCGCGTGCAGTTTTTCCCAGAACAGCTCGGGCGCGTGCAAGCGCGCGGTGGCCATGGTGCGGAGGGCGGCGTGGTGTTCGGCCAGCGCGAAGGGTTTTCCGCCGGTTTGAAGGGCGTCCAGATAGCCCTTGAGCAGCGCGTCGACAGCGGGTTTGGCTCCGCAGGCCGCGGGTGCCAGCAGCGCGCTGGTGGCGAGGCGAATCAAATCGTTGGTGTAAGGCAGGCGCCAGGCTTCGTCAAAATCGTTGATGCCCCAGATGAGGCGCCCTTCGCCATCCCGCCAGGTGCCGAAGTTCTCCACATGCAGGTCGCCGACGCCCAAAACCACCGGCGCCTTGGCGGCATCCGGGCAGATTTCAGGCCAGACCTGGGCCCAGCGATAGAAGGTGGCGCGCAGAAAGGGGAATGGGGCGGAGCGCATCTGCGTGTGCTTGAAGGTGAGGTCCGGAGCCAGCAGGCGGATATGGTGGCAGAGCCAGTCCTCGTATTTTGCGGTAGCTTTGCCGATGTTCATTCCAGGCACACTCCGGGCGTCAGCATCCATTTCAGCACACCCGCCGCTTTGGGTCCGAAGCGGTCGCAATCGATGCGCACCAGGGCGGCCTTTTTCATTTCCACGCGCAGGGTGGGGCTGTCGAGGAGGAAGGCAACCATGGAACTCATCAGGGGTTCGTGGCTGGAGAGCAGGATGGCGCGCTCTTGCTTGCGTTTGCGGATTTCTTCCCACGCGTCGAATGGCGAGGCCTCGGGCGCGAGCGCCGGCGTGCGCACGATTTCACCCTTGTAAGCAAGAATCTCCGCGGCGACGGCAGCGGTTTCCAGTGCGCGGCGGTACGGGCTGGACAGGATCACGCTGGGATCGAGGTCGGCGGTCCGCGCGCGCTTCAGCACACGGCGCAATTTGTCGCGGCCTTCATCGGTGAGAGGGCGCTCGGCATCCGGACGTCCGGGCTTGGGATCTTCGGCGATGCCATGGCGGAGCAGGTAGATCTGCATACGTCTCTCTCATTGTAGTGGAGGACTGTGGAAAAGCCGCACTGCGAGCCGTGACAATCTCAAACCTCCTTAGGAGATCTTCAGGTTAGGAGACATTTTTAACGAGGGCACAAGGGGACATTATCAAAGCGGCGCGACAGGTTCTTTACGCCGAATGCCACTCGACCACTTGTGCCCCCCAAATGATAAAGTAATGAGTTATGAAACTCCGAAATACCGTGCTTCCGTTTCTTCTGCTGACGGGCGTCTCCGCCCTGTACGCGGCGGACCAGTTGGATTCCTCAATCGCGAAATTGCGCATGGGTACCCTGGTGATTCAGGCTACCGCCGGCGCGAAAGTCAGCGTGGAACAGGTACGTCACGAATTCTGGTTCGGCGCCACCCTGCCGACGGGGGTTTTCACTGGGCGAACCAGCCCGCAAGACATCGCGAAGTTTAAGGAAATCTTCACCAGCCACTTCAATGCCGCCGTGATCGAGGGTGCTTTCAAGTGGCACGAGATGGAGGCGGAAAGGGGCCAGGTCAACTATGCGGTGGTGGACCGCATGCTGGCCTGGGCCGATGAACAGGGCATCCCGGTGCGCGGCCACTGCATATTCTGGGGCATACCGAATCGGGTGCAGGACTGGGTCAAAGGTCTGTCCGGCGACGAACTGCGCTTAACTATGCAGCAGAGGGCCAGATCCATCGGCGCCCGCTACCGCGACCGCTTTGCGGAATACGATCTGAATAACGAAATGATCCACGCCAACTATTACGAGCAGCGGCTCGGCCCGGAGTTCATCAAGCAGATGGCACTCTGGGTGAAGGACGGCGATGCCAATGCAAAGCTGTTTGTCAACGATTACGATATTCTGACCGGGAAGCGTCTCGACGATTATGTGAGGCACATCCGGGGATTGCTGGCTATGGGCACACCTATCGCGGGCATCGGCGTACAGGGGCACCTGCACGGCGACACCTTCGATGCGGCCGCCCTGCAATCGGCACTCGACGAACTGGCGAAGTTCAACCTGCCCATCCGCGTGACCGAGTTCAACATGCCCGGGCAGCGCTCGCAATACTACACGGGCGACCGCAAAGCGCAGCTTACACCGGAGGAAGAGCGGGCCAAGGCCGAGAACCTCCACCAATACTTCCGCATCTGTTTCGCCCATCCCGCAGTCACCGGCATTATGATGTGGGGCTTTTGGGAAGGCGCCAACTGGATTCCCCAATCTTCCCTCTATAAACGGGACTGGGCGCCGACGCCGGCGGCGGAAGCCTATCGCGACCTGGTCCTGAAACAGTGGTGGACGCGCTGGACGGGCACCGCCGGGGCCGACGGCAAAGTTACGCTGCGCGCATTCTACGGCAAGCACCGAGTCACGGTGAACGGCAAAGAGATGCTGGTGGACTTGAGAAAGACGGACGGGACAAAACGAGTGAACGCATCCCTGTGAAATGAGCGGCGTGATATAGTCGGGGCCGGACCAGTAAAAGATGGGCGGGAGGATTTGAAAATGCGAATCGGATGCGCGGGCCGGATGGTGGTGGCGGCCATCATGATATCGCCGGTAACGATGGCCCAAACGGGAGTCTTCAAAGGTCATGGCGATATTGGCGCCGTGCTGCATCCGGGGTCGGTGGAATATGACGCGACCGGGAAAACCTATCGCGTTACGGCGAGCGGGGAGAACCTCTGGGGGACGGCGGACGCGTTTCATTTTGTCTGGATAAAAGTGACCGGCGACCTGTCGGTGACAGCCGAGATCGCATTCACAACGACGACCGGCGATCCGCACAAGAAGGCGGTATTGATGGTGCGGCAGAGCCTGGAGGCGGACGCCGCGTATGCCGACGCCGCGGTACACGGCAGCGGGTTGACGTCGCTGCAATCTCGCGAAGCCCAGGGCGCGGCCACGCACGAGGTACAGGCCAACTCAACGGCGCCAAAGCGAGTGAGAATCACCAAGGCGGGAGCATATTTTTATATCTCCGTGGCCGGGGAAGGCGAGGAACCGCACCTGGCGGGCGGATCGATGAAAGTGCCGCTGACGGATCCGTTTTACGTCGGGATGGGAGTGAGCGCGCACAATAAGGACGCCATCGAAACGGCGCTTTTCCGCAACGTGGAGGTAACGCCGGCACCGGCGGCCACGGGGCAGCCGGCGCTGTATAGCACGCTAGAAACCATCACGGTGGCATCCACGGACCGGCGCGTGACCTACGTGGCGCCGGGGCGCTTCGAAGCGCCCAACTGGACCAAGGACAACATGCTGCTGTTCAACGGGGATGGGCGGTTGCATCGCATACCGGTGGAGGGCGGGAAACCGCAGACTCTCGACACGGGAACGGCCACGCGGCTCAACAACGATCACGCCGTCTCGCCGGACGGGACCATGGTCGCGATCAGCGATCAATCGCAGGAGCCGCGCCAGTCGCTAATTTATGTGGTGCCGGCGGGCGGTGGGGCACCGCGAAAAGTGACGCAGAAATCGCCTTCGTATTTTCATGGGTGGTCGCCGGACGGAAAGACGCTGGCATTCTGCGGAGAACGCAACGGCAACTTCGACGTTTACACCGTTCCGGCGGCGGGTGGCGAAGAGACGCGGCTGACCACGGCGGAGGGGCTGGACGACGGGCCCGAGTATTCGCCGGATGGCAAGTACATCTACTTCAATTCGATTCGCAGCGGGCTAATGCAAATCTGGCGGATGAAGGCGGACGGAAGCGAGCAGGAGCAGGTGACTGCCGACGATGGGTACAACAACTGGTTCCCGCATCTCTCGCCGGATGGGCAGCGGATGGTGTTTCTCACTTATGAAAAAGGAGTCAGCGGGCATCCCGAAAACAAAGATGTGATGCTGCGCATCCTGACGCTGGCGAACAGCCGAATTACCGTTTTGGCGAAGCTGTTCGGCGGACAGGGGACGATCAACGTGCCCTCGTGGTCGCCGGATGGGCGGAGGCTGGCCTTCGTCAGCTATCAACTAATATCGCGGTGACGCTGACGGCCGCGGGTGGGGGAACAAGAAGTGCGCCCGTCGCCGCCGAAATGCGAAGAAGCCATCTGCATTATAGAATAGAAGGTCCGGAGGTCATGCAAATGAACGAGTCCACATCACGCAGGTCTTTCCTTACGTCCAGCATCGGCGGCGCCACCGCCTTCCAGATCATCAGACCCGAGTTGGTCCGCGGCCAGGGCAACCCGATGTTGAAGGCCGGGTTGATCGGCTGCGGGGGGCGCGGCACGCAAGCCATACAGAACGTCCTCACCGGGTGCGACAATGTCGAGATCGTCGCCATGGCGGACGTCTTTGAGGACAGGATGGAGACCTCCATCCGGACCACCCAGGCGCTGAAGCCGGAGCTTTCCAAGCGCTTCAAGGTGGACGCAGAGCACCGTTTCGTGGGCTTCGACGCTTACAAAAAGCTGGTGGCGAGCGACGTGGACATCGTGATGCTGGCGGCGAATCCGGGGTATCGCCCGATGCACTTCGAAGCCGCCGTGGAGGCCAAGAAGCACATTTTTTGCGAGAAGCCGATGGGCACGGATGCCACGGGCGTGCGCCGCTTCATGGCCGCGGCCAAGAAATCTGAGGAACTGAAGCTCACCGTGAAATCCGGCGCGCAGCGCCGCTCGCAGGCCTGGTATCTGGACCAGTACAAGCGGGTCAAGAACGGCGACATCGGCGACATCTTGCATATGAACGCCAACTGGGTGGGAACTCCGGTGCTGAATTTCACCAACACCAAGATCTTTCCCAACAAGAAGCGCGACCCCAAGTGGGGCGATCTGGAATGGCAGCAGCGCAACTGGTACTCCTTCCTGTGGATCTGCGGCGACCAGATTGTGGAGCAGCACCTGCACAACATTGACACGTGCAACTGGTTCAAGGGAGGGCATCCGGTGGAAGTGGTGGCCTCTGGCGGCGCGGCCTGGCGCCCGCGCGAGGAAGAATACGGTAACATCTACGACCACCTGTCGGCCGATTTCGTTTACGCGGACGGCACGCACATGTCCAGCTACTGCCGGCAGTACAACGGCAGCGCGCAGAACATCAGCGAGCGCATCGTCGGCACCAAGGGCGTGATGGATTCCAGTACGATGCGCGGCGGCGGCCCTGGGGTGAACCCCTACGTGCAGGAACATACCGACATGATGAACAGCATTCTCGGCAAAGGGCCGTACATCAACGAGGCCCAGGCGGTAGCGGAGAGTACGCTTACCTGCATCATGGGGCGTGAAGCCGCCTACAGCGGCCGGAAGGTTACCTGGGAGATGATCATGAACTCCAAGCAGGATCTGATGCCGAAGAACTTCGACTATAAGGCGAGCTTCCCGGTGACGCCGCTACCCGTCCCCGGCGTCTACAAGTTCGTGTAGGAGCGCAAGAGCGCGAGGAGTGGGTCGCACGCGGACGAGGGTGATTGCCCCACCAAGTACGACTGCCCCACCGGCTTCCGGCTGAAGGGGCTTTTTGCGCGTAAAATGCAAAAGATTCCGACGGCATTACAGGGGCGGTGAGGGCCTGCCTTACTGCAAGACCCCGGCTTTCTTGAAGTCACCGGCCTTCACGTAGATCAGGGTGGCCGGGTCGATGTGTTTGCGGAAGGCGGCGCTGATCTGTCCGGCGGTGAGCGCGGCGACGTTGGCTTCCAGGGACTCGTCGAACTTCAGGGTGCGGTCGAAACGCTGGCGGGCGGCGAAGAGACCGGCCAGTGCGCCATCCTCGGAGCGGCCCATGCCACGCTCCTGGAGCCAGGCTTTCTTGGCGGCGGCGACTTCGTCGGCGGTGAAACCTTCCTTGAGCGTTTTGGCGAGTTCATCGCGGAAGCTGGCTTCGACTTTGGGGGCGTTTTGGGGATTGCTGATGGCCACCGCCAGGAAGCTGCCGCCATCGTCCTTGGTGGGCGCGCCGAAATTGCTTTGGGCGACGTAGCTGAGACCTTCCTTATCGCGGATGCGGCGGGAGAGGCGGGTGCCGAGCCCGCTGGCGCCGAACATGTAGTTGGCCATCATGACAGCGGGATAGTCCGGATCCTCATCGTTGATTTTGACCATTTGGCCGGCGATGAAGAAGGCGTTCTGTTTGTCGGGGGTCTCGATCTTTTTGTCGGAGGGCGCAATCTTCTGGTACATGTTGGTGACGCGCGTATAGCTGCCGGGGCTCTTCCAAGCGCCGAAGAGTTCACCAGCCAGTTTGGAAATTTCGGGTGTGATGAATTGTCCGGAAACGGCGACTTCGCCGACTGTGGCGCCATAGAACTGCTGGTGGAATTTGCGAACGTCGTCGAGCGTGACTTTTTTGAGGTCTTCGATCTGCTCGTCGGCGGTGGAGACGTAGCGCAGGTCGCCGCGCGGATAAGGATTCATGCGGTGCTGGAACTCTGTGATGGCGAGCGCTTGCGGATCGCTGCGGCTGGCTTCGGCGGCGGCGATGCGCTGCTGCCGGGCGGTCTCGAATTCGCTATCGGGAAAGGCCGGTTCGCGGAGGATCTCGGCGGCGAGGCGGAGCGCGCCGGGGAGGTTGGCTTCCACGGTTTCGATGCTGGCGGTGGCGCTGGTGGCGCTGCCGGTGACATTCATCTGCGCCTTGAGGCGATCGATTTCGTCCTGGATCTGCTGGCGCGACTTATTTTTGGTACCGCGCATGAGGAGGCCGCCGGTGATGCCGGCGGTGGCGGCTTTGCCAAAGATGGATTTCTCATCGCCGAAGCGAATGGTGATGGAAGCCACCACGGTGCCGCCGCGGGTTTTGTGCGAGAGCAGGGACATTTTCATGCCGCCGGGCAGGGTGCTACGGATGACGCGCGATTCGATATTGGAGGGGCTGGGGTCGAAGGCTTCGCCGGCGGCGACCACGGCGGAGCCCTTGAAATCCTTGAGCGTCTGGGCGACGTCGGGCGTGGCCGGGATCTCGGCGCGGTCCGGGGTTTTGGTGGGAATGAAGCTGGCGAGGGTGCGGTTGGATTCCTTCAGGTAGGCTTTGGCGACGCGGAGGACGTCGGCCTCAGTGACCGCCTTGATACGGTCGCGCATGAGGAACATGAGGCGCCAATCGCCCTGCGAGAAGTACTCGCTGAGATCTAGCGCGACGGATTGGGAATCGTTCATTTGGAGCTCGATGTTTTTCAGCAGGCGGGTCTTGGCGCGTTCCACCTCTTCTTTGCTGGGGGCTTCGGCGGGCAAACCTTCGACGGTCTTGAACAGGATTTGGCGCGCTTCATCGAGGGACTGGTCTACTTTCAGGCTGACGGAGGCCAGCATGAAGCCGGGGTCGTGGAGCTCTTCCATTCCCATGGAGGCGCCGACAGCCTTCTTGTTATCGACGAGGGCTTTGTAGAGGCGGCCCGAAGGACGGTCGCCGAGGACGCCGGCGAGGACGTTGAGCGCGGCGGCATCGGGGTGGGATCCGGCGGGGACGTGATAGATGGCCACGAGGCCTTGGGTATCGCCGGCGCGGCGGAGGGTGATGGAGCGTTCGCCATCCTGAGTGGGTTCGACGGTGTAGGACTTTTCGAGGGTGCGGGTGGGGCGGGGGATGACGGAGAAGAGCGCCGCGACCTGGGCCAGGGTTTTGGCATCGTCGAACTTGCCGGCGATGGTCAGGAGGGCGTTATCGGGCTGGTAGTACTTTTGATAAAACGAAGCCAATCGGTTGATTGGCACGTTTTCGATATCGGAGCGGTTGCCGATGGGGAGCTTGCCGTAATTGTGCCAGGTATAGGCGGTTTCGAGGGCGCGCTGCATGAGCATGCGGTCGGGGCTGTTCTCGCCCATCTCGAATTCATTGCGCACCACGGTCATTTCAGTATCGAGGAGCGGCTTCTCAATCTTACTGTTGACCATGCGGTCGGCTTCGAGTTCGAGGGCGAACTTGAGGTTCTCATCGCTGGCGTTAAGGGTCTCGAAGTAGTTGGTGCGGTCCCAGGAAGTGGAGCCGTTCATCTCGGCGCCGTGATCTTTGAGTTCCTGCTTGACGTCCTTGCGGGTTTTGGTCTGGAGGAAGAGCATGTGCTCCAACAGGTGGGCCATGCCGGTTTCACCGTAGCCTTCGTGGCGCGAACCGACCATGTAGGTCATGTTGACGGTAACGTTGGGCTTGGAGGAGTCGGGGAAGAGCAGGACATGGAGCCCGTTGGGGAGGGCGTATTCGGTGATGCCCTCGACGGCGGTGAGCTTCCGGACGCCTTGGGGGAGGGTCTGCGACAGCGCGGTGAACGCGAAGATCAGGAGCAGGGGGAGCAATCTCTTGTTACGAGTCATGAGGCACCTTTATGGGACTACAGAACGACTTAGACGAATTATAACAGGAGACGTTTGGGAGGGATTGGGGGTTGCCGCGGCGAGAGACAGTTCGGGCATGAGAGGGGCGTCTTACGAGAGGGTTGCGGCGGCCGGGGCTTGCGGGTTTTTGCCGAGCGTATCCGGCCGCCAGTGATTTGGCTGGAATCTACGAAGACGTAGGAGCAGTGCTTATTACCTTGAGCACATCGAGCGTCCCCTCGTTTCGATTCTCAACCTCTGTATCCAGTGGGTCGGCGACAGGCGCTATCCGAACATCCACCGGGTATTATCCGTTCGAACGGAATATCTTCCCGCCGGTCTCCTCCACGTAGGGGAACGACCGTTAAGCTTTTAAGGGCTTACGGGAAGTCAGTACCACCTCACATGCAACGCATACTGGCCAGTATGAAAACTTGTTGCGGCCGCGCGGTGTGGTGCGCACGACCT
>JANYAH010000060.1 GCA_025361425.1 Candidatus Solibacter sp. | reverse complement strand
GCGGTTGTTCGCCGTATCGGCAATGTAGACGTTGCCCGCGGAATCCACGGCCACACCCTGGGGGCCGTTGAGCTGCGCGCTGGCAGCTTGAAGCCCGTCACCGCCAAAGCCCGAAACTCCGTTGCCGGCGAATGTGCTGATCTTGCCGTCGATCCCGACCTTGCGCACGCGGTTGTTGCTGAATTCGGCAATATACAGATTGCCGGCCGCATCAACTGCCACCCCGAAGGGCGCATTGAGCTGTGCGCTTGGGGCCGCGCCGCCGTCCCCGGCGAAGCCCGCCGTGCCGCTGCCGGCGACCGTCGAAATAGTGCCGCCCGAAACCTTGCGCACGCGATTGTTCTGCGTGTCGGCGATATAGAGATTGCCCGCAAAATCCACGGCCAGCCCTTGCGGACCGTTGAGTTGGGCGCTGGTAGCCGCACTGCCATCGCCGGAGGATCCAGCGGTACCCGTGCCCGCGAAGGTGGAGATGGTTCCGCTGCTGCCTACGCGGTTGCTGTCCACGCGCCGCACCACGTTGTTCGCGGTATCGGCGATGTACGGGTTGCCGAAAGTATCCACGGCGACGCCCAGCGGCGTATTGAGCTGCGCGCTGGCCGCCGCGCCGCCATCGCCCGAGCGGCTGAACGCGCCATTGCCGGCGACGGTGCTGACATTGCCACCGGAGAGCTTGCGGATGCGGTTGTTGAGCGAATCGGCAAAGTAGAGGTTGCCCGAGGAATCTACCACCACACCGGTAGGCAGACTCATCTGCACCTTGCTCGGCGCGCCGCCGTCTCCGGCAAAGCCCTGCGAGCCATCGCCGATGGCAGTGGTGATTTTGCCCGCGGTATCGATTTTCCGGATGCGATTGCTGCCGTACTCGGCAACGTACACGTTGCCGGCAGAATCCACCGCCACACCGAACGGGGAGACCATGGCCAGCGTGGTGGCCACATCGTCGCCGGCGATACCGACGTTGCCGTTGCCGGAGATGGTCGTGATGATCCCGGCGGAATCCACCTGGCGGATCACTGCGTTGCCGGTGTCGGCAATCAGGATGGCGCCCTTAGGCCCAATGGCGACATCCTGCGGCGAGGTGATACCGGCGTGGATAGCCACGCCATCGCTGGAGATCTTGCCCGAGATGCTGTCTTTGGCATAATCGCCGTAATAGCCCTTGTATCCGGCGCCGGCGAAGATATTGATGATGCCGTCGGTAGTCACCTTGCGGACGGTGTTATCCGCCGAGGCGACAATGTAGACCGCTCCGGCGGAATCCACCGCCACGGCAACAGGCATCTTAAGATTGGCACTCGCGGCGGGTCCGTTATCACCCCAGAAGCCGGGATCGGACGTAGTGCCAGTGCCGGCGAAGGTGGTGATGATGCCCTTGGTATCCACCATGCGGACGCGGTTATTCAAGGAATCGGCGATGTAGACATTGCCGGCGGAATCGAGCGCAAGGCCCTGCGGCGCGTTCAACTGCGCGCTGACCGCGGGGCCGCCATCGCCGGAAAAACCGGCGCGCGAATTGCCCGCTACCAGGGTCATGGAGCCCGCGATATCGATCTTGAAGACCGAGTTGCCGCCGCTGAAATAGAGGTTGCCGCCGGAAAGCGCGAGCTTCCGCGGCTGGCCGATCGACGTGTTCAGGGCCGATACCGGGGTGGTGGGAGGAGCACCTCCGGCGACGGTGGAAATGGTGTATTGCTGCGCGAAGGCAGTGCCTGCCAACAGCAGGATCGAGAATCTCAGCATGCGAGTAATATGTCCATTATGACGGTTTAGCGAAGGCCATGGTGGCGGCGATACTTTCGGAGACAGCTTCCACCGCCTGGGCGCACTGCGCCCGGTCCACATCGTAGTGCGTAACAGCGCGCAGACAACGCCGATTGATGGCGTTCACGAGGACGCCGCGGCCGCGCAATTGGGCGCTGACATCGGCGGGCACGAGGCCGGTGGCTGAAATATCGAATACGACAATGTTGGTGTCCACCATGGCCGGGTCCACCTGAATTCCGGGGATGCGCGCCAGTCCCTGGGCCAGGAATTGCGCGTTGGCATGATCCACACCCAGCTTGGCGGGCGACTCTTCAAGCGCCACCAGACCGGCCGCCGCCAGGATGCCGGCCTGCCGCATACCGCCGCCCAGGCGCTTGCGGTAGAGGCGCCCTTTGGCGATCAGATCGGCCGGCCCGGCCAGCATGGAACCGGCGGGCGCACCCAACGCTTTGGACAGACAGAACATGACGGTATCGGCGTGACAGGCAATTTCGTGCACGGGAATGCCCAGAGCGGCTGAAGCGTTGAAGATACGGGCTCCATCCATGTGTACGCGCACGCCACGCTGGTGCGCGGCGTCGTAAATCTCGCACAGTGTGCGCACGGGGTACACCGTTCCGCCCCCCATATTGTGGGTCTGTTCGACCTCCACCGCCCCGGTGGCCGCGCTGTTGGGGCTCACCGGGCGAATGTTTCGGATCACCTCTTCGGCGGAGAGCAATCCGCGTTCGGTAGGGACGGCACGGACCACGCAGCCACTGAACCAGGCCACCATGGAGAGCTCGTAATCCAGCAGGTGGGCGCGCGAATCGCAGACCACTTCCTGTCCATGCTCGGTCAGCAACTTGATGGCGATGGTGTTCCCCATGGTGCCGGTGGGGACGAACAACGCGGCTGGTTTGCCCGCGATTTCGGCAGCCCGCTCTTCCAGGCGGTTGACGGTGGGGTCTTCGCGATACACGTCGTCGCCCACTTCGGCTTCGAACATGGCGCGCCGCATGGTGGGCGTGGGCTTGGTGACGGTATCGCTGCGCAGGTCGATCATAGGTTTAAGAACTCCTGGAAAACTTCGTTAGAGAGCAGTACGCCGCGATTGGTGAGGCGCAGCGTGCCGCCATCGGTTTCGAGCAGGCCGGCATCCAGGAAACGGTGGATGGGCGCGTCGAAGCGGCGCCATTCCTCGGGGGTGGGGCGTATGCCGGCGGAGAGGCGGAGGCCAATGAAGAAACGCTCGTCGGAGAGGTGAGGCACGTCATCCACTTGGCCGGCGCCGGATAAATAATCCTCGACGGACTCTGGATTCTGGTGGCGGGTGCGGCCGTCGAAGGAGTGGGCATCAGCTCCAAAGCCGATGTACGGCTCCAACTTCCAATACTTTAAATTGTGCCGCGATTCGAAACCGCACCGCGCGAAATTGGAAATCTCGTAGCGCGCGATGCCCAGTGCCGCCAGTCGCTCGACGGCTAGTTCGTAGAAATCGGCGGTGGCGTCGTCGGACGGTGTATCGAGCGCGCCGTAGCGCACCCCGCCAAGCAGCATTTCCTTGCCGAGGCGGCTGTCCTCATCCACTTCGAGCATGTAGATGGAGACGTGTTCCGGCGCGAGGCGCTGCACCCAGTCGAGAGATTCGCGCCAGGAAGCTTCGTTCTGGCCGGAGAGTCCGGCGATCAAATCGATGTTGATGTTGCGAATGCCCGCGGCGCGCAGCACGGCAACTTCGCCGGCCACGACTGGCGCGGTGTGCGTGCGCCCGGTGCGGCGGAGTTCCTTTTCGACGAACGATTGCACACCGAGAGAGACGCGGTTGATGCCGGCACGAACCCAGGCGCCGGCGGCTTCGGGCGTGATGTTGCCGGGAGCGGCTTCGATGGTGGCTTCCGCCCAGGGACGTCCGGGGATTGGTTCGAGTAGCGCGCGCAATGCATCGGGAGCGAGATGGCTCGGGGTGCCGCCGCCCAGGTAAAGCGTGCCGGGAGTCCAGGGCCAAGCGTGGGCGCGGATCTCGCGCGCCAGCGCGTCGCGGTAGCGCACCTCGAGATCGCGCGAGAAAACGCCGCTGGCGAAATTGCAATAGGTACACTTCTGCGCGCAGAAAGGGTAAGAGATGTAGACGCCGGGCACGTTAGTCTTTAATGATAACGCGGGGGCTGGACGAGGGGCGCTTAAACGCTTTCGGGATTTTGGAAGATGGGCGGCTTGTAGGGCAACTTGACCCGGTAGGCAGTTCGAACCAGGATTACAGGACCCATCCACCGGAAGACGATTCGACCTTGGGGCAAATGTGTTGAGTTTTTGCGTCTCTCCCAGAAGGCCGTATCTGGGGAGACTTCCAGGCTGGCGGCACTTCCGGAAGAGGGCGTTTCGGACAAGTGGCTTGGAGGGGCTGGCTCGGTCCTCCGGTTCCGTAACTGCCGTGGCCGGCGTGTCACGGGAGCGATCAACTCGAACGCCTTGCCGCATCATGCGACTACCGCTTGCGGACGCCTCCCTTTCGGGAGAGACCGAGGCCAGCCATGAACAGGTCGGGAACATCGATTCGGGAATCGGGACGCACTCGAAACACTCCGATTTCGATCAACTGGGTGACTAGTCCGGACGCATCGTCAGCAGGCGGGCGAGCGTCCGGAGTCTTAACGTTCCAGGAGTTTTCCCATTGTCGGCCTAGCAGCTCTTCGGCTTCGCGCCGAGGCATCGGGACGCCAGCTGCATCTAGGCGCTGTTTTACTCCAGGCAACCAGGGCAACTCGTGAGTGTTCACTTGCAGCACATGGTCTTTAGATACCTCGTCCAGAGCCCGCCTGAGACTGCGAGGGTCCAACAGCCGGTTGTACGTGGCCTGCGGGCGATCACGTTCCTGGATCGCCGCCTGCTCGATCAACCAGACCAGAGCCCTCGGCATAGCATGACCATTTCCATCACGGATATGACTGAGCAGCCAGGCGAAGGTCCGGCCCTTCTTCAGATCGGCGCCCATGTACTGCCCGGCCAACCGCTCAATGAGAGGGCGCGCGTCCGTAGATTTCTTGATTACCGGAATCAGCCCGAGATCAGCGTCGTCCTCGAACTTGATCCGGCTCTCCTGGCAGTATTCGCGGAGTGAGTCACTGGTGTTTGCCAGCCTCTTGACGAGCATGGCGTAGAGGTTGCGGTCGCTCCACGTGATCTCGGCGCGGTTGGCGGCCAGTTTGATCAGATCTGCTCCAAACGATTGGGCGTGGCGGCGAAACAGGTCGGTTCGCAAGAAGATCTTCGGCCGGATCCGCCTCCAGCGCCGGGCGTTGTTGGCCCAAAACGAGACCAGCGCGTGGATGAACTGTACCATGGCATGCCAGTCGTAGCCGCCTATCACGTCGAGTTCGTCGTAACTGATGATGATCCAGCGATCCTGGGCTTCTAGCTTCTCGTCCATCCGATCGAGTGCCAGGATCGGTTCGTTGCCCAGAGTCCGAAAATCCCGGACAATCGTATCCACATCGCCACCCTGCTTTTCAAACACAGAACGGGAGCTAAATGTGGACTCCGCCAGATGGTCTTTCAGCACCCGGAGGAGGTAGGCGCTCCAGAGATCGATTGGGCCATCGAGGTCCGCTCCGTTATTTGTAAGGAACCGCCGTAGCCCCGTCATCTCGGGGAAGTCGCGTCCGAGCGGATGACCGGCCAGCCACTCGATCCGTTCGGGCTTCATGCGGCCGAGTTGACCGGCAGTGACCCGCGCAATGGCAGGTAGGAGCTTCTCTCCAACGGCTGCGCGGAAAAGTTCGCTTTTCCCGGCGCCACGACTGCCGATGACAAGCGCGACATCGGGATCAAACGCCCGACTGTGTTCAGCGACCGGGTAGAAGGTCAGCCGGAATGTGTCCCCGTTTTCATTCTCCGCGCTACCGCGGGCACCGATGTTGGCGAGATCACGCAGCAAGACACCGCGGTCGTCCTGTTGAATCCGGCTCATGACTCTTCCTTGCCAAAACGGCTGGAAATACGTACATCCAGCGCGCGGTACTCAGCTTCCTGAAAGACCTCCACAGCATCTTCAATCGATCTTAGGAATGCCAAGCGGGTCTTGTAGGTGAGGGCCACAGGTACGTGCGGTGCGTCGTCCGTACCCATGTCACGCACATACCAATAGGCGTCCTCATTCGGATCGGAGGGATCTTCCGCGTAATAGGAATCCTCGAACTCTTCGGCGGCGCGGGCCGAGAATTGTTCTTTCGCCGCCTGCCCGGTGGACGGGTCGTCGGGGACCATCGCCTGCACGATCAGGCACTCGGATTGAGGTTCCGACCTGCGGACGCGATCTCCGCCAAGACGACTAAGCACCAGACGTAGACCCGCCCAACTCTGCTCCGATGTGGTGCCCAGCAGCACGGTGAGATGAGCCAAGCCACTGAGGGCAAAACCGGACGCCTCAGAGAGGCCTGCGCGGCAGTCCAGCAATATCCAGTCGGGACGCAACTCGCTTCGGACGTGCTGAATCAATCGCAGAAGCGGATGGCTACCACCGGCGCGGGGAGGTTCAAGATCCAGCCTCGCCAGCGACGCCACGTAATCTGAATCCATGTGGCCCGACGGAAAGACCAGGATTTCTCCCGCACCTGTCACAGCTTCGCGGGCGCAAACATGGTAGTAGTCCTTCAAATCGAGTCTTTCAACTAGGGGCGCTTCCAGCAGGTAGTCGACGACACCCCAGAAGTCGGATTGGGGAGGCGAGCCCGAATCCAACAGCAGGCCGATGCCAGGCGCATCGAGGTCAAGGTCCAAAACTACAACCCGCTCCCCTTGCCGGGCACGTCGAACCGCAAACGAGGCCAGTGCGGTTGTTCGCCCAACGCCACCCTTGAATGAGTAAAAAGCTACGATTGGGATACTGCTTTCATCCTCGAGTGGCCAAGCCGGTTCGCTCGGCGCTGCCAGCCAGAAGCCGCGATTACGGCGACGCTCGGAACGGCGTACTTTAGGAGTTATCTCCTCCGCTTCGTTCCAGGCTGTGTCATACACACGTCGGTCGGCTTCACTTGCTCCGTTTGCGACCCATAGATCACCAGCCCAAAAAGGGCCGGCTGCATTGCTCAGTTCCTCGCGGAGGTGTTCGCGATCTGTCAGGATATCGCCGGCCAGCCATACCGCGACGCGAATCTTGCCGAAAATATCGTCGATGAGAACCGAGCGATCCAAGAGCGAATCGTATTGGAGCAAAACGGCGACCGTGCTCTTGCGTGCTTCATTGAAGTGCATCACTAGAGATCTCCGTTCAGCTTCATCTGCACAATCACCTCATCGTACAGACGCCGTGCTTCGGCAACCCAGGCCTTCGCACTTGCTTCACCCACGAACCCGTCCGGCTGGTAGCGTAGCTCCTCTTTCCACCCCGGCGGATCCCCGTAGGTAAGCGTTGTCAAGTTGGGGTTGGTCACGTAGCACGCCGTGCGCTGTGATGGAAGGGCGGCCAAGCGCAGCGCCTCGCGGCTCAAGCCTCCAAGGTTGTGTCCCCAAGGACTTGCGCCCTCCAACTGTGCCAACGTCTTGATTGTGCATTCCACCGAATAGCCGGCCAGATACCCGGCACCGTCAAAACGGTTCGCAGCCAGCAAGGCTTCGCCATCTAAAACGTGTTTTGAGGCAGCCCCCGGATAATCATCGGGGGGCATCGCGCGTCTCCCCACGATGGCCGTCGGGGCTCGTTAGTGGTTGTGATGTGGTTGATTCCATTCGAATACCGATTATATAGCGCTTCGGGAACCGGGAAGAGTCCGAGCCCTATTTATCATAGCCCCAGCCTTATCACTGCCACGGCGTCTGGCTGCATTCCCGCCACAGTCATCGTCATACAAATTGCGACGGATCGTATGCCGCTCATGCACCCAAATGGCCGTCTCTGGGAGATCACTCTCGTGAAGTCCCGGTCACACCGTTAACCCACCATTTGGCCATATCACGCCCCTCGCAGAAACCTATCCAGGCGGGTCCGGGATCAAGAGATTGCGGCAAATGTTCCTCGCCAGGAGGTTAGCGAACTCGACATGACGAGGAACGGCTTGAGCGTGACCCGTCTGAAGGTTCTCCCACAGTGTGTGTTCTTTGCCTTCTCGCCGCAAGATGCAACCATGACGGCGAAAGCGCGGAGAAGTCCATCGCGCTTCGTCCAACCACGACGAGTTCCTGCATCGCATCGGGGGCAGAGCGCGCAGTGATTCCTCTCGCCTGTACTCAAGAACGAGGGCAATCGCCTCACGGAGGTTCGCCAGGCAATCTTCCCGAGATTTGCTCTGACCGTTGGCACCAGGCACCTCGGCGCAGTACGTGACGTACCATGGGCCGTCCTGCTCGATGATCGCAGTGAACTCGTTGCGCATGTGTACATTCTATCGCCGGCGGCAGGTTCTAAGCGGCCCGGAGACGCCGCGCTCTTCGTCATCTGGCCGTCTGACGCCCAAACCGCGGCAGTGGCGTCAAAGGAACAGGAAGTCGCGTTCGAGGAGATTGACTCCCCCAGATCAAACGGCCGCGTTGTACTGACACCTCTTCATCGCCTGCACTTCAGCTCCGTCGGGAGTCGGCACGTTTGGCAATCTCCGCCAGGGATCGCAACGCAGCGTTGACCACCGCCGCGTTCGGAAACAGGTTGGCAACTGCGACGTCGCCTTGTGGGAGACTCGGCTATCGCCCTACTTGGCGTTCTTGTAGGCCAGATCGAGGATTTCCACGACGTGCATGACGCGCTGGCCGTTGCCGTGCAGCCTTACCCCCGCCTCAAGCTGGAGCATGCAGCCGGGGTTGGCGGTGGCGATGATCGCGGCGTGTGTGCCATTCACCGACTCCATCTTGTGCTTGAGAATTTGCATGGCCATCTCATTCCGCACCACGTTGTAGATGCCGGCGCTGCCACAGCAGATATCGGCGCCGGGCATTTCGCGGAACGTCACTCCCGGAATCGCGCCCAGCAACTGGCGCGGCGATTTACGGATGTGCTGGCCGTGAGCCAGATGGCAGGAATCCTGGTACGTCACCACGGCGTCCACGCGACCCAGGTTGGGGTTCAATTCGAGCGAACTGAGGAACTCCGTAATGTCGCGCATCGAACTGGAAAACCGGCGCGCCTTTTCGGCGTACTCGGGGAGGTCTGCGAGCAACTCACCGTATTCCTTGAGAGTGGATCCGCAGCCCGCGGCGTTGGTGATGACGGCATCAAAGCCGCCGTCGAGAATGGCGTCAATGTTACGGCAGGCCAGTTTGCGCGCCTCGCCGCGCATCCCGGCATGCAGATGCAGCGCGCCGCAGCAGCCCTGGCCTTCCGGGACCACCACCTCGCAGCCGTTGCGCTGCAGCACCCGAACGGTAGCCTCATTCAGACGCGCGAAGCTCACGTTGGCGATGCACCCGGCGAGAAACGCCACGCGATGGTTGCGCTCGCCTTCCGGGGGAAACGTGCGGCCGATCTGGCTGAAGAAGAACGGGGGCTCGGCCGATGGTGTGAGTTGTTGCAGATCGCCCAGGCGGCCCAGCAGGTTCAACTGTCCCAATCCGCGCGCCAGCCTCTTGAGGCCGCTGACCTCGAAAAGGTAGAGCAACGTGCCGGCCACGGAGAGGGCCCCGCGGGATTGCAGCAGGTGTACGAATACCAGCCGGCGCAACTGGCGTGTGAGCCAGCCGTGGTGGGCGCAGGCTTCGAGTTCGGCGCGCGCATCTTCCACCATACGGCCGTAGGGGACGCCGGACGGGCAGGCCGATTCGCAGCCGCGACAGGCCAGGCAAAGACCGATGTGTTCGCGGTAGGAATCGGTGATGGCCGCGCCGTTGGCGACTTGGACCATCTGGTAAATGCGGCCGCGCGGCGAATCCATTTCGAGGCCGAGTTCGCGATAGGTTGGGCAGGCGTTCAGACACAGGCCGCAGTGTACGCAGCGGTCCAGGTCGAACTGCCTGGGTCCCAAATCGGTCTTTTCAGATAAGACGGTAAAGTCGGCCACGGTTCAGCAGGTTCCGCGGATCAAACAGATGCTTGACCCGTCTCATGATTTCAAAATCGCCGCCAGGGGAAGGCCAAAGATCGAGCTTTCGCCGGCTCCCGTCGGACGCGAACTCGATGACTGCCTTGCAGCCGGACCGTTCGACCGCCAGCCAGTCCGCGGCGGCTTGCGATCGCTCGAAATAGCCATAGCAGACGCCCGAGCCGGCGCGCGCCACCGCCGGACCGGGGAACGACTCCATGATCGCTTCCGAATCTTTCAGGGTACACGAAACGCGCACGACCGCGCCATCCTCCTGCGCCGCCAGGAAGCGCGGCGTGAAATCTTCGACGTGGCGCCAGAGTGTCTGCTGGCGCTCATCCTCGAATGCCAGGCCATCGGTGAAGTGGGCGAATTCGCGCTCGTAGCGTTGCACGGCGGCCTGGTTGCCGCCGGCGCGCAACGCCAGCAACCATGAGGAGTTGCCCAGCGTCCGTGCGGCAGAGGGGTTGAGTAGGTCGAAGGCGGCCGGCTGCAACTGGCTCTTCAGAATGACATTGCGCGCCGCGATGGCGGCGGCCAGCGAATCGAAAGGCAGGAGAAAGCTGCGTTCCACCTCTGGCATGGGCTGTAGCTTGAAATTCACCACCGCGATGGCGGCGAGGGTACCGAAGGACCCGATCATGAGCTTGGCCATGTCCAGGCCGGCGACATTCTTGACCACCATTCCGCCCGATTTCACCAGCTTCCCTTCGAGGGTGGCGAATTGCATGCCGATCACCAGATCTCGCGCCGTGCCGTAAAGTCGCCGCCGGGGCCCGCTGCTGTTGGCCGAGATCACGCCTCCCACGGTGGCGCCCTCGGCAAAAGGAGGGTCGAGCGGGACCATCTGGCGATTTTCCGC
>JANYAH010000051.1 GCA_025361425.1 Candidatus Solibacter sp. | reverse complement strand
GCAGTGTGCGGAGACGGCGCCATCGGCCCCGATGGCTAACACGCCGATCTGCCTGTTCGTGTCTACTTCACTTGCGACTTGGGCGACGGCAAACCCGGAGCAATTCGCCCGCGACTTCCAGATCGACGACTCGGCATATCGGAAGCTCGATGCCGAGTATTACGCCTGGCTGCGGTCACGTATGGCAGTTGCCAAGCGAGCCGCCACTGCCGGGCATCTTCCTACGGACGCGTTCGAAGTCTTGCGCGTCCGGTTCAATGCTGTGCACGAATGGGCGGTCCATCATTTTGGGGAGGCTCAACTGGTCGCAGTATTGAGGGCATTTCGCCCGGGCGACTATAGGCCCCCCGTGGCTGAGGATGAGACCCTTCCCGCACTCGTACCACGCGTGCCTAAAGCCGCCGCCGATACCATCTCACCCGAGGCGATAGCTTTGGTCGATGCGATCAGCGAGCAGGCGCTATCGCTTGGTTGGGAGCGTGTACGGCTATACGGCATTGGCAACAGTCGCGCCTTCGATCCTCAGCGCGGGCTCATATGCTTTCTGAAGCCCGGCGATCGGATCGGTGAAGTCACGATGGAATCCATCGAGATCATTGACCCGTCGCCCAATGGAGCGCGGCAACGCTTCTACAATCCCGACGTGGATCAGCCGTGGATACGGCGCACCACAAGATGCCCTGTCTAAAAATATCGTCCGGGCGGTTGCAGCTTTAGAGGGTTGCCGAGTATTGATTAGTAGGGGCTCGGTTCGAAAGACCGGCGCAATGCAGCTTTCGGGAGATCCCCTCCTAAATCAGAAACCGAGCGACGGGACTCTCGTTAAACTCCTTCTCTTCCACGTTGTACCAGAAGTGTGTCCACATGAAGCCCACCGAACAAATCCCCTACTACGCGCCCGATGGAACGTCGATGGGCTTTCGCTCAGAAGTCGCCGCGAAGCGCCTGATTGAAGGGGGGTTCGTGAAGGCTTCGTACGGTCGCAAGGGACACCTGAAAGCCATCTGGCTGCAGCAGCAAGACGGCACCAGTCCTGTTGAGGCACGCCCACGGAGCGGCACTCGGTACAGCTTCCTTCAAAACCTCGACAACGGCAACCGCTGCTGGAACCTTCGCCGGGTCGATGGGCGAGACGATGACGGCGTGCCGGTGACGACGCGCGGTGTCTTCGTGCAAGTCGTGACGGATTGTCTGGTCGGATGAAAGATCGACGACAGATCGGTGCGCGGCATCTCGCTCGGGTTCGCGGTGCGTTCCGTGGCGGCGAGGGGCGGGTGAAGCAGCCAGTGGGCCATCCAGCCGACACGGAGGCCGACGGCGCGACACGGGCCACCGGGGCGCGAACGGGCGGCCAAACGTCGCGTCAGACGCAGGCGGGGCAAATCCTGGGACCTGCCTTTCCACTTTTCACTGCGGGTGGCATGGTGGCACAAAGTCTCTAGTTACTTGCACTTACTCAGGTGGTCACGGCAGGTGGTCACCCCGGTCACCCCAGCCTTCACATGATCTACGCCAGCGTTTGTTCAGGCATCGAGGCTGTAACTGTTGCCTGGGAGTCGCTGGGCTTCCGGCCTGCCTGGTTCGCTGAGATCGATGCGTTCTGCTCGGCACTACTGGCGCATCGCTACCCCAACGTTGACAACTTTGGTGACTTCACTGCGATCCAGAACATCCGCAGTCCAATCGACATTCTGGCCGGAGGAACTCCCTGCCAGTCCTTCTCCATCGCCGGAAGACGCGGCGGTCTGGATGATGCGCGTGGCAACCTGGCTATCGAGTTTTGCCGTCTTGCTGGCAGACTGCGGCCTCGGTGGATTGTCTGGGAAAACGTCCCCGGTGTCCTGTCATCGAGCGGCGGACGGGATTTTGGCTCCATCGTCGGGACGCTGGCGGAACTCGGGTATGGTTGCGCCTGGCGAGTGCTGGACGCTCAGTTCCTCGGAGTGCCCCAGCGACGCCGTCGCGTCTTCGTTGTCGGCCATCTTGGAGACTGGCGGCGTGCCGC
>JANYAH010000043.1 GCA_025361425.1 Candidatus Solibacter sp. | reverse complement strand
TCTTTGCAACTGGATTCCGGCCGAAACGCGGCAACGCTGCAACATCCGTGAATTGGTCCGGCATGGAGATCCGGCAGAGGAGATTGTTGCCCTCGCGTCGGAAGAAGCATTCGACCTTCTGGTGATCGGCGCGCCTCACCGGCGGTTCTTTGAAGGTATGGTACTGGGGACCACCACTTTGCGTGCGGTTCGTCACGCGCCCTGCCCGGTTTTGACGGTGAGTGGTTCCAGAGAGGTTCGATAATGCCTGAATGGGTTAGCTTCGTAGGCTTTTTGCTGCTCTACTTGATTGTGATGAAGTGGGTACTGCCCAAGCTGGGGGTGCCTGGTTGAATGGCGAATTCCTGCGACGTCGCGGCGCGACGTAAAGAAATGGATCAGAAATCACCATCCGCACCGGAAAAGCCGGTGCGCTAGACCAGCTTGGGTTATCTTGAAGGGGGTGACTGAGTATCATGCAGAGTGGCGACACAATTGGATATGGTTACGTGCGAGAGGTGGCGCTAAAGTTTGAAGAGGCTGTCATCAGAATCGAAGCCGCACTCAAGACCGAGGGCTTCGGGATACTGTGCCAGATAGACATTCAGGCCAAGTTGAAGGAGAAACTGCAGGTCGAGTTTCCGAAGTACCTCATCCTCGGCGCTTGCAACCCGCCGATCGCCTACCAGGCTCTACAGGAGGAAATCAACCTGGGCCTGCTGCTGCCATGCAATGCCGTTGTGTATGAGCAGGGCGGAAGCATCCACGTGGGCGTTGTGGATGCGGCGAAGATGCTCTCCGTGGTCGGCAACCCGGCAATGGAAGCAATGGCGCGGCAGGTGAATGAAAAACTCCGCCGCGCCGTGGATCTCGTGGCCGCGCCGGCCGCAGCCTAATCCGCTTTCCCGCGGTATTGGTCGCCGGCGCAACCGAGCGCATTTCCGCCCTACCGTAAGGAAAACCAAAACGGTGGGTCGCTTCCTAGGATTGCCGTCACCTGACGCAAGAGGAATCGGCCTGCATGCGATAGAGGGTGAGGCGTTATGGCTGGTCCGCCTGCCGTCTCAAATCACCAAAGTTTCCGTACAATTGGTCCGCACGGAAGAGCGCGCTTCATCGACGCCTTTGCGAAGCCTCGGATGGTCCTCAAACAGCAGGCGAGCCGGTTCCACAGGCTAGGGCGTGGGGCCGGCAAGAGTTCCGGCACTCTGCTGGAAACCGCCTCTGCGAGCGCGTCGGTCAGCCGCGAAGCGGTGATGAATCTGGCGCCGTGCCTGGCGAGCCGGCGAAGCACGGTCTGCCCGCCGGCATCTATGGAAATTACATTGGCCAGATCAACCAACAGTTCGCGGCCGGCAAGCGTCGAACGCGCTGTCAGCCACGTTTGTTCCAGTTCGGCTGCCGCGCCTTGGGTTAAAGCCCCAATGATCTGAAGCGTCAAAGCCTGCGCACCGTCGTGTATGTAGAACGAGGCCATATGCTGCTTGAGATGCGTTTCGGGCCGGGTGCGTGACAAGGGGAAATGCAGCGAGTATTTTTTTGCGGCAAGGTAGCGTAGCGGATTCGACTGAGATTGAAGTCCCGTCCCGGTGCGGGGCGGGACGCAGTCAGATGACGAGCTTGCGTTCGTTGCGGACTTGAGCGCGCAGTACGTCCCGGATGAGCTGGCAGGCCTGTTTTACTTCCGGGAGGGCTAGCGAACAATAGATCTGCTTTCCGTCACGGCGCGTGGCAACCACGCCAGCCCCTTTCAGAATCGAGAGGTGCTGAGAAACGTTGGGTGTCGTGATCTTCAGGGCGGATTGGAGATCGGAAACCGTAAGCTCTTCCTTGGCGAGCAGGTCCAGCATGCGGAGACGGGTGGCGTGTGCGAAGGCCTTGCAGATCCGCACTTGCATGTCGAAGATCCGATCGTCCAAGTCGATTTTTGCTGCTTTCGGCATCACTGTTCTCACCTGCATTGTATAACGTATTCCGCTGTATTTCGATCTTGCCGTCCGAAATTGCCGGCTGGCGGCCCGGCGGCTTTCACTCCACGGCGGTTTGCACCGGCGTCTCCTGGCCGACTGTCATGGCTCGCAAGTGGCTCCAAGGGCTCGGTCCGATCGTGGCCAGGTAGATGTGGCCGACCAGGAAGGCCAGAAAGAGATAGGACCCCAGCGTGTGGGCTGGGCCCAGAACCCAAAGTCCCCCGACTCTGTCGAAGAACTGCGGCCAACGGTCGGCGCCCCACATCAGCACGCCGGTAACGATTTGATACGGCAGCAGGATATTGAGGAGCGCGAGGTAGGCGATCTTCTGAAGCGCGTTCAACTTGCGCCGTGGATCTGTCTCCAGGGGATGCTTTTCCCCCTTGAAGATGCCGTAGAGATAGAATCGGGCCTGTTTCGCCGCGGCTCCGGTAAAGTCATCCATTCTGGGCAGGAAGTGGTGGTACTTCTCCGCCGTCAGGTGGTAAAAGATGCCAAGGAACGCATTGAGTATCAGCGCAAACCCGATCCAAGAGTGCCAGTGAATGGCGTTGGCCATGGAGCCCAACAGAGGGAAGCGGTCGGGGTAGTGAATGGCCAGGCCGGTGAGGATCAGCAGCATCATGGCCGCTGCCTGGAGCCAGTGCCAAATCCTTTCATGAAGAGTATACAAAGCCGTTGAAGAATTCATAAGCGACCTCTCAATAGACGCAGGGTACCGTGCACTAAGCCGAATAAAATGGAGCCAGCCACGGAGAGCCAGCCCAGCCACTCCACCCACAAAGCCCGGCTATTCCCAATGATGTAGAAGGAACTGAGTAGTGGTTGATTGTCGAACGTGGGCTCCTTGCCTTGGTAGTTGACCACGTTCAGGTTCTTGCCGCGATACATGATGGGCACGCCGCGCGGCAGGAAACTATTGAGGTCCACGGGACGGCGCAGAATGCTGTTGCCGGCGTGGCAGGCCGTGCACTCCTTGGTGGCTTGCTTCTTTCCTACGATGCTGTGGCTCATGGCCCACGGCGCCACGTCAATGCGCAGTTCCGGGTCGCCGACACCAGCGTATTTTTGCAGCAGTCCCTTCACCAGAGCGATCTTTGTGGGCGTGTCGTAGACGGCTTGCGGGATATCGATAATGCCATCTTTGTCAGCAAAGGCCTTGACGATTTCAGGACGATATTTCCAGTCCTCCCCCTCGCGCCCCGCAAAGAAGGCGGCTTGCATTTGCCAGGTGAACACGGGCCGGGCTTTGCCCTTGTCAAACCAGTAAACTCCGGTGATAAGATTGGTGGGCCGGATCTGAAGATTGTTATTCTTATCGGGCGTGGTGATGTAGGCGGGTAGATACCCTGTCACGTCCGACTCGGGATCCACGATGCTCCCATCAATGCCGCGAAATGTGATGCGGCTGGTGCCGGTATCCATGAGGAAGCCCCAATCGTCGCTTCTGTAGGCCCAGAAATGGACGGCGGGTATGTGACAGGTCTGACACGCCAGCGCCTTGAAGTGGCGGCTCTTGTAAGGAAGGAAGGCATGGCCTTTTTCCGCGTCGTGACAGTCTCCACAAGCCCTCATTGTGTTATGGCTTGTGAGGTTGACAGTTTCGGGCGGGATGTTGCCGCGAGCGAAATTGTGGTCGGGCCGTTTGAGATAGACGGCGATGTCTTCACTGATGGGTTTGTAGCGGAGATTCTTCTTCGGGTCGTCGTGGATCATCCGGCCGGGGTTGTTGGGGGCGAAGTGGCAGTCGATGCAGACTACCCCCTTGGCCGCGTGGGCATCCCAGGGGTAGTCCATCTTCTCTTTCCCCACGATTTTCGGCGTAACCGTTTCGCTGATCTTCGCCCCATTGTAAATCCAACCGGATTTTTCGGTGCCGCGCGCGATATCGGCAAACTGGATAGGTTGGATTGTGGTGGTATTTCTAGCGGTGAAGCCATGGCACATCGCACAGTTCTTGATCGCGGGGTCGGAAAGATCCAAGGTCTCCGGCTTTACCGTGCCATCGGTATTGAAGGCAGCGCGATTGTAGGTGAAAGTGCCCTTTTCCTGTTCCGCAACCAGGCCCGTGCCGGTGAGCGTCGCGTTGTTCGCCCAGCGGAAATTCCCCGCGGTCATTTGCTTTCGCCGCGCGCCGCGGCTGGCATTCGGGACGTGGCAGAGGAAACAATCAGCCTCGGCAACGCCGCTTTTCTCCCAGTCCCAGGGCACTACGCGGCCCGTCTCGCGGTCGCGAATCGTGTAGCTGGGGTCGAGCGGTCCATCCGGCTTCGCGGCGGGACTGAGGAACTTCTGGCCGCGCAGGTCATACTCGGAGATGCCGCCGCCGGTATGGCAACCGCCGCACTTAGTGAGCCACTCGGGTTGGCTCATGTCTACGTCGCCTGCATCCGTGATACCGGCGTGGGTAAGTTGACGGTTCGGAATCAAGGAGAACTTGCCAAACATGCCGGGCGATGAGTTGAATGGCGCGATACCGTGCGAGCCAAGCAGGTTCCGATCCATTTCGCTCTTTCCCTGTTGGAAATGAAAGCTCCCCGTAATGAATTCGTAGTCGTGACACTTCTCACCGCAGGTCTGGCGAGTGCTGATGGGCTTCCCTGTTTCCAGCACATTCCGGCCCGTCTCATCCTTCAGCACAACAGCGGGATGAGCGAGTCTGCTGAGGGCGCGCTGCGGTGCGCTGGCGGTAGGGGTCTGCGCTACGCCTGCGCGGAGCAGGATCGCGATTCCCAGGACAAAGTGATAGCGTTTGCGATACATGGCTGTTTCCTTGGGCCGATTTGGAACCCATGGCGCAGTTGCCCTGCGGCCAGGCCTTTGCGAACGCCTGGCAACTGCGCGATGGTGTTGGCACTACTTCCCGCAGGTCTCGGGCTGTGGGGAGTCGGCGCCGTGGTTAATCAGATAGGTCTGCACGTCCAGAAGTTGCGTGTCGGGCATCAATTTATTCAGCGGCTCCTTGCCCCCGGAGTGCTTGGCCTTGGTGAAATAAGTGCGCCATTGGGCCTGGGTCTTTACCAGCGGTGAAATCTCGCCCCCCTTGGCCCCTTTCGTGTGGCACTCCTTGCAGGACTGCCGAAAGTAATTGCGTCCCTTGGTTTCACTGCCCTTCGGTGAACCGGCTATTGCAACGGTGGAAAGCACACCGGCCACAAAGAGCCCTGCCAGTGCGCTGATGACGAATCGAAATCGACGATTTTGATTGAACATGACAAGTCTCCATTCATTAAGAAAATCCGGGCCGGTCTGCGCCGGCCCGGGAATGCCTGTAGTTAGAACCGCGCGGTCAGCCCCAAAGAGAACATGGTGGCGCCGCTATAAGTCGGGAACCCAAGAATCGGTTGGGAATCCAATGCTTTGGGCGCGCCCACGTGCCACCCTGAACCGGAATAGTCGTAGAGGTACTTAATAAAATCGGCCTTGAAGATGAAGCGGTTGTTGATGCGATGCGTGAGGTATGTCTCAACCACGTTGCCGCGAGTGTTGGTTTTGGGAGCGATGATATCGTCGGAGGCTTGGGCGAAATTGAACCAGTACTTACTGCCGTGGTTGAACTCGAACCCCAGTTTGGTCCGCTCATCGTTCGGGAAATTGAAGCGAAGGCCGGCGAGTACCATGTAGCCTTGCTGATTGACGGGGGTCTCGAACGGGTCCGACATCAATCCCCCGAATGGGGTGGTCTTGCCGTTGGGCCGGGTGGCGGAGAGATTGCCGCTGGCGTAGAAGTCGAAGGCTTTCGCGCGGTGCGTGGTATTCATGCCGAAAAGGTGAATGCCGCCCAGGTTCGCGGATGGCGTGTAGCGCATAACCAGCGGCGCGTTTATGGGGTCGCCGGTCAGAGGATTGGAGGGCAGCACCATGAGGCCGTTAAAGCCATCCGTCACGTTAAACGCGTGGGCGTAGGTGGCTTGGATCAGGGTGGTCTCGGAGTTCCACAGGTCTAGATTCGCGCCCAGGAAGTGCGAGTCTTTCAGCCTGTCCTGGGGGAGTTTGAGCAGGTTGCCGTTGCCAAAGCCGGATTCATAGCCGAGTCCCCAACACACGCGCCAGACCATGTTCTCGGTAAACTTGTAACCTACCGTAACGCCGTCAAACTGATAGTCGATCAGCGAGCCGGACGGCGTGCCGCCACGCAGTTCGTCCTGGCGGTAGTTCATCGGCGGGCCGCCGGTGGAAGGCCTGCGCCCGGCGGATACGTATAGCTTGGAACCGCCGATATTGTTCCAACTGAAATAGGCTCTTTCAACCCGCAGTTGGTCCGAATTCGGCACGCCGGTGGTATTGCCGTCTGAGTTCAGGGTATTCGGCTGCCCGTTAAATACCTGTACTCCGGTGGAGTCGCCGAAGACTTTGTACATGCTCAGCCTGCCGCTGAACGACACGTTGTCGGCAACCTTGGCATCGATATTCAGACGCAGACGGTTCGTGAAGAGGGCATTATTGTTATCTTTGTACGCTGGCGTAAAGGTAGAGGGCATCAACATGCCGAACAGTTGCTGCTGCATGGCGGACGGGAAGGCGCCCATGCCCTGTTTCAACTTATCGAACGTCAGGCTATTCGTGAAGAATTGGTAATCGGAATAGTGGCTGGCGACGGTGTTGTTGATCTCCGCAACGCTGGCCGGCGAGCGGCCCAGGATGGGCATTGCAAACATGGTCTTGACCACCAGGTTTTGCAGCGCCATACCGTTGAAATGGGCGGGAACGCTGCCCGCAATGGAGTGTGCTTCAAACCGGTAGTCCCCCGTGATTCTCAGCCGGTCCAAAGCCTGTTCGCGCTCCGTCTGCGAAACTCGTTTGTCGAGCTCTTTGACATCGGTTACCAGTTCCGGGACCGGCTGCTGTGGCACGAGCGCCTGAGCCGGAACCTTGGTTTGTTTCTCCTGTGCCTTCAGCCGCTCTTCGAGGGCAGCAACCTCTTTTTTAAGTTTTTCCAATTCCTGCTTCAGCTCGTCGGAAGTGTCCGCTCCCGGAGCCGCCACCGTAACGTCCGGCGCGGTCGCGCCTGCTGCGTTACCGGCCGATACCGCCGGCCCCGCAAGATGGATCAGGATTGTCAATGATAGGACGAACGCGATTCTGCGCATTAGTAGACCTCTTAAAAAGCATAATCAGCTCTTTTATACTTGATAACATCAGTTGCGAAATTGCGCAACTGAAAACATGCCAGATCGCATATTTCGCTAAATCGTTGCGTTCCCCTTCAGCGTGTAAAAATGTCGGTGGGGCAATCTTCGGCAATTCGAATGCCTTTGGGCCGATTGCGCCGCGTTCGCTGCGCCTTTTCGCGCAGTTGCGCCTCTCGCTACTGCCCTGGACTCGCGATCGGCAGAGCGATTGTCTACCGGAAAGCGCAAACCCCTGGAAGGAGAGCGCAGACGCGCGGCGAATCGTGCAAGCTGTTGGGAAACAGGCGGATTCTCAAGCGACAGTGACACGGCCAACGGCAGAACCGTTTCTCATGTCACCTTTGGATGTGGGCTGCATCCTTCATGTGGGAAGCTCTTATGGAAGTCACAATTCAGCACCTCGGAGACGTGAAATTCGAAGCCAGTGCGCGCGGTCACCGCGTGATTTGCGACCAGCCGTCCAACAATGGCGGATCGGACACCGGCATGACGCCGCCCGAATACCTACTGGTTTCGTTGGGGACCTGTGCCGGGTTCTACGCCGCTCAATATATGAAGGCAAGGTCTCTTCCACATCGAAGCCTGGAAGTGAAGGTCAGCGCGGACAAGGCCACGCTGCCGACGCGACTCGGACAGTTTCGGATCGAGATCATCGTTCCCGGGCTGGACCCGCAACATCAGGCCGGCGTCCTGCGGGCAGTGAAGGCATGTCTGATCCACAACACTTTGATCCACGCGCCCGCAATCGAAACTGTGGTGAGCACGCCGCTTGAGGCTTACGCCGGTTAGGAATTTTCGGTCGGCCCGGGTCCTTCAACATGGAACACCATCCGGAGATTTGCCAAGACGTTCTCGCACTGCTTTCGGAATACGTGGATTTCGAACTGCCACCGGCGGACTGTAGAGAAATCGAAAGACATTTGGCCGGTTGTCCGGCCTGTCACGACTTCGTAGAGCGCCTCCGTGATACGATCGCTCTATGCCGCGCATACGCTCCCGGTGCCTTGCCGGGCCCCTTGAGTGATCGCGCCCGCAGCGAGCTGGAGAGCGCGTGGCGAAACATGCGGGCGGCCCGCGAACACCCCGCAACCAAATGAGTCGGCCGCCATTCCAACCTGACAGCGAGCGCATCTCCCTGGCGCGTCTTCTCGCGGTCTTCCTCAAAATCGGCAGCATCGGATTCGGAGGCGGGATGGCGGTGATTGCGTTGATGGAGCGGGAGTTTGTCCAGAAGCGCAAACTGCTCACCGGGGAGGAGTTCCTGAACGGCGTGGGACTGGGACAGATTCTGGGGGCGTTTTCGGTGAACGCCGCCTTCTTTGTCGGCTACCGGCTATTTGGGGCAGTGGGGGGCATCCTGTCGGCAAGCGCCTTTCTGCTGCCATCGCTGGCGCTGGTCACCACGCTTTCGAACTTCTACTTCCGGTACCATGCGATGCCCGCGTTGCAGGGGGCCGTCATCGGTTTAGGGCCAGTTGTGATTGCCTTGATCGTGGATGCGGCGTGGTCGCTTGGACGGCCGGTTCTGCGGTCGCCGGCTGCCGTCTGTATCGCCGGAGCAGCCCTTGCGGCCGGGGCGTTGAAGACCAATGCTGTGTGGGTGATCTTGGTTGCCGGAACGGTTGGGCTCCTGTTACCGAATGGCCGCCGGGCGCGTCCCGGTGCCCAGGCTGGCCCTTCCAGCCACATGCTGGCGGCGGTTGCCATCCCAGCGACCATCGGGCCATTGTCATTACTCGGTTCGACTGCGATGACCTTCCTGAAGATGGGCGTGGTTTTCTTCGGAGGCGGCTTCGTCCTCGTGCCAGTCCTGCATCAACGGCTGGTGACGGAGCTTGGTTGGTTGAACCCACGGGAGTTTTTGGACGGTGTCGCCATCAGCAACCTGACGCCTGGCCCCATCGCGGTGCTGGCGACCTTCGCCGGGTACCACGTGGCAGGGATCGCCGGTGCTCTGGTTGCAACGGCGGCGCTGCTGGCTCCGGCGATGGGCCTAATGTGGTTAATGAGCGGGCAATATGAGCGCTATCGCGGCGACCCTCGTGCACAGCGGTTTCTGGCCGGAGTGAATCCGGCAGTGACCGGACTTATCTTGAGTGCGGCAGTGCTGTTGAGCGGCAGCGCTATCGGCTCCTGGCGTGGGTGGGTTCTCTGCGGAGTATCCCTGCTCCTGCTCCGGAAATTCCGATGGCACCCCGTTTTCGTGTTGGCCATCGGATCCGTGGCGGGTTATGCCGCAGTGCTGCCGTAAATATAGGGAAGAAAAACTCCGAAAGAGAAGTCATATTCAAGAATGCAGCGCATACAGATGTGGATCGGAGTTTTGGCCGTAGTGCCATGCCTGGCGTACGGTGGTGTTCCGCAGGAACGGCATGCCCGCATGCAGCGCATCGAAAAGGCCGTGCTCGCACCGTGCTGTTACACCGAACCCGTGGGGCAGCACCAAAGCGAGATTGCCGTCAGGATGCGGGTTGAGATTGCCAAGTGGGTGGAGCAGGGCAGAACCGATGAGGAAATCCTCGACACATACGCGAAGCGATACGGCGCCAAGGTATTGGTGGATCCGAACACTATACCGCAGGGATGGGCGTTAGTTGTGCCGTGGGCCGTCGCCGGCCTGGGTACGCTCGGCGCAGCCTGGATGCTGTGGCGCTGGCGCGCAGCAAGGCTTGCCACGGCCGCTCCATCAGATGCCAGAGAGGCCGTCCTACCGGACGTTCCCGACCTCGAGGACTACTGATGTGAAGGCTCTTGTAGTCCCAGAGATCGCCCCGGCCGGATGAATGTGGCGCTCGTGTGCCAGCGCGCTGCGCGGCAACCCTAGGGGGCGGTGGGCCTGCCGCCATCGGAAGGCACTGCGCTGCGCGATTAGGACCTCTTCGCCGTCTGACTGCCTCGCCCGGTGAATGGCGTTCTCTCTGCTGGGGCGAGTACAATCTGAGGCATGGTTGTGAAACTAACGAACCAAGTGGTACTTGTAATAGGCGCCTCCAGCGGCATCGGGCGCGAGACGGCGATTCTATTCGCCCGTGAAGGCGCGCGCGTGATGGCGGCGGCGCGGCGCAAGGAGCGTCTGCGCGCCTTGCAGCAGGAACTGGCGGCGGAAAATGCCGCGATCGAGATCGCCGTGGCGGACGCGTCCAGCGTGGCCGATATGGAAGGGCTGGTGCGGCACACGCGCGAACGGCTGGGCGAAATCGACATCCTGGTATACAGCACGGGGACCAATGTCAAGGATCGCGCCCTGACGCGGCTGACTCCCCCGATCTGGGACACGATGATTTCGGTGAATCTGAACGGCGCCTACTACGCGACGCAGGCGGCGCTCCCCGCGATGCGCCAGCGCGGTTCTGGGCACCTGATTTATGTGGCATCCATTTCGGGTCTCGCGCCGGATGTTTCGGGTGCGGCTTACCAGGCGTCGAAGCGCGGACTGCTGGGGATGGCGCACGCGGTCCGCTTGGAGGAGAAGGAGAACGGCATCCGCACCTGCGTGATCTGTCCGGGGCTGGTGGATACGGAGATCCTGGAGAACCGGCCGGTGAAACCGTCGGCGGAGCTGCTCGCCAAGGCGCTGCAGCCGGGAGACGTGGCGGAAGCCATCCTGGCGGTGGCGAAACTACCGGCGCGCGTGACGGTGCCGGAGATGCAGGTGGTGCCGACCTATCTGTGAGGTCTTCATGAACGGTTCGGCGGTTTTCCTGACATTGGTTGGGCTGCCGGCATTGCACGCTCGTGGGACCGCAGGCTGCGCCACCAGGCGGCGCGCTTTTTGAGGCCGACGAACCGCGGCCCCACGCGGCGCGCCTGCAAAAGACGATCGATGGTTGCGCGCTCGGGCAGGCGGTGGAACTGAAGCCGGACGGCGTCCGCCAGATTTTTCTCAGCGGGCCGATTCTGCTCAAGCCGGGCGTGAACCAGCGCGGCGCGGCGGCAGTAGGGCCGAAAACGCGTCGAAGGGGGCAGGTTGAATGCCAGCCCCACCCTTGCAGGCGGCATGATATCGTATCTACAGACTTAGAGGTCCTGTGCTCTGTAATGGCCATACCGAAGCCTCCGGAGTGATCTTCCACATCATGCGGTTTTCCGTGCACGATGGGCCGGGCATCCGCACGGCGGTATTCTTCAAGGGCTGCCCGCTTTCCTGCTGGTGGTGTCACAATCCGGAAAGCCAGAATTCGGCACCCGGGATTCTTTACTCCGCGGAACGCTGCCATTTGTGCGGCGATTGCGCGGCCGCCTGCCCGCACGGTGCAATTAAGCGCATGGGCGAGCGCATGACCCTCAACGACCATTGCCGGCTCTGCGCCACCTGCGTGGACGCCTGCGGCGCGGAAGCGCGCAGTCTGGCCGGACGGACGATGACGGTGACAGAAATCGTGGCGGAGATCGAACGCGACCTGGTGTTCTTCGATGAATCGGGCGGCGGCGTCACCTTCACCGGCGGCGAGCCATTCGGACAGCCCGCATTACTGGAAGCGCTGCTGCGCGCGTGCCGCGGACGCCGCATACACACCACCATCGAGACCTGCGGGGCGGCGGCGCGGGAAAGCGTGCTGCGCATTGGGGGGCTGGCCGATCTGATTCTCTACGATCTCAAGATGCTGGACCCGGGGCGCCACCGGCAGTACACGGGCGCGCCCAATCGCAATATTCTGGAAAACCTGGAAGCGCTGGTGGCGGCAGGGCGGCCGGTGACGGTGCGGATTCCGGTAGTGCCTGGGGTGAACGACGCCGCCGCCGATGTGCGCGCGGCGTGCGATTATCTGGCGCCGCTCGGTTTGACGCAGGTCGATCTGCTGCCCTACCATCGGGCCGGCGCGGAAAAGTACCGGCGGCTGGGGCGCGAATACCGGATGGAGCAGACGGCGCCGCCGGCGGACGTCACGATGGCCGCGATCGCGGCGCAGATGGAAGCTGCGGGAATTCCGGTGAAGATCGCCGAGTGAAGGAGCATCTTAATGACGGAGCGAGTGGCGCGTCTACGCGCTTGCAGCCTGGAAACCAAACCGTGGCTCTCCCTGGAACGCGCCCAGCTGTTGACTGGGTTCTACCGCACCTGCGACGCGGCGCTCTCCATACCGGTGCGCCGCGCCATGTCGCTTGCATACCTGATGGAGCGCAAAACCATCTACCTGGGGAGCGAGGAGCTGATTGTGGGCGAGCGGGGACCGGCGCCGAAGGGCACGCCGACGTATCCGGAGCTCTGCTGCCACAGCATGGAAGACCTGGAGACGCTCCACACACGGGAGAAGATCTGCTACGCGGTGAGCGAGGAGGCGCGGCGCATACAGGCCACGGAGGTGATCCCCTACTGGCAGGGCGGCTCGATGCGCAACCGGATCTTCGCGGAAATGACGCCGGAGTGGAAGGACGCTTACGCCGCGGGAATCTTCACCGAGTTCATGGAGCAGCGCGCGCCGGGACACACGGTGCTGGGCGACGTGATTTACCGCAAGGGCCTGCTGGAGCTTCAGGGGGATATCGACGCGGCGTTGAGACGCCTGGATTTCCACGGCGACGCGCGGGCGTGGGACAAGCAGCAGGAGTTGAAGGCGATGCGGATTGCGGCGGGCGCGGTGATGTGCTTCGCAGAGCGGCACGCCGATTTGGCGTTACGCATGGCGGACGAGGAATCGCGAGCGGAGCGCAAGGCCGAGCTGGTGCGCATCGCCGAAGTGTGCCGCCGCGTCCCGGCGCACGCGCCGCGCGATTTCCATGAAGCACTGCAAGCCTACTGGTTTGTCCATCTGGGCGTGATCACAGAGCTGAATACGTGGGATTCCTTTAGTCCGGGGCGCCTGGACCAACATCTTGCGCCGTTCTACGCCCGCGGCCTGGCCGGCGGCACGCTGGACCGGGAAGCGGCGCGGGAACTGCTGGAGTGCTTCTGGGTGAAGTTTAACAACCAGCCGGCGCCGCCCAAGGTGGGCATCACGGCGGCGGAGAGCGGCACCTACACGGACTTCTGCAATATCAATACGGGCGGTCTCAAGGGCGATGGCACGGATGGGGTCAGCGAGGTGACCTATCTGATTCTGGAAGTGATCGACGAGATGCGGCTGCTACAACCTTCGTCGAACCTCCAGTTGAGCAAGAAGAGTCCCGATCGGTTTCTGAAGCGGGGCCTCGAAATCGTGCGCAAAGGCTGGGGGCAGCCATCCATCTTCAATGCCGATATGGTGGTGGAGGAACTGCTGCGGCAGGGCAAGTCGCTTGAAGATGCGCGCGCGGGCGGCACCAGCGGTTGCGTGGAAACCGGGGCGTTCGGCAAGGAAGCATACATACTGACGGGCTACTTCAATACGGCTAAGGTTTTGGAGATTACGCTGGCCAACGGGCGCGACCGGCGCACCGGGAAGCAGATCGGCATGCAGACCGGCGATCCGCGGCAATTCGGCTCTTACGACGAGTTGTTCGAGGCGTTCCGCCGGCAGTTGCGCCACTTCATCGATATCAAGATTCGCGGCAACAACGTGATCGAGCGGCTGTACGCGCAGTATATGCCGGCACCGTTCCTCTCCGTGCTGGTGGAGGATTGTATCGCCAAGGGGCGCGATTACCACGATGGCGGGCCGCGCTACAACACCACGTACATCATGGGGACATCGCCGGGCTCTGTGACGGACAGCCTCTCGGCGATCCGGTTTCACGTATTCGACCGGGCGACGGCCGGCATGGACGAGTTGCTGGAGGCGCTGGACGCCGATTTTGCGGGCCACGAGAAGCTGCGGCTTCAGTTGTGGAACAAGACGCCGAAATACGGCAACGACGACGCGTACGCGGACGGCATCCTAAGGGCTGTGTTCGACGCCTTCCACGACGAAATCAACGGGCGTCCCAACACCAGGGGCGGAGTCTATCGGGTCAACTATCTGTCGACCACGTGCCATGTGTATTTCGGGTCGGTGACCGGGGCCACGCCGGATGGACGAAGGGCCTGGGAACCGCTGAGCGACGGGATTTCGCCCACGCAGGGGGCGGACCGGAATGGGCCGACGGCGGTGATTCAATCGGCGGCGAAGCTGGATCACGCGCGCACGGGTGGGACGCTGCTCAACCAGAAGTTCTCGCCGCGGTTGGTGGAAGGGGAGAGCGGGCTAGCCCGACTTTCGCACTTTTAAGAGGATAAACCGGCGCGGAGGAGGCTGTAATAGGTTGCGCGCGTGGGTTCTGCTTGCTAAAGGCTTGCGAGTATGGCTAGATGAATGAATGAACATCCTCGAGCGTCAAGTGGGAGGGCGACGTTACCGTGTCGCTTCCCAATCTGTGTGGGATCCGGCCAAGCAGCGACCGTTCGCACGTCAAGCGGTGCTCGGCCCGGCAGATCCGGCTCCGGTTGCCGACTTGGCTGCGACGCAT
>JANYAH010000039.1 GCA_025361425.1 Candidatus Solibacter sp. | reverse complement strand
TGTCCTACTGGCCTATCTTGGTAATCAGGGTGTAGGCGCCGTGGCTGGTATAGTCGCCGAAAGGTTTGACCACCATGTAGTAAGTGCCGGCCGGTAGATTGCGCGTGATACGGGCGTTGGTATTGCCGCCGCTATCGTCGTCTTCATCCATCACCGCGCCTTGGGAATTGAGCAGCACCAGGTAGGCGTCGAACTCGCTGGAGTTAAGGCGCAGATCGATGGCGGCATCCGCCGTCACGTTCATCCGATAGAGATCGGCGAAGGTGTTGCCGGTGTACTGGCATCCGGTGTAGGTAATGACGCCGCTCACGGTGGCTCCCGCCGTTAGCGTGGTTATCGGAGTGCAAAACGGGGGCCGCGGGCCGGCGACGGTGCGCAAATCCACCTGGTAGAGCCCGCCCACCGTCCCCGAGGCGCCGCGCGCGGCCAGCTTGTAGGTTCCCGCGGGGAGATACTGCACGATCAACGGATCGTTGGAGCCGTAGGTGCTGTCATCATTGCGCAGCAGGTTGTCGTTGGCATCGTAGAGGGTCAGGTAGCCATCCACCTCGCTCGAAGTCATGACGGCTAGCACCAGCGCATCCGCCGCCAATGTGAAGGTGTAGTAATCCACCGGCTGGCCATTGGCGCCGATGCAACTGCGCGGGCCAAGGCGTTGGATGAAGCCGCCATTTAGATCCAGCGATTGGGCAAAGGTGCAGGCCGGTATATCGTGCGCCATGAACCCGGCGGCGATCTGGTAGTACCCGGCGCCGGAGTGGGCGGCGCTGGCTATCGTGTAGCCGCCGGCCGGCAGATCCGCCGTGACGTGGGCCACACTGAGGCCGTTGACTTCGTCATCGCGCACCGTCAGGTTGTCCTTGCTGTCGCGGATGGCTAGGACGGCGGCGAACATCCCGGAACTGACCTCCAGATCCACGGTGCCGGCCGAGGGCAGGGTGAGGGTGTACAGATCGGAGAGGCCAAGGCTGGTGCGGCAACTGGCGTCAGAGAGCCCGGAACTCAAGTGGTCGCCCAAATTGAGCTCCCCGGCCGTGCAGGGTTGCGGATTGCCGGCGTGAAACGTGTACTTGAGCCCATAGTTGCCGCCAGAAGGAAGGTCGCTCAAGACCTGCAGGCGGTAGAGCCCCGCGGGGAGTTGCGTGCGCAGGCTGGATTGCACGTTGTACTGCGCGTCGCTACCGCCGCCCCCGGAATCGGAGGCCAGGATATTGCCGGCGGCATCCAGCAGGTTCAGCGTGGTCTTAAAATCCCCGCTGACCGCGCTCACGCTCGCGAGACCGGCGGCCGTGAGTGCGAAATCGTAGTAGGTGTAATACGCTTGATCGCCGCTGCCCGCGATCGTGACGAAGCAACTGTCGGCGTTGATGGCATTGCTATCGCTATCGGAGTCGGCCAGGGTTTTTCGCGCGCGGCAAGTTTCACTGTCCGCCGTTTGGTAACTGTTGGCGATCTGGTAAGTGCCGGTGCTCTTGTCGGCGGAGGAGAGGATGACGAGGTACTGGCTGTCGCCTTCCAACACGACATGCACCGGGCTCGCCGAGGGCAGGATAAGGGGGCGCCCGTCAGACGAGCGGACGGCGATCACGGGCGTGAAGTCCTGGCTGCTAACCCCCACCGTCAGCGTGCCGGCGCCGTCCGTGGTCAGCGTATAGGCTTCGTAAGCAGTCCCGTCGAGAGCCACACAACCGGAACTGGGGAGTTTCCCCTCGACGGTCTGGCTACGCCCGATATTGGGGAATTTCGAGCACAGAAGGCCGGGTTCGCTGGTGAACGACGTGTTCACGGTGTAGCTGCCGGTCTGGCCGGCGGCCGCGCCGTTTACCAGCAGCGTGTAGCTGCCGGCCTCGATCGGGCGCAGCAGCCTGGCGCCGGAATCGACCCTGCTCCCCGAAGCGTCGCGCAGCGTGAGAGAAAAATCGCCGGCGGTCTCGCTCACTTCGATTTTGATCTGTCCGCGCACCGGCAGATCGAGGCGGTAAGGCGCGTAGGGGGTGCGGTCGCCGAGTTGGCAACTGGCGGCGTCCAGCAAGCCGCCGAGAGTCCCATTTGGGAGAACGCGCGCGACGGGGGGGCAGTCCTGTGCCACCAGCGCTCCCAGGCTGACACCAAACCCCAACATTAGGGTGCTTCCGAGACCCATAAGTACATTAACCCACAAAACCTTCGAAGGTTCCGGTCCACCAGAGCTAGCGCAGGGACGGCGGGCTTCGTTTCAAGCTCTTGTGAGGCCTCTTACCCCACCAGCGTGATACTCTGGCAATCGGAGCATTATGGCCATCACGCGCGAAAAAGCACAGCTCATGAGTGCCTCGGAGATCGACCGGACTCTGGTCCGTTTGGCTCACGAGATTTTGGAGAAGACCAAAGATTTGGATCAACTCGCCTTCATTGGCATCCGGCGCCGCGGCGTTCCGCTGGCGCAACGGCTCTCGGCGAAGATCGAGAGCCTGGAAAATCGAAAAGTGCCGATGGGCATCCTCGACATCAACCTGTATCGCGACGACCTGAGCACGGTGGGCGTCAAGCCGGTAGTCGGCGCCACGGAGATTCCGTTCAGCGTGGCGGGCAAGGACATCATCCTGATGGACGACGTGCTGTACACCGGCCGCACCATTCGCGCCGCGCTGGACGCGCTGTTCGACCACGGCCGCCCGGCCCGGGTGCAACTGCTGGTGCTGATCGATCGCGGTCACCGGGAACTGCCCATCGAGGCGCGCTTCATCGGTCGCAAGGTGCAGACCAGCGATATCGAGATCATCGAAGTCAAGTTCCAGGAGATCGACGGTATGGAGAAGGTCCTGATGGTGGAGAAGGCCGGCTAACGCCATGCCAGCCGGATTACTCGGAATCGAGGAGCTGGACCGCGCCGAGATCGAAGCCATCCTGGCGCGCGCCAAGGATTTCCAGCCGATGCAGAGCCAGAGCTTAAAAAAACTGGACGCACTGCGCGGCAAAATGATCGTCAATTTGTTCTACGAAGCTTCCACCCGTACGCGGACCAGCTTCGAAATTGCGGCCAAGCGCCTGGGCGCGGACGCCGTGTCCATCACCGCGTCCGGGTCCAGCGTCAGCAAGGGCGAATCGCTGGTGGATACACTGAATACCCTGGGGGCGATGCGGCCGGACGCCATCGTGATGCGCCACGCGGCCAGCGGCGCTCCGCACTTTCTGGCGCGCCACCTGCCCACACCCATCATCAACGCCGGCGACGGCACCCACGAACACCCTACCCAGGCGCTGCTGGACGCGCGCACCATTCTGGATCGCTGCGGGCACCTGGATGGCCTCAAGGTGGCCATCATCGGCGATATCGCGCACAGCCGCGTGGCGCGCAGCAACGTGCACCTGCTCTCCAAGTTTGGCGCGGAGATCGTGCTCTGCGGGCCGGCATCCCTGTTGCCGGTGGAACTGGCAGAACTGGCGCCCGGCGTCCGCCTTACTACCGACATCCGCGACGCCATCACCGATGCCGACGTCATCATGATGCTGCGAGTGCAACTGGAGCGGCAGCATGAGGCGAATTTTCCGGCCAGCGAGTATTTCCGCTTCTACGGGTTGCAACTGGAACACATGGACCTGGCCAAACCGGAGGCCATCGTGATGCATCCGGGACCCATCAATCGCGGGCGCGAACTCTCTAGCGAGGTAGCGGATTTCCAGCGGTCGGTGATCCTCAACCAAGTGGAGAACGGCATCGCGGTGCGTATGGCGGTGCTCGAAAAGGTGATTGGATAGCATGCCGATCGTGATCAGAAACGGTAGGGTGATCGACCCGTCTTCGAACACGGACCGCGTGGCGGACGTGCTGATTGTGGACGGGCGCGTCGCGGGTGTCGCGCCGAATCTCTCCTCGCCGAAGGCGGAGGTATTCGACGCCACAGGGATGATCGTGGCCCCGGGCTTTATCGATATGCACGTGCATCTGCGCGAGCCGGGGTTTGAGCACGCCGAGACCATCGAGAGCGGGTCGCGGGCGGCGGCGGCGGGCGGCTTCACCTCCATCTGCTGCATGCCCAACACCAAGCCGGTGAACGATAGCGCCATGGTCACCAGCTACATCGTGGAGCGGGCGCGCAGCAAGGCGTTGGTCAATGTGTTCCCCATCGGCGCCATCACCAAGGGGAGCGCGGGCGAGGAACTCGCGGCCATCGGCGCCATGAAAGCGGCGGGCGCGGTGGCCATCAGCGACGACGGGTTGCCCGTGATGAATGCGCGCGTCATGCGGCGCGCCATGGAGTTCGCGCGCAGCTACGATCTGCCCATCATCCAGCACTGCGAAGATCTGAACCTGAGCGCCGGCGGCGATATGCATGAGGGCGTGCAGAGCGTCCGCTGGGGGCTGCGCGGCATTCCGGCCGCCAGCGAGGACGTGATGGTGTCGCGCGATCTGGTGCTGGCGCAACTGACCGGTGCGCGCTACCACGTGGCGCACATTTCGACGCGCAACGCCGTGGCCATGGTGGACTACGCGCGCCAACACGGCCTGCCCGTGACCTGCGAGGCCACGCCGCACCACTTCGCGCTGACCGATGCCCAAATGCCGCCGTATGAGAGCAATTACAAGATGAAGCCGCCCTTGCGTTCCTGCGCGCATCGCGACGCCATCGTGGACGGCCTGGCGGCGGGGACCATCAGTGCGATTGCCACCGACCACGCGCCGCATCCCGGGTCGGAAAAGATGCAGGAATTCGAGCGCTGCCCGTTTGGCATCATCGGCCTGGAAACCGCCATCGCGCTGGCGCTGGAAGAACTGGTGGCGGCGGGCAAGATCACCCTGGCCCGCCTGGTGGAGTTATTCACCACCGGTCCGGAATCGGTGATGCGCCTGGGACGCGGCACGCTGGCGCCGGGCGCGCCGGGCGACGTGACGGTGTTCAGCACGGACGTGGAGTGGACCTACGACGTGAATCAATCCGCCTCGCGCAGCCGCAATTCCCCCTTCCACGGAAGAACGTTCCGCGGCGGCCCGATGGCGACTGTAGTGGACGGCCAGATGAAGTGGCGCCGGTAGCTGTGGCATGAGGCTCCGCCTTGTGCATCCAAGCGATGCTCGGACGTCAATGCGCAGTGCTATTTAGTACCCGCTGCCGAGCCGCGATCCGGGAGCTGGAGTGCGCCGGCCCAAACTGCTGCGTTACTCGCGGGATCAATGCCGCTAGACCCGTACATCTGTAAAGCCAACCAATCCGAGTCGAAATCGACCGTGAGGATGACGTCGAATCTCGAGCTAGCGGATTTCCAACGGCCGGTGATGCACGGCCGTCATTCGGCGGTTCGCCTCGAGCGCTCTCGCACCGTCATGAGTAGAAACGTACCATATCACCCAACATGTTTTGCGCTCGACTCGTGTTTAGGTTAAGGCGAACGTTTCGCAGGTTTCGTTGTTGAGGGAAATCCGGATTCGCGGTCTGATAGAAGGTAGGAGTACACACCTAACTATGTCCGCAAGCACAGATTCTTTGTTGGCGTCCACGGCAACCAAAACCGTCAGATCCTGGGCAACTCAGAGCGCCACTTCGCCGCTAGCGCCGTTCTCAATCCGGCGCCGCCATCCGCTGCCCGATGATGTGGTCATCGACATCCTTTATTGCGGTGTCTGCCACTCCGATCTCCATCAGGTGCGCAACGAATGGCACAACACCATTTACCCCGTCGTGCCCGGCCACGAAATTGTCGGCCGCGTGGTGAAGACGGGTGGCAACGTCAAAAAGTTCAAGGTGGGCGACCTCGCCGCCGTCGGCTGCATGGTGGATTCCTGCCGCGCCTGCTCGAGTTGCCGGCGCGGCCTCGAGCAATACTGCGAGAATTCCCCTACCTTCACCTATAATTCCGCGGACAAGCACCTCGGTGGTCCCACCTTCGGCGGTTATGCGGAAAGCATCGTGGTGGATGAAGCCTTCACCCTCAAGATTTCTAGCGCCGTGAATCTCGCCGCCACAGCGCCGCTGCTATGCGCCGGAATCACTACCTATTCTCCGTTGCGCCACTGGAAGGTCGGTCCCGGGCAGAAAGTGGGCATTGTGGGACTGGGTGGTCTGGGCCACATGGGGGTCAAGTTGGCCCGCGCGTTCGGAGCCCACGTGGTCCTATTCACAACATCGCCTGGCAAGACCGAGGATGCGCTGCGGCTCGGCGCGCATGAAGTCGTTCTCTCCAAGAGTGGCGATGAAATGCGCAAGCATGCCAGCAGCTTCGATTTTATCCTCGACGCGGTATCCGCCACCCACGACATCAATGCCTATATCAGCCTGCTGAAACTGGATGGCACCCTAACCCTGGTGGGAGCCCCGGAATTGCCGCTGCCCGTGTCCGCCTTCAACCTCCTCTTCGGGCGGCGCAGCTTTGCCGGTTCCGGCATCGGCGGCATCGCCGAAACCCAGGAGATGCTCGATTTCTGCGCCGCGCACGATATCGCTAGCGATGTTGAGATCATCGCCATTCAGCAGATCAACGAAGCCTACGACCGCCTTCTCAAGGGCGACGTGAAATACCGCTTCGTCATCGACATGGCATCGCTCAAACAGTGACAGCGTCGTAACATAAGTTGACGCAACCGCATTCCCCGGCACATCCGCGTCCGTGAGAAGCTGTGAATTAATGCGCTTTCGCCTGCCAATTCCGCTGCCGGGCGAATATTTCACAGCTTTTTAGGGAGCGGTTGTCGGCGCAGTATCTATTTTCGAGGAAGGCTCCGCCTTCTACATTGAAGCGACAGCATACCCGCCACCCGCCGTTCCTTTTAGGCGCGCATCGGTTGACTGATCGCACGCTGCCCCGGCCCCAGCGTGCGCGCCACCGCCCGTTTGACGACAATTGCGGCTTCGCCCCAAGGTCTATCGCTGCCGCAGATAGAGCGCCCGCAGTTGCCATGCGTTCATCGGAGCCGCCCGTCGGGGCACTCTCTGGGTGGGGGTGCAATTTCCTGACCGGTTGCAATATTTTCATCATTCGCTTGAAACGTCCCCTGGGCATCATGAGCAACTTATGCCACTATGAAATTTGGCACGACGTCGATTTTTTGTGGACTCGATTCGCGGCGGGGCCGCCGAACTCCGTGGCGACGAAGCTCGCCACCTTACCCGCGTCCTGCGCGTCGAGCCCGGACAGCGTTTCGAAATCTCCGATAACCAGCAGGCTTACCTCGCTCAAATCACCGAGGCCCGCGGCGAACGCGTGGTCTTTCAAATCATCGAAGCCCTCCCCGTCGTTCTGTCCCCGGTCTCCATCACCCTCTGCGCCAGCCTCATCAAGTTCGATCGCTTCGAGTGGATCATCGAAAAGGCCACCGAACTGGGTGCCGACCGCATCCTTCCCGTGGAGGCCACGCGCACCGAAAAGGGCCTCTTCGAAGCCTCCCGCAAACGCAGCGAACGCTGGGCGCGCATCGCCCGCGAAAGTAGCCAGCAATCCCGCCGCGTGCGCATTCCCGAGATCCTTCCCGCCGTGCCCTTCGAGCGCTGCCTCGCCGAGACCGCCGCCCACCGCTACTTCCTCGACGAATCCCTTGCCCCTCCCCTCCTCCGCGAAATCCCGGCGGAGCGCTCCGATTCCGCCGCCCTGCTGGTCGGCCCCGAAGGCGGCTGGACCGATGCCGAACGCCAGCTCGCGATAGGCGCCGCCTGGTTGCCGGTTTCGCTTGGCCCTTTGGTGCTTCGTGCGGAAACAGCCGCTTGCGCCGCCCTGGCCGTAATTGTGTCTGCCTGGTCAACCTGAAACCCGTGAGAAAATAGAACCATCAGTGGCCAACTTTCGCCTGGATCTTATCCTCATCGTTATCTTTGCTCTCGTGCAGTGGCGGGTCACCCATCTCCTGCTCGCCGCCACGTCCCGCCGGTGGGTTCGCTACGCCCTCTTCCTTTTCGCCGCCTTCGTGGGCGTCAGTTACGCCTTTACGTTCTCCCAAGTGCTGGCGCGCGTCCGTATCCCCACAAACATCGGCAGCGTTCTGGGCGCCGGTTCGCTGACCTACTTCCTGACCGTGACCGGCGTGCTCGCCATTTACCAGGCGCTTGCCTGCGCGCGCAACCTCCTGCACGCCGATGTCAACCCGGGCCGCCGCCGCGTGCTCAATGCCGCCGGCAGCGCGCTCATGGCCGCCCCGTTTGCCGCCGTAGGCTACGGCGCTTTCATCCAACGCACAGATTTCCGCGTCCGCGAGGTCGATATCCCGCTGCCCGGCTTGCCGCCGGACCTCGAGGGTCTGCGCATCCTGCAACTCAGCGACATTCACCTCAGCGCCTTCCTCAGTGAAGCCGAATTCGCCCGCGCGATCGATGCCGCGCTCCACCTCCACCCCCAACTTGCCGTGGTCACCGGCGACCTGATCAGCGGCCCTACCGATCCGCTCGATGCCTGCATCCGCCAGTTGGCGCGCCTCAAAGCCGATGCCGGCATCTTCGCCTGCATGGGTAATCACGAACGCTACGCCCGCGCGGAAGCTTATACCGCTCGCCAGTCCGCGCGCCTGGGCATCCGCTTCCTGCGCGGCGAGGCGCAGACGCTGCGCTTCGGTAATGCCACGCTCAATCTGGCTGGCCTGGATTTCCAGTCCCAGCGCAGCCGCGGCCAGTATCTGCGCGGCGCCGAACACCTCATCGTCCCCGGCGCTACCAATCTTCTGCTCCAGCACAATCCCGACGTCTTTCCCGCGGCGGCCCGGCAGGGGTATGATCTGCTGCTTGCGGGACACACTCATGGCGGACAGGTCACAGTCGAGATTCTGGATCGATCCCTCAACCCGGCGCGATTCTTTACTCCCTACGTCTACGGCCTCTATCTTCAGGGAAACGCCGCGGCGTATGTCACACGCGGCATCGGCACCATCGGCATCCCCGCTCGTATCGGCGCGCCCCCGGAGATTTCCCTCCTGCGGCTCAGAAAGGCTTAAAGCAACCTCCCCGTGCGCTATCTCATTGTCAGCGACCTCCATGCCAACCTCGAGGCTCTCCGCGCCGTCCTCGCCCAGTCCGCCGGCGGCTACGACCGCGCCATCTGCTGCGGCGACCTCGTCGGCTACGGCGCCGACCCCAACCCGGTTTGCGATTGGGTCCGCCTGAACGCCGCCGTCGTCGTGCGCGGCAATCACGACCGCGCCTCCACCGGCCAGGACGATCTCGAATGGTTCAACCCCGTGGCACGCAATGCCGCCATGTGGACTCTCCAAACCCTCTCGCGCGAGAATACCGGCTACATCCTGGGTCTCCCCCGCGGCCCGCTGTCCGTCGATACTTTTCAGGTATTCCACGGCTCCCCCTACGATGAGGACGAATACGTCATCGCCGCCGGCGAGGCCGGGCAGGCCTTCAGTTACCTCGAAACCCGCGTAGCCTTCTTCGGCCACACTCACGTGCAGGGCGGATTCATCTGGAATCAATCGCGCGTGGAAACCATCCTCCGCACGCCGGCCCACACCGATTCGCAGCCCCTACTTATCGACCCCCAGTGCGCGTACATGATCAACCCCGGCTCCGCCGGCCAGCCCCGCGACGGCGACCCGCGCGCGGCGTACGCCATCTACGATACCGAGGCGAAGGAAGTGACTTACCGCCGCGTGCTCTACGACGTTGCCGCGGCGCAGCAGAAGATTCACGCCGCCGGCCTGCCGCCGATTCTGGCCGACCGCCTTGCCCTGGGCCGCTAGCCAGTCACGAAGACTGAGGCGGGAAAACCTGCCCCCATTCCCGCCAGCCGTGAGTTAACCTCTATTCATGCACCGTGCAGCCGCTCTACTCCTGCTCTCCGCTTTCACCCTTTCCGCCCAGTCGATTCAATACTCCGACTCCCGCAAAATCTGGCTTCTGACTACGCGCCAGAGTTCCTACGCCATGGGGTTGGGCGCCGATGGTGCGCTCCGCCATCTCTACTGGGGCGCTCCGCTGTGGCGCGCCGAAGATCTGGCCGCGCCGCCCCCCCGCCGCGACATCTCCTCCTTCGACCCCCGCCAGATGCTGGAAGCCGAAGAGTTCCCCGGCTGGGGCGGCCCGCGCTATTACGAGCCCGCTCTCAAAATCACGCGCGAGAACGGCAACCGCGATCTGGTGCTCCGCTACGCCTCCCACCGCATCACAGGTAACGATCTCGATATCGTCCTGAAAGACCTCAACGACCCCATCGAAGTCACCCTCCATTACCGCGTCTATCCCGACCATGGCATCCTGCGCCGCTCTGCCACCATCCGCAACGCCACACAGCGCGCGCTTACCGTGGAAAGCGCGCAATCGGCCACCTGGAACCTGCCCCCGGGCGAAGGCTATCAGCTTACCTACCTCACCGGCCGCTGGGCTGCCGAGACCCAGGTGAATCAAGAGCCCATCCACGAAGGCCAGAAGGTGCTCGAAAGCCGCAAGGGCCACACCAGCCATAATTTCAATCCCTGGTTCGCCATCGATTCCGGCGACGCCGGCGAAGAGCACGGCTCCGTCTGGTTCGGCGCCCTTGGCTGGAGCGGCAACTGGCGCATGTCCATCGAACAGACCCCCTACCGCCAGGTGCGCGTCACCGGCGGCCTCAATAGCTTCGATTTCTCCTACCCGCTCAAGCCCGGCGAAACGCTGGAAACTCCGCCCTTCTTCGGCGGCTTTTCCGCCGCTGGCTTGGGCCCCGCCTCGCGCATGCTGCACCGCTTCACGCGCGAGCAGATCCTGCCCGGCGGCGCCACCTCGCGCCTACGCCCCGTGCTCTACAATTCCTGGGAAGCCACCACCTTCGCGGTCAACGAACAGGGG
>JANYAH010000351.1 GCA_025361425.1 Candidatus Solibacter sp. | reverse complement strand
GGCGATGCCGTTGACGAACCCCGGAATATCCAGACCCGCCGGGCACCTGGCCGCGCAGGGCGCAACGCATTCGCCGGCGTGGTCGGAAAGCAACAGTTCGAGCGCCATCTTGCGCGCGGTGCGTACGTCCTGGCTATCGGTGGCGACCACCATGCCCTCGGCCACCGGCATGGCGCAGGATGGCGACAGCGTGCGGCGGCCTTCAATCTGCACGGCGCATACGAAGCAGGACGCCGCGGGCTCGACGCCCGGCACGTGGCACATCGTGGGGATACGAATGCCCAGCCGTTTGGCGGCGTTCAGCACGGTGGTCCCCGGCGGCACGCTTACCGGCCGGCCGTCGATGGTCAGGGTGATCATGGCAGCTCGCCCCAAGAGGTCGGTATTACGCGCACAGCCCGAAGGGCGAAAGAGAGTAGCCCACGGCGCACAGCCGTGGGTAGCAAGCGGGCACATTGGCCAGCCTCGGATCGGGGTGTAAGAAGGTACCGCCGCAGGGTTCTTCCTCCCCGTCCCGGGGCTGGGTACGGGGCCGTCGTTCTCCCAGTGCTGGCGCATTGGGCTATTCGCTTTCGCTCTTCGGGCTGGGCCTCATGCGAGTACGCCGAGTGTGACTGTATTGCGGGACTCATGGACTTACCACCTCGATGGCATCGTCCTGGCACGCCTGGCGGCACATGTCGCAGCGTGTGCAGAGGTGATGGTCCACCTCGTGCTTTTCATACGGACGAAACGAGATGGCGCCCACCGGGCAGGCTTGCGCGCACAGCGTACACCCGATGCAGTTGGCGTTCACCCGGTAGCGGATCAGGGCAGGGCAGCGGCCCGCGGGGCAGCGCCCTTCGAGGTGGGCTTCGTACTCCTCGCGGAAATATTTTAGCGTGGTTAACACCGGGTTGGGCGCGGTCTGCCCGAGCCCGCACAGGCTACCGCGGCTGACGTAATCGGCCAGGGTGGCAAGCTTCTCCAAGTCGTCGCGCCGGCCCTCGCCCGCGCAGAGCCGTTCGAGAATCTCCAACATCCGCTTGGTGCCGATGCGACAGAAAGTACACTTGCCGCAGGATTCCGCCTGGGTGAATTTGAGGAAGAAGCGCGCGATATCCACCATGCAATCGCGCTCATCCAGTACTACCAGTCCGCCCGAGCCCATGATGGCGCCGGTCTGCGCCAGGGCGTCGTAGTCGATGGGGGTATCGGCCAGGCACGCCGGGATGCAGCCGCCGGAGGGTCCGCCGAGTTGCACGGCTTTGAACTGGCGTCCGTGCTTGATGCCGCCGCCGATCTCCTCCACCACGTGGCGAATCGTGATGCCCATGGGGACTTCGATCAGGCCGCCGCGATTGATCTTTCCGGCGAGCGCAAAGACTTTCGTGCCGCGGCTGTTTTTGGTGCCGAACGCGGCGAACGCCCCGGCGCCGTGACGCAGGATCCACGGCACACAGGCCAGCGTTTCGACGTTGTTGATGACGGTGGGCTTGCCGCGAAAACCGCGTTCCACCGGGTACGGCGGCCGCAGGGTGGGCATGCCGCGCTTGCCTTCGAGCGACTGGATCAGCGCGGTCTCCTCGCCGCAGACGAAGGCGCCAGCGCCTTCGCGAACCTCCACGTGGAGTGCGCCGAGCAGGCCGCGCCCGGCGGCCTGTTGAATGGCGGCGCGGGTGTGGCGAACGGCCAGCGGATATTCCGCGCGAATGTACAGGTAGCCCTGGGTGGCGCCCACCGCATGGGCCGCGATGGCGAGGCCCTCCAGCACGCGGTGCGGGTCAGACTCCAGCACCAGGCGATCCATGAACGCGCCGGGGTCGCCTTCATCGCCGTTGCAGACGACGTACTTCACCGGATCGGAATTGGCCGCCGCGATTTTCCACTTGGTGCCGGTAGGAAAACCCGCGCCGCCCCGCCCTCGCAGACCCGAATTCGCGATGGCCGCGATTACCTCTTCCGGCGGGAGTTCCCGGCACTTGGCCAGCGCCTGGTAGCCCGCGCGCGCCAGGTAATCGTCGATGTTCAGCGGGTCGATCTCGCCGCAGTTTTCGAGCACAATGCGCTTCTGTTGGCCGAGATAACTGGCGGCGGGCCCGGTCTGGCGGTCGAGCTGATGCTCGCTCGAACCGGAGCGGGCCCAGGCGGGAAGCCAGGCGGGACGGAGGTGCTTGCGGACGATGCGGTGGGCACTCTCGGCGGTCACGTTGCCGTAGAGCGTGACCCGGCCGCCGGGCTCCACCACTTCCACCATCGGCTCGCAGTGGCACATGCCGTTGCAGCCCACGGTCTTGACCGTGGCGCGTGCGCCCGCCGCCTGCCGCAGGGCGGTGCGCACCGGTTCGCCGCCGCTGGCGACGCCGCAGGAGCCGAGCCCGATCCGGATTTCGACAGCGGACTGCGTCATGCCGGGTCCTCTTGGCAGGCTGAAACCTGCCCCACCGCATGGCACGCGGTGGTGGGCGTCAGCCGGCCGGAAGTATGCCCATCCACGGTCAGCACCGGCGCGAGGCTGCAGCAGCCCAAGCAGGCTACTTCGTCCACGGTGAAGAGGCGCTCGGCGTCGGTGTCGGCGTCCTCGGGGATATGGAGATGGCGGCGCAATTCTTCGGTGATCTGGCGGGCGCCGGCGACGTGGCAGGCGGTCCCGTGGCAAACGCGCACCACGTGCTTGCCCACCGGAGAGCGCCGGAACTGGCCGTAGAAGGAGGACGTGCCGGCCACCTCCCCGGGGGTGATTTCGGTCAACTCGCAGAGGCGGTGGAGGGCCTCGTCGGGGAGGTAGCGATAGTGGCTCTGGATGGCCTGTAGCAGGATGATGGCAGATTCTTTGCCGCGGCCTTCTTGGGCCACGGTCTGGTCCACGAAGGCGAGATCGATGGTATTGGTGGAGCAGGCGCTTTCGCCTGCCAATGCTGCCTGAGAAGCTGTGAGAGGATGCGCCCGCAAGCGGGCGTTGGCAGGCTGAAGCCTGCCCCACCTCGGACTCACCACTCGCTTGGCGGCGGTGAGGAAAACTGCTGACGAGAGGATCAGGAGCCAGGCGAGGGCGTTGTCGCGCGACTTGCGGGCGCGGCGCACGGCGGTGACTCGCTTCTGCTCAGCGGCCAGTTTGGGGGCCAACTGCGCATCGGATTTCACCTTCTCCTGTAGGGACTTGATGAGGCGGTCATCGTTTGGCGTG
>JANYAH010000349.1 GCA_025361425.1 Candidatus Solibacter sp. | reverse complement strand
CTCCGCCGCCGCCTCCGCCGCCGCCTACGCCGCCGCCTCCGCCGCCGCCTACGCCGCCCGCACCGCCGCCCGAAAAGCCCAGGCCGACCACCTGTTAACCCTCCTACCGGAGTTTCCCCTGTGACCGACCCCATCCGCATCGCCATACACCAAGACACCTATACGCACGTCGAGTACGTCGAGATCACCCCCGAGATCGCCCGCCAGATCGTGGCAATATCTGGCGAACGGGAATATCAGCAGGCTGGGATGAACACCGCTATGGAGCGCATCGCGGCGCTGGAGAAGTGGCTAGGCGCCCACAGCAAGAGCCACGACGAGGGCGATACAGCGATGGTGGCGCGTGTTGAGGCACTGGAGTCGCAGCGACCGGCCACGGTGCAGGTCAATCCGCACTACGACCACCAGCGCGCGATTGACGCGCTCGCCGAGCGAGTCCGCAGACTGGAGGGGATCAGCTATCTGCGGCAGATACAAGCCGAGCATCCACCAGATGAACGCGGACGCGGACATGCCGATGATCCGAAGAATGAAGAGAACAAGCGGTTGCGCTCCAAAATAGAGGAAGAAAATCGCACCAGCGAACACCTCGGCGACATCATCGCGGCACGGGATAGCGCCATCAAGGATATGGAAACCGAACTAACGCGCCTGCGCGCCGAAGTGGATGTGGATGCGCCGACCAAGCTGGTAGCGGCAAACGCACTCCTGCGCGAAGTTATTAACGACTACACCGAGGGCCTGACGCTCGGGGATGCCGCGTCCCTGCACCAGCGCATCCATAACCGCCTGGGAGACGTTAAGTCATGAAACTCGACAAGCACAACATGGTCCACGAATACAGGTGGGCTGCCGTGGGCGCCGACAACACAATCTATCATTCGGAGATGTTCGCCACACGGGATGAGGCCCGCGCACACGCCCGCATCTACGTGCGCCTACACCTCCGGGTACGCAAGGCGCTGTGCATCTACTGTGTGAAGCCATGACCATCGGCACCCTGAAACGCTCGCCGCTCCAGCGTCAGCCAGACTTTCCGCCGCGTGAAGTGCTGTGCGGCCAGGACTTCCTTATCCCCATCGTGCGCCGCAGTGGCAGCACCGAGACAGACGCAGAGATCCTGTATCGCTTCCGCCACTGCCAGACCACTGGCGGATACTACCGACTGAAAGGGAAATCATGAAGAAGCGCATGGGGCGCATGGGCCGCAAGCGGCGCGGTGCGCCAGTCCGTAGATTCCTGGGGATGAAATGAGCCCCGCACAGATCGTGTCCATGGTGGGTTCCGTCGATATAGTCGTGAGCTATGCTGACGGACGGCCGCAAACGCATATCAAGTTCGACATGAACGTCGATGTCGTGGAGAAACTCCTGATAGAGGAAGCGCAGCATCGCGTGACGATATCCGGCATGCTCTTGCCAACGCTCGACCCATTGCAGGTTGCCAACCCGCACGAAAACTAGCGTATTTACAGGTCCGGGCGTAACGTGAAATACCCTATTGACAACGTTTACAAAGTCTCTACATGTCCACAATCACCCGAGCGGACCCCGCTCAAGGAGAAGATCATGTCCGACACCGACCGCAACAACCTCGTTGCCGAGAAGCTGCGCGAACTCGCCGACCTCTTCGCCGGTGTTGCCCAGGGCGCGGGCCCCGTGACCGACGAGAAGAAGCCCAAGGCGAAGAAGACCCCGCCGGCCCCGCCCGCCGACGATGCCCCGCCCGCCGAGAACGACAAGACGATCACGCCCGACCACCCGAAGCGTCTCGCGCTCCAACAGGTCGCGAAGGAGTACCGGGAGAAGACCAACCTCGCTGCGGCGCAGAAGGCCATGGCCCTGTTCGGTGATGGCAGCAAGAACGTCTCCGATGAGGAATTGCTGGGTGCCATCGCCCACTTCAAGAACCTGCTCAAGCAGCTCCCTGTCGCCGACGACGGCGAAGTCTGATCAACCCGGCTCCCGAAAGGAACCAACCATGTCCGAGTTCACCGTCCTTACCACCAAGCAGATCGCCAAGATCCGCACGGCCTTGGAGAAGGCCGATACCATCCTCGTGGCGGTCCACGCCAGCCTGGGCGGGGAAGCGCCCGTCAAGAAGAAGCGCAAGGCCCGCACGCCGAAGGATCCGGTCGCTGACACTGACGCCGAAGGATCCGGTCGCTGACACTGACGCCGACGCCGCGCCCAAGGGCAAGCCGGGCCGGAAGCCGAAGGTGCAGGCTCCCATCGAAGTCGAGGTGTGATGGCCTAGGTCGCTGACGAGCCGGTGTAATTCCGGCGAAACACCCCGGGGAGTAGTGCCCTCGGAGTGTACGACCAACCAAGGAACCCCAATGCCCGCCACCCCCACCCCCGCCACCCCCACCGCCCCCACCCTCACCGCTCCTACCCCCGCCACCCTCGCCGCACTCTCAACCGCCACGACCGTCTTTGCCAAGGCACTCGCGCACGGCATCGCGTCCTTCCGCGAGGCTGGCGTGGTCTACGCCAAAGCCATCACTGAGCATGGCCAAGTCGCCCGCGATGCATTCACCGCTGCCGTCCCCAAGCTGCGCCCGTCAACCTGGCGTCGGTTGGAGATGTTGGGACGCGGGGCGCTGGATGAGCGGCTGATCCTCAACGGCACCACCGGAGCAAGTGCACTCGTGCGCCTGCCGTTCCCGCTCCAGAAGGACGCCCTGGACAACGGGGTGGAACTGCTGACCACCGCTGGCGATACCCTGCGGGTCGAGGTGGACCATCTGACCGCCGAGCAATCGGCCCAGGTCATCGCAATCGACCATATCCGTTCGCTCGCAGAGCAGCGGGCGTACGTCGAAGCCAAGGCTCCCCTGCTTCGACTCGACCCCCGCACGCGGCAGAAGTGCTGGCGTGTGGTGGGCGGGAAGGTCAGGATCACCCACCCGTGCGAGTTGACGCGAGTCGACCTGGCTAACATGCTCGCAGAGATGGGGTGAGTTGTGCGAGATCCGGTTAAGCGGGCGGAGCGATTCCGTCGATGTCGCGAAGCCAACCGTGAGAAGACGGCGGAATACGGCCGTCGATATCGCGAAGCCAACCGTGAGAAGACGGCGGAATACGGCCGTCGATATCGCGAAGCCAACCGTGAGAAGACGGCGGAACGCAACCGTCAATATTACGAAGCCAACCGTGAGAAGGTGGCGGAACGCATGCGTCAATATCGCGAAGACAACCGTGAGAAGATTGCGGGATGCAGACAC
>JANYAH010000339.1 GCA_025361425.1 Candidatus Solibacter sp. | reverse complement strand
ATTACGGAGCGCGACCCCGTGCGCTATGACATCGCCTGGTGGCGCGAGTACTGGAAGCGCACCGAAGTGCAAGGCGTGATCATCAACGCGGGCGGCATCGTGGCCTACTATCCCAGCAAGTACCCGCTGCACCACCGCGCCGAGTTCCTGAACGGGCGAGATCTCTACGGAGAGCTCACCAAGGCGGCACACGACGACGGACTTACCGTGCTTGCCCGGATGGATTCCAACCGCACGGCGGAGGATTTTTACCAGGCACATCCGGACTGGTTTTCACGCAGCGCTTCGGGCGAGGTGATTCGCGCGGCCGACAAGTACGTCACCTGCATCAACAGCCCGTATTACGACGAGTACCTGACCGGTATTCTCACCGAGATCATCGAGCGCAGTCATCCTGAAGGACTGACGGACAACAGTTGGTCCGGCCTGCCGCGCGACACCATCTGTTACTGCGGCAACTGCGCCCGCAAATTCCGCGATAAGTCCGGCAAGGACCTACCGCGCGGGAAGAACTGGGACGACGCCGCATACAGGCAGTGGATCGAGTGGAGCTACGCGCGGCGGGTGGAAGTTTGGGACCTAAATAACCGCACTACAAAGGCAGTGGGTGGACCGCATTGCCTGTGGGTGGGGATGAATAGCGGCTCTATCACCAGCCAGAGCCAATCTTTCCGCGACTTCGCGGAGATCTGCAAGCGTGCCGAGTTCATGCTGCTGGATCACCAGGCGCGCACCGATTCCACCGGCTTCCAACAGAACGGCGATACCGGCAAGCTGGTACACGGCCTCTTGGGTTGGGAGAAACTGATGCCCGAGAGCATGGCGATGTACCAGGCCGGGCGACCCTCGTTCCGCTTGGCGAGCAAGCCCGCGCCGGAAGCCCGCATGTGGATGATCGAGGGCTTCGCCGGCGGCATACAGCCGTGGTGGCACCACATCGCGGCCTACCACGAGGACCGGCGCATGTACCGCACCGCCGAACCGTTGATGCGCTGGTTCAAAGGCAATGAGCAGTATCTGGTCAATCGGCGTCCCATCGCGGCGGTGGGCGTGGTGTGGTCGCAGCGGAACACGGATTTCTATGGCCGTGACGAGGCTGCCGAACTGGTAGACGCCCCCTATCGCGGGTTCACGCAGGCGCTGATTCGCGCACGGGTGCCGTACGTTCCGGTGAATGTGGACCACATTGACCGCGACGGGCCAGCGCTATCGGTACTGGCGCTGCCGGCGGTAGGCGCGCTCTCCGATGCGCAGTGTGCGGCCATCCGGAGGTTCGTCGAGAAGGGTGGCGGATTGATCGCGACCGGACCCTCCTCACTCTATAGCGAATGGGGCGATGCACGCGGCGATTTCGGTCTCGCCGACTTGTTCGGCGCGCACTACGGCGGCAAGGATTCCAGCCGCCGCGCGGGCGCGCAGTCATCCCACACTTATCTGCGGCTGGCCCCCGAGTGGCGCGCCAAAGTCTGGGGACCAAAAGCGGGTGATGAGCCGGCGGCTACGGGCGAGCGGCACCCGGTTCTGCGCGGCTTCGAGGAGACCGACATCCTGCCCTATGGCGGCACGTTGGATACGGTGCGCACGGACGCGGGCGCCACGGTTCCGCTGACGTATATCCCGCCCTTTCCCATCTATCCGCCCGAGACCTCCTGGATGCGTACGCCGAAGACGGACATCCCGGGGTTAGTGCTCAACACCCGCGGGACGGCGCGGATTGCTTATCTGCCGGCCGACATCGACCGGCGCTACGGGCGCGACAATCTGCCGGACCATGCCAACCTGCTGGCGAACATTGTCCGCTGGGTGGCGGGGGACCGCATACCGCTGGAAGTGAGAGGCGCGGGATTGGTGGACTGCCACCTATACCACCAACCGGGCCGCGTGATTCTGCACATGGTAAATCTGATTAGCGCCGGTACGTGGCGCGGCCCGATCGACGAGTTGATTCCCGTGGGCCCGTTCGAAGTCAGGGTGAAACTGCCGCGAGACGTGAAGGGGAAGACGGTGCAGCACCTGGTGGCGGGAAGCAAGGGGACGCCCGCATCCAAGCAAGGTTGGACCGTGTTCGAGGTGAAATCGATTCTCGATCACGAGGTGGTGGTGATCGGCTAACACTGGTGGCGCGCACCCGTGGTATCGTCTTTACCGTATGCGACGGGCCCTCTGCGCCGTTGCCTTGTTGGCGCTGGCCTGCCTCCTGTTGCGTGCGGCCCGCGTCGGCCTGGCCGGCGATTACATCGACAACATCAGTAAGATTACCGCGCAGGATGAGGCCCTCTACGCCCACTCCGCCATCGCCATGGCGCGCGGCGGCGATTGGCTGACGCCGCGATTCATGGGGCGCTACGCCCTCTATAAACCGCCGCTGCTGGTCTGGACGGCCGCGGTCTCCAGCCGGCTTCTCGGGGTTTCGCGACTCTCCCTGCGCCTGCCCATTGCGATCTTCTCCGCGCTGGCGCTCGGGCTAATCTTCCTATGGGCCGGCGAGCTCGGCGGCTGGCAAGCCGGAGCCGTGGCCGGCGCGCTGCTACTCTCCAACCACCTGTGGCACACGCTGGCCGCGCTTTGCATGACCGACGGCCTGCTGGTGGCCTTCTACATCGCCGCCTTCTACGCCCTCTTCTGCGACCCGTGGCTGGAATCTCGGGCGGCGCTTTTCGGCTTCTCCGGCGCCGTGGCCGCCGCCATCCTCACCAAAGGGATCGCGGGCACGCTTCCGCTGGCCGTCCTGGGACTGTATTGGCTGGCCGCTCGCCGCCAGGAACGCCCCGCTTTCCTGCGCGTCTGTCTGGCGGCCGCTCTTGCCTTGGCTTTCGCCGCCCCGTGGTTCGTCTACCAGTTCGCGGTGCATCCGCGGTGGTTCTGGACCGAGCACATCGCCGTCGAGATTCTGGGCTTCGGCGCCGGCACGCCTCCCCAGACCTCGCAGGAGAACCAAGCGGTGTTCTACCTGATGCGCCTGGCCGTCACCGACCCGTTACTGCTGGCCGCGGCGGTGGTGGCCATTCCCGCCTTCCTCTCCGACCTGCGGCGCCGCACGGCGGGGCCCGTGCTGCTGGGCGCTTGGATGGCCGTCATGCTGGCCGCCGCGCTTGGTTGGCAATATCGCAACGCCGCGTATCTTCTGCCACTGGTGCCCGCGCTGGCCCTGCTGGCCGCGGGCTGGGGCCCGTTCCGCACGCCGCGCTGCGCCCCCTGGCTGTGGGTGGTGCTGGCCGCCGCCTTCCTGATTAAAACCAGCGCCCCCGAACTCCCCTGGGGTCTGGATTACCGCGCTGGCACGGTGCAGCCCACCGCCCCGATTCTTTCGGCCTATTGCGAGCAGGCACGCGGCAATGAGATCATCGTCTTGAATCTGGCCGACGATCTGTACGCCTCGGCGCTCCCCCTGGCGCACCTGCGCTACGCCACCGTCGCGCCGCTGGCGGCACCCGCGGGCCCTTACACCATGCCCTTCGCCGAAATGGGAATCACTGTGACCGTGGACCAGTTCAACGACATGGCCCGCTATACCCCCGCCTTCCGCGCCCGCCTGCGCGAGTGGGGGCTTGATTCCGGCACCCCGATCGCCAGCCTGATCACGGCGCGCACGGCGGCCGATCTCGCAGCCCTGGTGCGCGGCCACCCGGACAGCGATTTCCTGATCCCCACCACCTATCGCAGCGCGGTGGAATCCGCCCCGCAGGAACGAATCGACGCCGCGGCAGGCTATCTGCTGCTGCTCTCGCGCACCCCGCTCGAGCGGACCTCCCCGCCGGCCTGGAGCTGCCGGATGTAGGGTTGGGGAATTGTGGGCGGACCCTACTGGGGGGACGACGCCGTGCCCGCTTGCGCACGATCGATGAAGGTGATTTCGCTGGCGAGAAGCGGGTCCAGGGGGACCCGCGCGGACCGGGGGTCCGCCCCACTTGCTTACTAACTGGCTGGATCGCGCCTCTTTCGAGTGGCGCGCATCACCGCCGCCGAGCGCAGCCATCGAGGCGCCAGTTTCTCCAGGGTGACCACCATCTTGTAGATCGCGCCTGGCACCACCAACGGCTTGCCTTGCTCGAGGCCGCGCAGGGATTGGTCCACCACGTCCTCGGCGCGCATCCAGAGCCATGCTGGAATGCGCTCGCGGCTCATTCCCATGGTGTCGTGAAACCCGCTGACGGTGAACCCGGGACACAGCGCCTGCACGCGCACCGGCGACCCGGCGCCGCGCAACTCCAGATCGAGTCCCTCGGTAAAGCTGGTCATCCAAGCCTTGGTGGCGCAATAGCTGACATTCCCCGGACTCTGGCCGAACCCCGCCACCGAGGACACATTGATGACGCCGCCGCGGCCGCGAGGCACCATCGCGGCGAGCGCGGCGCGAGTCAAGCGCAGGGTGGCCATCACATGCAGCCGGTGCATGCGCTCCTGCGCATCCAGCGGGGTCTCCCAGAACCGGCCCTTGGTGCCGAAGCCGGCGTTATTGACCAGCAGTTCCAGATCTGGCGCCGACGCGATCCGCGCCTCGACGCGGGCTAAATCCGGCTCCAGCGTCAGGTCTGCCGCGAGGCTCTCCGCCCCCCCCAATTCGCGCGCCAACCGCTCGAGGTGCTCGAGCCGCCGCGCCACTAGAATCAGCGCGAAGCCCTGACGCGCCAATCTGCGCGCAAACGCCGCGCCGATCCCACTGGAAGCTCCGGTCACCAAGGCACCCGCCGTGTGTTTTGCATATCGGTTTCAGTGTACGCCGTTTCCCAATAACGGTCTCGCATTCCGCGGCGAGAGCGGCGCGAGCGCGGCGCATGGGGGCGGGGCGCTCCCCGGCAAGATGTTACCGTGTACGCATGTCAAGTTTGAGCCCGCGGAAAGCGGATTCGGTATCGACCGCCGCCCCGCCGAAATTTGAGCCCGTCTTCACGCGCGGTGCACTGGTGATCCTGATTGCGCTGCTGCTGGGGGAGACGACGATCAACTTCATCGATCGCCAGGTGGTATCGGTGCTGGCGCCCGTGCTGCGCGCGGAGTTCCACTTGAGCAACGGTCAGTACGCTGCCATCGTGAACGCGTTCATGGGGACCTACGCGCTGGCACTACCCTTCGCCGGATGGGTGCTGGACCGGTTGGGGGTGGGCCGCGGACTCACGCTGGCGGTAAGTTGGTGGTCGGCGGCCGGGATGTTGACGGCGTTGGCCAGAGGGCCGCTGAGTCTGGGAATGCTGCGTAGTCTGTTGGCGGTGGGCGAGGCCGGGGCGTGGCCGGCATTTGCCAAAGCCACGGCGACCTGGGTGCCGGCCGAGGCTCGCACGCTGGCCATTGGCGTATGCAACAGCGGATCAAGCCTGGGCGCGATGATCGCGCCGCCGCTGGTGGTGGGGGTCACGGCGATCGCGGGCTGGCGCGGCGCGTTTGTGGTGACGGGGGCGATTGGCTTCCTCTGGGTGTTGGGTTTTCAGCTTTTTCGGCGGGCGCATCCGGAGATGGCCCTCGCCGAAGCCGCTCCCCAGGCCGACGGGGACGGTGTGCGGTGGGTGGAATTACTGCGCTACCGGCAGACCTGGGCGGTCTTCTTTTGCCGCTTCTTTGCGGACCCTCTGTGGTTCTTCTACGTATTCTGGATTCCGGAGTTTCTGACCCGGGAGCGCGGCCTGACCATGGCCGGCATCGCGACGGTGGCATGGATTCCTTTTCTGGTTGCCGACGTAGCGAATTTCGCCGGCGGATACCTGACGCTGCGCCTGCAACGCGCCGGTTGGAGCGCCAATCGCACGCGCAAGACTTTCATGGTAGTGGCGGCGCTGCTCTCGCCGCTGGGGATTCTGGCGGTATTCGCGCATACTCTGTTTTGGACCATCGCGATGATATCCGTGGCAATTTTCTTTTGGATGTTCTGGTCGATTTCGGTACACAGTCTGCCGGGCGACTACTTTCCGCCGCGTGCCGTGGCGTCGGTTTACGGGATCGCGGGGACGGGTTCCACGGTGAGCACCGTGATCAGCACATGGGCAGTGGGCCGCACGCTGGATGCCACCCACAGTTATGCGCCCGTGTTCATCGGAATCGGGCTACTGATGCCCATCGCGCTACTGGTGGGGACGAGTTTGATGGGGCGGGTGGAACCTGTCAGGGATTTGTAGCGGTTGGGCAGGTACAATTAAAGGCATCCCCTTGGGCCCTTAGCTCAGCGGTTAGAGCAGCGGACTCATAACAATCTTGCCGCAAGATCTATCTGCCGACTTTTCAACGATATCCAAAATCGGGCTGTCCTCGATTTGTCCTAGATGTTAAGATCAGTGGCATGAAGAGCGCCACCCCGAAAAAGGCTGAAAAGACTAGGCGCAAAAAACCAGGATTGTATGGCGACGGACGCCTATACAAGCGTGGCCGAATTTGGTGGTTCCGGCTTGGAGGTTTTGACAAGTCCACGGGCAAGACCCTACAGTCCGAAGCCATAAAGGAACGTGATCGTATGAAGGCCAAGCTCACGAACGACGTTCCGGCACTTCAGCAACTCGTGACGGTTGGCGAACTCTTGGACGACTACTTTGCCCATCTTGAAAGGAACAAGGCAAAGGCACTGAAGAGCATCAAAGATGTCGTAAACGCAAACGTCCGACGTGCGTTCGGCGAGCGTGTAGCCGCAAGCATCACGAGTGACGACCTGATCGGGTATCGCACGCAGCGTGAAATCGAAGAAGTGAAACCAGCCACGATCAACAATGAACTGGCGTACCTGCGTGCTGCGTACAACCACGGCATGAAACGGCAGACTCCCAAAAAGGTACTTACCGTTCCTCACTTCCCAATCGTAAAGGTGAGCAACACCAGAACCGGGTTCATTGAAGTCGGAGGGTACTTGGCGATCATGGAAGAACTGCCGAACTCGTTGAAGCCGCTCTTTGCAGCCGGGTTCCATTGGGGGAACCGAAAAAGCGAACTGACGAATTTGCAATGGTCGCAGATTCACTTTGAAGACGGGTTCGTTTCGCTGGAAGTGGGAACCACGAAGAACGATGAAGGCCGATGGTTGCCGATATACGGCGACATGGAAGACTGGTTAAGAAAACAGAAGACCATGCGTGATGCTGATTTCCCTGACTGCCGTTGGGTGTTCTATTGGCACAACGACGCCTGGAAGACGGCTCATGTAACCGAAGCTGAACCCGGTTCGCAAATTCACGCCTTCAACAAGACATGGAGGAATGCTGTCACTCGTGCCGGGCATCCCGACTTGCTCTTCCACGATCTGCGACGTTCAGCGGTTCGCAATATGGTTCAGAAGGCGGGCGTCAGTCAAGCTGAAGCAATGAAAATTTCCGGCCACAAAACCGTGTCCATGTTTCTGCGATACAACATCATTGACCGTGAAGGCGTGAAGCAATCCGGGAAGAAACTGGCTAAATGGTTGAAGGAAGCCAAGTCCAAAGCAATTGCGAAATAGTCATCACTGCCGATGACTGACCATGAACGTGTCCAGATCCTTCTTGGCGATATGGACACGAGCGCCGATCTTGATAATTGGAATCAGCCTTTGCTTCAATAGGGCCGTCATTCCGTCTTTTGATCTCCCGATGTACAAACCCGCTTCTGCAACGGTGAAGTACTCTGGTTGGATCGCCTTCCTTCCCTTCAGGTGCTCAATAACCAGCTTTGCCGTTCGCTTTGAGATTTCGTCAAGCAGCGGCCCATAAACTTCAAACATCTCCATGCCACTTCGACCTTTGACGAACAAATTGGACTGATCCGGCTCATCGTGCGGTCTCTCCTTTCGATTGAAATTCTTCAGCGCCAAAACACTGGCCGGGGCGCTGGCCGGGTTGTCCACGTCGCCGTCAATGGCTACGCAGGGTTGTTGTCTACGGTGCTGGCGAAGTTGGACGATCCACGGCCAGCAATTTGCACCTGCAAGGCAGGGCTTTTAAATTGGAAGACAGCCACGTGAAGCCGCTCTTTCACAGGCCCGCATAATGACTGCCGTGGACAGCGCCCTCAACAGGGCTGGGTCCGTGTTCATCTCTATCCAGGCTTGGTACGCTTTCATCATTGGATCAGGCCCCGCCCCCACTGGATAATTATGATCAGGCGAATCCAAGCGGGAGCACATTTCGATGTGTGCGTCGTGCGCCTTAATCAGATCGCCGTCTTGCGCTGCGCTGGCGTGTGCATCAATTAGTTCCTGATCGGTCAGATCGAACAGACCCTCGATATAGTCTTCTTCCGGCCAGCCGGAACTCTCTTCGTAATAGTTCATAACATTCCTTCCTTTTCCGAATTCCGGGGCACACTTCCGGCGCAGCGCTCAGAAGCCATGCTTCCGGCGTTGTCGGTCATGCCGTCAGATTTACGAAAGATTTGTTTTTGTGGTCTGAGGCTGCGCCCCGTTGCCAAAAGGTGGCGGTTCCTTCA
>JANYAH010000334.1 GCA_025361425.1 Candidatus Solibacter sp. | reverse complement strand
CTTCTGGACCTTCTCCACCGGGATGTCCATCCGGCGGCCAATTTCGTCATTTGTAGGAGTGCGACCCAGTTCCTTCTCCAGTTCGCGCGTTGCCCGGAGAAACTTGTTCATGCTTTCGTTCATGTGAACCGGGATGCGGATGGTGCGGGACTGGTCGGCGATGGCACGCGTGATAGCCTGACGGATCCACCAGGTAGCGTAGGTAGAAAACTTGTAACCGCGGCGGTATTCGAACTTGTCGGCGGCGCGCATGAGGCCGATATTGCCCTCCTGGATCAAGTCGAGGAGGTGAAGTCCGCGGTTCACGTATTTCTTGGCAACGGAGACGACAAGGCGGAGGTTGGCCTCTACCAAGTCCTTTTTGGCCCGCTCGGCTTCAGCTTCGCCATGACGGATTACAGTCATGCTGTGCTTGAGTTCGGGCAGGGTGGCGCCGGCGGCGGCTTCGCGCTTCTTGATTTCGCGCTTCAACTCCCGCAGGCGGAGTTGCTGGGTGGGGTTAGCCCGTACTTCGAGGCGCTTGATTTCGCCGTCGAGGTGGCTGATTTCATCCACCGCACGTTCGATTTCGCGGGCGAATTCCTTCCACTTGATGAGGCGGAAGGGGGCTCGGCGGATGGCCAGTGAGGTTTCCACCTTGGCGCGGCTGAGCTTGGCGTAGAGACGTTTGCGTGGTTTCTTACCGGCCCCCGGGGTGGTTTCCACCTTGTCTTCCAACTGCTGTAACTTCTTGTGCAGAAGCGTGATATCGGCGAAGTGCTTGGCGGCTTCGCTGCGCACTTGGAGATCCGCCGGGGAGCCTTCCTCGACGTCCCCAAGATCCACTATGCTTTCGATCTCAATCATGGCCTTCTTCAATTGCTCGGCCACATCCACAACCACGCGCTGTACCAGGGCGGAACGGCTGATCGCCTTCTGCATGCGCAGCTTACCGCGTTCCATGCGGCGCGCCAAATCGACTTCGCCTTCGCGAGTCAGGAGGGGAACGGCACCCATCTCGCGCAGGTATACACGGACAGGGTCGTCCGTGTAGATAGATTCTTCCACCGGGGCGGGGTGCAAAAAATCGGCTTCATGAGCAGCTTCCGGATCGAAAAATTTGGGGTCTTCTTCGAAATTAAGGCCCAAGCCCTCGGGATTCTCCGCTAAAAACTGATCTTCGAATTGATCCACTTAAGACTCACCTCCCCCCATGGGCACACGACGTACTCAGATCGGATGTCAGGGAATGGGGTTCTAACTGAAAAAAAAACGGCTTGCGCTTGCTGGTACAAAGCCGAAGTGTAGACAACAAAGGGTGAATTCAGGGTTCGGCTCTCATCTGATGGTAGCATCATTCGGCAGCAAAGTTAAAGCTCTATTTTTAAAGATGTCTTAAAATCGTTTAGGTTACAAGGAATCTTGAAGGTGGACTTGGCTCCACGAATGCTACGGCATTTTCTGCCGCATCAAGTGCTTCAATTCGTTGAAGAAGGCCTGCTCGTCCTGAAAATCGCGGTACACTGACGCGAATCGCACATAGGCGATCTTGTCGAGGTCGCGGAGGTTCTCCATCAAAAATTCTCCTATATTTATAGTAGATATCTCCCGGTCCGGCGAGTCGCTGACCTTCGATTCCACCCGGTTTACCAGCTCGGAAAGCCGCGCCATGCCCACCGGGCGCTTTTCGCAGGCCTTCAACAGTCCGCCGAGCACCTTCTGACGGTCGAACTTCTCGCGTCTCCCGTCCTTTTTGATCACCATGTACGGGACTTCATCAATTCGCTCGTATGTGGTGTAACGGCGGGTGCATTCCAGGCACTCGCGGCGGCGGCGAATGGCATCGCCTTCCTTGCTTTCGCGGGAATCGACTACCTTATCGTGCAAATGATTGCAAAATGGACACTTCATTCGGACACCTCCCGGCCAATCCGCTTCAAGCTGTGCCAGTCCAAACCCTCTTTCAGGGCGACGAATAGGCCCAGCGGTACAATTGCTACAAATGTAACAGCCCAGAGAAACACGGCGAATGCCGATGCCAGCTCAAAGCGGACGCCAAAGAGTTCGGTGAGCACCAGGACCGATACCACCTGCATTCCACCCCCTACACCGGGAATCTGGACCACCGAGCCAAACGATACAAAGCCCATTAATATCAATACATCGACTAAACTCAGATTGACAATCCCGCCGAAGGATTGCGCCAGGCACCAGTAGCAGAGGCAGATCAGTGCCCATTCCAGGGCCGAATAGAACAGTACCAGGAACAGGGCCGCATCGCTGCGCATGGACTCCACCCCCTGGAAGAGGGCGTTGATGATTTTCTCCAGCCCCGCCGACCGTTTTTCCGGCAAGTGGTGCAGGGCGCCGAGCAGGCGGATCCGCAGGGGTTCGGCAAAGTGACGCAGGGACAGCAGTACCAACAGAATCGCCACCCCAAGTGCGCCGCCCACCTTGCCGCCGGCGGCCAGCACCCAGGTCAGCTTCTCCCCGATGTGCAAGCCGGACGTCTGCACCCGGGTCAGGGCGAAGGCGAAGAGCAGCAGGGCCATCAGGAGGTCAAAGATTCGCTCCAGCACCCAGGCGGCGAACTGGGATGTCACCGGAACCTGTTCCTTACGGGCGATCAGATAGGGGCGCACGAACTCGCCGGGGCGGCCAAATAGAGTGATCGCGGTGAAACCGACCACGGTGGCCGAGAGCAGGTTGCGCATTGAGGGATGGGGCTTCAGCGGCTTGAGAAAGACGGCCCAGCGCAGGGCGCGCCCCCAATAGGTGCCGAAGATCGGGATCAGCGAGAGGGCTACCCACTGCCAGTGGACGTGGACGAACGTGCTGCCGGCCAATCGCCAATCGAAGGCAGGGATTCCGAACGGACGGGCACGAAGCAGCCAGATGGCGAGCGCCACGATGAGCAGAATGACGGCAAGCCACTTCCACTTCGTCCGAGTTGTCCAATTAGGGCGCTGAATTTGAGTTTTCTCCGCTTTCCGATGGTGAGCGGGGCATGTTCCCACCCTACTGGGCTAGCATACCGGAAAAATTGAACCTATCATGGGAAAGCCTCGTTTCTTGTTATAGAAGACGAGAGCCATGGCAACTGCGACACTAGCTTGGGGGCAATTTGGAGGAAACACCTCGAGCGGTGGGGCTGCCAGCCCGGTGCTAAATGTTTCCGGAGGCCTGAATCTGATCGATAGCTTAGACCATAGCCTCGTTTCGCGATGTCTGGACGGCGATGAAGCCGCCTGGGAAGACCTTGTCCGGCAGCACACGCGGCAGGTGTACGGCCTCTGCTTCCGTTTTACGAACAGCACGCAGGAAGCGCAGGATCTGACGCAGGATGTGTTCCTGCGGGTTTTCAAGACCATCAAGAGCTTCCGCCGCGCGGAGGGCAGCTTCCACACCTGGCTGGCGCGGGTGACGCGTAATCTCTTGATCGATCATTACCGCCGCAACCGTCAGGAGCGCGTTACGGATTCGATTGAGGAACAACTTCCGATGCTGGAAGGAGCGGGTGGGGCGGCTTCGGCGCGTCCGGACCAGGCATTGGCGGGGCGCGAGGCCAGCGAGATCCTGCAAGCGACCCTGCAGAAGCTCTCGCCCGATTTGCGGGAAGCGGTAATTTTGCGGGATTTGCAGGAAATGGAATACCGGGAGATTGCGGAAGTACTGGACATCCCCGAAGGCACGGTGAAGAGCCGGATCAATCGCGGACGGGCGGAACTGGCTCGTCTGTTGCGAAGGCAGAAGCTGGTGTTATGAATTGCGCAGAACTCGAAGAACTTATCTGCGATTACGTGGACGGCACGCTCCCGGAGGCCCGCAAGGCCGGCGTGGAGCGCCATCTCGAATTCTGTCCGGCGTGCGCCGAAGTGGCGCGGGACTCCGCCGCCGCGGTGGCGTTCATGGAGCGGACCGCCGATGTGGAACCGCCGCCGGAACTGATCACACGCATCCTTTTTGACGCCCCGTGGACCCGGAAGGTGCCGGCGAAAGGCCGGGGTTGGCTGAGCAAGCTGATCGCCCCCGTCGTGCAGCCGCGATTTGTGATGGGAATGGCGATGACGATTCTTTCCTTCTCGATTCTCTCGAAATTCGTGCCCATGCAGCAGTTGAAGGCCGCGGATTTGCGGCCCAGCGAAGTCTGGGCCTCGCTGGACGACCGCGCGCACCGCGCCTGGGCGCGCAGCATGAAGTATTACGAAAACCTAAAAGTGGTTTACCAGATCCAAACGCTGCTGAGGGACTGGCAGCAACAGGCGGATGACCAGAAGGCGGCCAAGTCTTCCGAGCAGAAGACGGACGACCGGAAGCTGCCCGTCAAAGCATTGAACCCCGATGGAGCGCCCACTTCAAACCCGTCGTCTGGGGTGCCCGGGGCATCGCATTGAACACGTTGAGGGACTAAAATGAACTGCCAAAATCATCCAGAAGTGCCGGCTACGGCATATTGCCGCAGTTGCGGCAAACCGGTGTGCGAGCAGTGCCGTCGCGACGCCTTCGGCACCGTGTACTGCCAAGAGCATGCGCCGGCCCCGGCCGCGCGCGCCGCGGAGCCTTCGGGCTTCAGCGCACCGCCGCCTTTCGCCGCTCCCCCGCCGTTTGCGGGCCCGCCTCCCGTGGCCGCCCCTCCGGCCTCGGGCCACGTGTACGCCGATGTTTCGCCTGGCCTCGCGCTGTTCCTCGGCATGATCCCGGGCGTGGGCGCGATCTACAACGGGCAGTACGCCAAGGGCATGGTGCACGCGATTGTCTGGGGCGTGCTGATGAGCATCGCGGATTCGCGCGCCGCGCACGGGTTGGAGCCGGTGTTCGTCATGTCGGTGGTAGCCTGGATGGCCTACATGGCTTTCGAGGCCTATCACACCGCGCGCAAGCGCCGCATGGGCGAACCCGTGGATGAGTACTCCAGCCTGGTCCACTTAAGCGGCCGCAGCGACCAGATTCCGGTGGCCGCGGTGGCGTTGATCGTTATGGGCATTCTGCTGCTCTTGCACACGCTCGATCTGTTGGATTTCGATCGCGTCGTACGCTTCTGGCCCGTGCTGTTGATCGCCGCCGGGGTGTACCTGCTCTACGGGCGATTCACGGGCCGCGAAACACCGGCCGGGGAGGCGCGCAATGAGAGGCAGTGAGCCATCCATTATGCGCGCCATCCGCGGCCCCATCACGCTGATCACCGTGGGTGTGCTGTTCGCGCTGAATAACTTCACGCCGTACAGCTTCGACAAGACCTGGCCGGTGCTGCTGATTGTCTTCGGCCTGTTGAGCCTGTTGAAGCGCGGCTTGGAGCCGGCGCCGCCGCCTCCGCCGATACAGCCATATCCCCCGCCGGCGTACGCCGATCCGGCACAGGGTAGCTACGCACAGAGCACGTATGCGCAACCGCCGCCCGCCAAGGGCGGATTCGGCGCCAGCGCGCCGCGGCCGGCCGATGCCGGGCAGAATCCACCTCCCGCGCCAGGAGACTCAGTATGAGACGCTCATTTTCCGGACCACTGTTGCTCCTCTCCATCGGTGCCTTGTTTCTCTGGCGGAACCTGCACCCCGAGGCTCCCATCTTCGACCTTCTGGCGCAGTATTGGCCGTTTGTGCTGATCGCCTGGGGCTTGTTGCGGCTGGTCGAAGGGCTGATCTGGCATCGCCAAGGCGTGCGCGGCAGTTTCACGGGCGGCGAAATTGTGCTGGTCGTCCTGATCTGCGTGGCGGGAAGCGGTATCTGGCAGGCGCGCGAACATGGGGTGCGCTTCATGCGCGGCGGGCTGGATTTCTGGGGCCAGCAGTACGACTACCCGGTGTCGGCCACCAGTAGTGCGGCCGGGATGAAGCGCATCGTCTTCGAAAACCCGCGCGGCAACATTAAGGTGACCGGCGGCGATTCCAAAGACGTGACGGTGAACGGGCGCAAGCTGATCAACGCCTACCGGCGCGAGGATGCCGACCGCACCAACACAGAAACTCCGGTAGAGATCGTGGTCCAGGGCGATCGCCTGGTGGTGCGCAGCAATCAGGATCGCGTGCCCAGCAATCAACGCATCTCCGACGATTTAGAGGTCACCGTGCCGCGCGGCCTGGCCGTGGAATCGCGCGGCGGCGCGGGTGATTACGAGGTGGGCGATATCGAGGGCGACGTCGAAATCAACACCAGCCGCGGCGACGTGCGGCTTTCCAAGGTGGGCGGCAATGTGCGCATGGACGTGAGCCGCAGCGACCTGATTCGCGCGATGGACGTGAAGGGACGGATCGATCTGCAAGGCCGTGGCTCCGACGTGGAGTTGGAGAACATTGCCGGACAAGTAATTATTAACGGCAGTTTCAGCGGCACGCTAAACTTCAAGAACCTGGCCAAGCCGCTCCAGTTCGAAGGCACGCGCGGCACGGAATTGAGCGCACAGGCGGTGCCCGGACGGATCAGCATGGATCTGGGTGAATTCAGCGCCAGGGACGTTGTTGGTCCCATCCGCCTGGTGACCCGCGGCCGCGACATCAAGCTTGAGCAGTTCACCCAGTCGGTGGAGCTGAACACGGAGCGCGGCGATATCGAGATGACGCCAGGCAAGCTGCCGCTGGCCGCCATCGAAGCGCGTTCGGGCTCGGGCAAAATCGAACTGCTGCTGCCGGAAAAGGCGGCCTTCCAACTGGAAGCGACGGCGGAGCGGGGAGACGCGGTGAACGATTTCGGCCCGCAGATCACCAAGCAATCGGAAGGGCGCAGCGCGACCCTGAAGGGCAAGGTGGGCGACGGGCCGAACATCAAGATCACGGCCAATCGCGGCTGGATCTCGGTCCGCAAGGAAGGCACCATGCCGAGCGAGGTGCTGCCCGACACGCCGCGCGGCGGTGGACCCCGGCCACCCATGCCGCCGAGGCCTCCCAAGCTTCCCAAAGACCTGAGGGATAGCGAAATCAAGATGTGATGTGTTAGTGTAAGCGGCCAGTGAGATCCAAATCAGTTGGACCTGCACTGGCCGTTCTTTTCCTGGTCAACGTCCTCAACTTCTACGATCGTCAGACGCTGGCCGCGATCCTCGAACCCCTGCGCCACGAGTTCTCCCTTTCCGATACCCAACTGGGCGGACTGTTCACGCTATTCACCGTCGTGTTTGCGCTGGCCGGATTGCCCCTGGGAAAACTGGCCGATACGCGCCGCCGGCGCGGATTGCTAGCCGTCGGAATCGCGCTCTGGACCGGGCTGACCGGCCTCGCGGGGCTGGCCACGAGCTACGCCATGCTGCTCGGGACGCGCTTGGGCGTGGGGATTGGCGAAGCCGTGTGTACGCCGGCGGCGGCCAGTTGGATCGGCGATCTGGTCCCGGCCTCGCGGCGGGCGCGCGCCATGGCGGGCTTCATGATGGCGGTGCCGGTCGGCATCATGCTGAGCTCCGCCATCAGCGGTTCGGTGGCGCAGGCGCACGGCTGGCGCATGGCGATGGTGCTGGCCGCCATCCCAGGCCTCGTGCTGGCGCCGGCGGTGTTGTGGTTGCGCGAACCCGAGCGTCCGCGCCTGCCGGCCGCGGGCGAACGCGCGGTTGGGCTGCCAGCCGTGTTCTGGTGGATCGCGGCTTCGGGGGCGGTGGTCAATTTCGCGCTCTACAGCTTCTCCACGTTCTTGCCGGCGTTTCTGACGCGCTATCACGGCCTGAGCGTGGCGCAGGCGGGAATCTGGACGGGGATCGGTTCGGGGGCCTCGGGGATCCTGGGCGCGGCGGCGGCGGGCCTGGTGGGCGATCAGGTGAAGAATCGCCTGTACCTCGCGGCGGGCGCCTCGCTGGCGGCGGCAGGTCCGTTGTACGCCGCCGTTCGCATGCCGGCGGGCAGCGTGGCGGGCGCGGTCTGGCTGGCGATGATCGGCTATGGCTTACTCCAGATGTACTACGGGCTGGTGTACGCGGCCATTCAGGACGTCGTCGGCCCCGGGATGCGGGGCCGCGCCATGGCGGTCTACTTCGTGGTGACGTATTTGGGCGGGGCGTCGTGGGGCCCGCTGCTGACGGGACGGCTGAGCGATTTTCTGGCGCACCGGTCGGGCTTGGCGGCGGAAGCGTCGCGCGCCGTGGGCCTGCACGACGCCATGTACGCGATTCCGGCGTTGGCTCTGGTGCTGGCGGCGGTGTTATGGGTGGCCGGCCGGCGGCTCCAACAGTCTGCCGGAGTCAGTTCGCCCGTTTCACCACGGTAAGTGTCACCTGCGACGGATACTGCCGGGAATGGTGCACCGCAGTGTGCGCCACCACGCCCTTCGCCTCATCGTAGTTATTGCCGCCGGTATTCATATTGCGATCGAAGCGCGGGAAGTTACTACTCGATACTTCAATTCGGATACTATGACCGGTGGGGAAGTAGTTACTCGTGTTCATAGGTTGCAGCGTCACTTTGTAGACCTTGCCCGCCTCCATCCACACCGGCGGCTTGTCATATCCCTCGCGATAGCGCAGCCGCTGGATGGTCTCGTCCAGGTTGTAAGCCGTGCCGTCCGGATACACGTCGATCAGCTTCACCGTGATATCCGTATCCTTCGCGTCCGAAGACACATACAGCGTCGCCTCAATCGGCCCGCTCGCCTCCTTCCCTTCCTTCAACGGCTCGGAAGTGTACACCAGAATGTCGGCCCGCTCTTCCATCTTGCGCTGATCGAACGCGCCGCCTGTCACCGCGTTGCCGGTGCAGCACACGTTGCCGCCGAACGAGGGCACTGGATTCATCGGGTCGTAGGCGAACCCGTCGGGACTGTCCGTGCCCGGCGCCGCTGTCCCCAGCGCTCCGTCGCCCTTCAGGCTGTTCGCCTTCCCGCCGCTCCCCAGGAATAACGTCATCGAAAGCGCTCCCGCCGGTGGCCATGTGTCCGCCTTTTGCCACTTATTCATGCCCATTGTGTAATACAGAACCCTGGGCGTCTTTTGTAAGATGTGGTTGTCCTCGCCCTTCAGGAAATGGTCGAACCAGCCGTAAGTCAGCGCGTCATAATCCAGCCGTGCATCCCCCATATCCCGCTCGCCGACCTTGGTGTGCTCGCTGGCACGCTTATACCCGCAGTGCAGCGTCGGCGCGATCACCGCGTACTGTTGCCCGGCGATCTCGGGCCGTGCCGTCTTCCGCACGAAGTTGTACGCCGCCAGATTCGGTCCCACCGAAACGTCGTACCACGACATGAACCAGAAGCCCGGCACGTTGATCTTCATATCGTCGTGCCACAGCCCGCCGCGATACCACGCGGGGTCGTTGGGCGCGCGCTTGATCATGGCTCCGCCCGTCGAAACCTCCGCCCGGTCGGCGAAGATGCCACCCGGGCCGCCCACACTCTTCATGATGTCCGCCTCGGGCAGATGCGTTAGCGCCTTCGCCCAGTCTACTGGCGGCATCTGCGGCGCCAGGTCGAACATCCTCGAAGCCTCGATTAAATCGGCCTGCGACGTGTTGGCCGCGAAACTCGGACGCACTTGATTCTGCTCCCCGTAAAGCCACGCGATGAAGAGCATCTGCACCGCGCCGCCGCGATACCAGTTGCCTTGCTCGTAGTACGGCGCCACGCGCCCCACGCCCGCGCCGAATCCCTGCGGGATCATGGCCGCGAACGCCGGATTTCCCTGCGCCGCCACGCCCAGTTGCCATTCCGCGGTGGAAGAGCACCCGATGGTCCCCACCTTCCCGTTCGACCACGGCTGCCGCGACATCCACGAGATCGCGTCCGTTCCATCCGTCAGCGGCGCTCCCAGAATGTCGTATTGCCCCTCGGAGAAAAAGTGCCCGCGCTCGTTCATCTCCACAAACGCGTACCCGCGCTTCACCGCCGCCAGTTCCGCGCTCATATCGCGCGGCGCCCCAGTGCGCACGTCCCAGAAGTTGAAGTTGTACGGCGTGCGCACGAAGATGATGGGGTACTTCTTCGACGCGTCCTTGGGACGGTAGACGTCGGTCGCCATGCGCTTGCCGTCGCGCATCGGCACCATTAGTTTGCGGTCGATAATGGCGATCTCCGCCAGCGCCTGCTCGGTCGCGTGGCGCGCGGCGATAAGCTCCTTATTCGGCGCGGGCCGCTGTTGAGCGCGGCTGCCCGGGACCACACTGGCAACGAATCCCGCCGCCACCAAAATGGAAACACCAACCTTCATATGTTTCATGAAGAGTCAGTTTACCGCCTTTCGCCAGGAAACCGCGCGATGTAGCGCAGGCCAGAAGTCTCAATGCCACTTACTTTTCCAAAACTGCGCATCCGGCAGAAATTGTGGGGCGGACCCCCTGGACCCGCGACCGCAACATCATCCAAGGTGCGCGCAGGCCGACGGGGGCGTCGGCCGCGGACCAGGGGGTCCGCCCCACGACTAATGCAGGTGTTCAGTAACGCGAAAACTAAGTGGCATTGGGCCGCGCCTCGTGCCCTACCCCGCCGCCATCGCCCGACGCGGTTCGAACGTGTACCCGAAGCCGCGCACCGAGTGAATCAGTATCGGCGCCGCCGGATCCTGTTCCACCTTCTGCCGCAAGCGCAGTACATAAACGTCCACCGCCCGGTCCGTGATCGCGCGATCCTGCCCCCACACCGCATTCAGCAGTTGTTCCCTGCTGAATACTACCCCCGGGCGATTCATCAGATACTCCAGCAGCCGGAATTCGGTGGCCGTCAACTGGAGCGGAGTCCCGTTGAGCCGCACCTGGCAACTCGTGCGGTCCAGTTGCACGCCGCCTGCCTCCAGCAGTCGCGTCGGAGTGGCCTGATTGCGAAACTGCAACTTAATGCGCGCGATCAACTCGCGCACGAAGAACGGCTTCACCACGTAATCGTTGGCGCCCAGTTCCAACCCGACAATGCGGTCCGTTTCGCTGGCGCGCGCGGTCAGAAAAATCACCGGGATGGCGGCCAGATCGGGATCCTTGCGGATGCCCTTGCAGATCTCCAACCCATCCGAATCCGGCAGCATGATGTCCAGCAGAATCAGGTTCGGACGCTGCTGCCGGCAGAGCTCGATGGCGCCCTTCCCGGTGTGCTGCCCCGATAAAGAGAAACCCTCCTTTTCCAGGTTGTACTTCAGCAGGGCAAAGAGGTCCTTGTCGTCTTCGATGAGTAGGATCTTTTTCATGGTGTCACCGTCACCTTACCTCCGCGCATGTTACGGCGCGGTTAAGATGCCGTGAATTCGGGATTAAGTGTATCGTCCCCCAGCGTGGCATGATTCACCGGAAGCGTGAATGCGAACGTGGACCCCTCGTGAACTCGGCTTTCCACCCGCGTGGCGCCATTGTGCGCCGCCACCAGGTGCTTGACAATCGACAGCCCCAGACCCGTACCGCCCAGCTCCCGTGAGCGCGCCTTGTCTACACGGTAGAAACGTTCAAACAGCCGCGGCAGGTCTTCCTCTGGAATCCCCACCCCGGTGTCGCGCACGAAAAACTCCACCATTTGGCCCTGCGCCAGAGCCCCCACCGAAATCCGTCCGCCTTCGGGCGTGTACTTGATGGCATTCTCCATCAGGTTGCTGAGAATCTGCCAAACCGCCTCGCTGTCGCAGCACACCACGGCATCCTCCGGCGCGCGCTCCTCCACCAGTTGAATCCGGTTCTTCTCCGCGATCGGCCGCATCATTTCGAAGGCATCGTGAATCAGCGCGTTGGCGAAGTGAATTTCGAATTCGAATTTCTGCCGTTTCTGTTCCACCCGCGAAAGCGTCAGCAGATCCTCCGTCAGGCGTGCCAGCCGCTCGGCATTGTGACGAATAATACCCAGGAAGCGCATGTTGTAATTGGGATCCGCGATGGCTCCGTCGATCAGCGTCTCCGTGTACCCCTGAATCGAGGCCAGCGGGGTGCGCAATTCGTGGGATACGTTGATCACAAAATCCTTGCGGACGCGTTCCAGTTTTTCCAGCTCGGCGTGCTCACGCTGCAACTGCGCCACGGCCTCTTGCAAATTCCCCGCGGTTTCGTTGAGGGTCTGCGCCAGTTGCCCGAACTCGCTCGAATCCGTCTCCGCCAGTCGCGCCCGGAAGTTGCCGCGCGCCAGTTCGCCGGCGTGCGACATGATGGTGGCAAAGCGCCGCGATATGTACCGCGCCGCCACCGCCGCAATCAGAATCGCCGGCAAAAACGCGAGCGCCGTGCTCACCAGAATCTTGCCGCGGATCTGGCTCACTTGCCGATTAATCTCCGCCAGCGGGAACGCGATCCGGATGGCGCTCCGTCCGCCCGTTACCGGCACCGCCACGTAGAGAAATGACACACCGATGGTGGCACTCTGCCGAATGTCCGACCCCGATCCGCCGCGAAACGCCTTCACCAACTCCGGCCGTGTACGGTGATTTTCCATGCCGGCGGCGTCAGCCTCCGAATCCACCAGCACCTTGCCATCGGCGCGCACCACCGTGATCCGCCCGCCCGCCGCCTTCGCCATGCGCCGCACTTGTTCGGCGTCCGGGGTTTCCGGCGCGGCAAACGTCAGCGCCAGCATCCGCCCCTTGTCCGCCAGTTGACCAGTGAGGTTCTGTATGTAGTTTTCCTTGGCCACGTTGGTGGCGAAGTAATCCACCGTCATCAGCGCCAGCAGCAGGAGGCAAAAAACCCCCGCGATCAATTTCAGGAATATCTTGCCAGTCATACGGCTTCTTCGAAACGATATCCGAACCCGCGCACCGTGGTCAGGTAGCGAGGGTTGTCGGGCTGCTCTTCGATCTGCTCCCGCAGGCGGCGCACATGCACGTCCACCGTCCGCGGCGTGACGTTGCGCGACTCGCCCCACACCGCTTCCAGAAGCTGATCCCGGCTGTAGGCGCGGCCCGGATGTGCCAGAAAGTGCTCCAGCAGGTTGAACTCGGTGGCGGTCAGCGAAATCTCACGCTCTCCCAGGAACACGCGCCGCGCCGTGCGATCTAACCGGAACGGACCAATCACCGCCGACGGCGGTTCCGCATCCATCTCCTCACGGCGCAGATGCGCCTTCACGCGCGCCATCAGTTCGCGCGGGCTGAAGGGCTTGGTCATGTAGTCGTCGCCGCCGATTTCCAGTCCCAGCACCCGGTCCACTTCGTCCGACCGCGCCGTCAGGAACAGCACCGGCGTGCGCGCCAGCACCGCCGATTGCCGAATCTGCCGGCACAACTCAAAACCATCCACATCCGGCAGCATCACATCCAGCAGAATCAGATCGGGTTTGGCCTGCTCGAGTGCGCGCATCGTGCCTTTCGATCCCCCCAGAATCTGTGACTCATACCCATGGCGCTCCAGGTTGTACTCGATCAGCGCAGCCAGTTCCGCTTCATCCTCGACAATGGCGATTTTCTTCGGCATGGAATGTGCCCAACGTAATAGGGATAGGAAGTTCTATTGTAGCGTTCCCCGGCAGTCGGGTTGCCAGACTCAAGAGTTTTAGGAGTGCGCTATTTCCCTCAAGCCATTGCAGTTAAGTTGTCTTTTGTCAATCTTGCGAAGTCCCGATTTGAGCGCCTGCCGGAGTTGCCCCCCAGCCCGGTTTCGGCGCCCCGCCGCTTCCCCCCGCAGCTTTGAAAGCGATGGAAAACTTTGCCATCCGGCCCGCCTCTCTTTTAGAAAAACCGGAGTGCGATAAACTTTCTCGGGTTAGCCCTCAAACCCTTGGCCAGTTCCTGAAGCTCGCGCGTCGTTCCAGCCAGCGCTTCGTTGAGTTGCGGGTTCACCATCAACTGTCCGGCGGTGCCCTGCCCGGAGTTGATTCTATCCATCATGCCGTCGATCTTGACCGTCAACTCGTCAAAGCGCGCTTGCAACGGGTCGAGATTGGCCCACGAACCCTTGCCTGCCTTGACCTGGGCTTCGAGGGTGTGAAACTCCCCGGTGGCGCGTTCCAGGCCGTCCTGGAATTCCTTCAACCTGCCGGATGTCCTGTCCGCGCCCGCCAGGACCGCGTCCAGTCGCTTCAGCGGCGCCTGTAACTGGGCGTCGAGCGGGTCGGTGTAGAATAGCTTCGCGATCGTCCCGTGGCCGTGCTGTACCTCGGCCATCAACTGATCGAGTTCGCCGCTCACCCCGGCGCCCGTCTTCAATTGCGGATCCTGCACGATCTTGCCAATGGCGCCGCTGCCGGTGCCCACGCTCGACATCAATTTGTCGGCGCGTGTGACCACCTCCTGCAGCCGGTCCAGTTGCCGGCTCATCTGCGCCATCATCTTGGTCATGTCCTGTGCCAGCGTCGTACCCAATTCGGCCCCGGCCTGGACGTGTTGCCCACTCCGCCCCCGGCGAATCCCGATGTACTGGCCTCCCAGTAGGTTGTCGGAAGCCAGACCCACCACCGAATCCACTGGGATCTCCCGCAGGTAGGACTCTTTCACTTTCAGGTCAAATTGGATTTTCCGATTGGGGTCGCGCGAGTTGGTCAGCTTCTGGCCGTCCAGGTAGCCGATGGGGATGCCGTTTAGCCGCACCTGCACGCCATCCATCAGCCCCGCGGCGTCATCCATGAAGGTGCGGAGCTGCACGTAACCGGGAGAGAGATCTTTCATGCGGAACAGAAAAAAACCAAGCGCGGCCGCGAGGACGCTGCCGCCCAAAACACCGATCGCCACTTTCCGCTTCGAGGACTGCACGCTTCAGGCCTCCACCCGCCGCCGATCATACCACCTGACTAAGCCTACCAGCACCAGCGCCATGGTGACCGCGACGGCGGCGATGTTCCACGCGTTGTGGGTCAAAAAGCCGCGCGCATCCTCGCCCAGGCGTACGCCCAAATACGCTTCGCCGTAATAACGAATCACGCGCGCTAACAGGACTACCCCTAGAAAACGGCCCACCGGCGTATTCATCGCGCCGGCCGATATCACGAAGAACTTGAGCGGCAGCGGCACGATCGGAGTCACCGCCGGGATGAAGACCGTGAGCAATCCGTAGCGCTGGAACCAGAGCCGGAACTTCCGCCGTTTGCCTTCCGGTGCTTCGTCGCGCGCGAACCGCCGGACGCCATAGCGCGCGGCGCGGAAGAGAATCAGGTTGCCCAGGATTGAGCCCATGGTTGCGGTGGTAGCGGCGATGTATGCCACGTGCGGCGTGTTCGCCGCCAGGTAGATCAGCAGGAAGTCCACTCCGCCGACCAGCGGCACGCCGAGTGAATCGAAGAACCCGATGACGAATACGCCCACCGGTCCAAAAGCGATTAATGCGTCGCCAATACTCTTGAGCAATGCTCTATCTTAGCCTGACTTTCGCACTTCGGGAGCATCCCAGGCTTGTCTCATGCGAGATGAGGAAGCCGGATCCGCAAGGGCGCCCCCGATGCTTGCGCATCGGCACGGCGCATCAGGGGGACCGGGGGGTATCACATCAGCGCCGTGGACGGAGGTCAGGCAAGGGGAGGTGGTACGGTCGCTGGCCGAGAGCGAGAATGGCCCGGTGGGGCGGAAGCCCATGGGGTATAGGCACATTGCGGTGCCGCCCGCGGCGGTGATTTATACAAGAGCTAACTGCTCCTCGGTTGGTTCCGCTCAACAGTACCAGGGCTCAGTCAGATAGGGGATTGTGGCACGCGATGCTAGCGGCAGGTCGGGGAATTCGCCGGTCTGCGCAAGCTCCCAGATCTGGCGGAAGATTTCGGCGCGAGGGGTGCGGCGCTTTTCTTCGTGCTTGATGGTCTCCTGGATTTTGGCACAGAGGGTATCCAGGGCGAGGTCCGGATTGCGCCAGGGGTAGTAGAGCGCTTGCGGGTCGAACAGGCCGGCCAGATTGCGAACCTCCGGGAGTTCCAGGAGGAGCGAGCCTTCCGGGATCAGCAGGCGGATCGCCAGTTGGATGGGGGTGATCTGCGTGCTGAGGTCGAGTTCGAGTAAAGTGCGCAGGAAGGTGCGATAGTCCTCGATGGTGGTCCAGGGGTGGAAGGGGATGAAGGTGGGGGCCAGCGGGAGGCCGATGGCGCGGGTGATGGCGACGATTCCCAGGAAATCGGCGCGCGTGTGGCCCTTGTCGAGCTTGGCGAGGACGGCGTCGTCGAGGGATTCGATGGCGCTGGTGACGAAGGCGCAGTTGGTGCGTTTGAGGATGGGGAGCAGGTCGCGGTGCTTGAGGAGGTGTGAGACCTTGATGGTGACGTCATAGCTGAGCCAGGGCCACTCTTGGTGGAGGGCTTCGACGATGGGAATTGCGTGGCCGGGGCCGTTGAAGAAATCGGGATCGCCGAACGTGATGTGGGCGGCGCCGGCGGCGATCTGGCGGCGGATGTCCTCAAGGACGATATCAGACTGCACGATGCGGAAGAGGCCGCGGTAGACGGGGACGACGGGGCAGTGGCGGCAGAAGTGCTTGCAGCCGCGGGATGCCTCAGTGTAGCCGACGCGGCGGGTACCGTCCGGGACGACGAGTTGGGCGTAGGCGCCGAGGGGGGGCAGGCCTTTGCGATCGGGGACCAGGAACTTCTGGCGTCCGGTGGAGATGAGGGGAAGTTTGGGACCGGGCGCCAGGGCGTTGGCAGAGAGGCGGCGGGCGAGGTCGCACAGTCCGGATTCGAATTCGCCGCCGAGGATGGTGCCGACGCCGGCGCCGCGGAGGAGGCGCTCGTTGAGGGGGGCGTAGAGGCCGTAGGCACAGAGGTGGGCGCGTGGGTTGACGCCGCGTATGCGGTCCACCAGGCGGAGGAAGAGCCTGGTGGCGGTGTGCATGGGGAGAAAGAAGGCGATGAGGCCGGCGGTCTCCACGGCGTGGCTGGGCATGGGGGTGACGGAGACGTCGGCCTGGGTGACGTCGTGGCCCGCAGCGCGCAGCCAGGCGGCCGGAGAGGCAAGGCCGAAGGGCTGGCGGCCCATTTCGTAGGTGGAGACCAGGAGAATCTGCAACCTTCTATTATGGACCCGGCCTCGCCTTTTCGGTGCATCACTCTTGTCTCATGCAAGATGAGCCTGAAGCGGGCCCTGGATTCTCATACAAGATGAGCCTGAAGGCGAGTAGCGAGATGCTGGGAGTTGATCATCAGCATGGACGATTCACAAGCAAGCAGCCTGGAGCAGATTCAGGC
>JANYAH010000333.1 GCA_025361425.1 Candidatus Solibacter sp. | reverse complement strand
GCCTGAATCTGCTCCAGGCTGCTTGCTTGTGAATCGTCCATGCTGATGATCAACTCCCAGCATCTCGCTACTCGCCTTCAGGCTCATCTTGTATGAGAATCCAGGGCCCGCTTCAGGCTCATCTTGCATGAGACAAGAGTGCACGCCAACAGGACCAATCCGACTCGATACAATTGGAGGGGGGTATCCCGCTTGGAGAACAAGGAAATTGCCCGCGTGCTCTGGGAAACCGCCGATCTGATGGAGATCGCCGCCGAAGACTCGTTTCGCATTCGCAGCTATCGCAACGGCGCCACTGCCGTGGAAGGCTACCCGGAGCGCATCGTCGATATCCTTCGCGACCCGGAACGCAAAGTCACCGACATTCCGGGGATCGGCAAGGGACTGGCGCACGTGCTGGCGGAAATTGCCGAAAGCGGTTCCTGCGAGCGCCGCGATCTACTGCTCGAAAAATTCCCGCCCACCGCGCTCGAGTTCCTCAAAATCCAGGGTTTGGGCCCCAAGAGTATCGCGCTCATCTTCGAGCACTTCCGCATCAGCACGATCGACGAACTGGAGCGCCTCTGCCAGGAGCAGAAGTTGCGCACGCTGCCCCGCATGGGCGCCAAGCTGGAAGAAAAGGTGCTACGCTCCATCGCCGGGTATCGCCAGCGCACCGGACGATATCTGTTGAGCTATGCCGAAGGCGTCGCCGCCGAACTCGACGAACTGCTCCGCCAGGTGCCGGGCGTGGATGCCGTGACCCCCACGGGCAGCCTGCGGCGCGGACGTGAGACAGTGGGCGATCTCGATCTGCTGGTGACCGGACCCTCGGCAACCGACGCGCTCGATAAATTCGTCGCCTACCCGCGGGTGGAGGAAGTGCTCGGCCACGGCGAGAATAAGGCCAGCGCCAAAGTGGGCCGCGAAGGCTTGCAGGTGGATGTCCGCGCGTTGCTGCCGGAAAGCTTCGGCGCCGCCATGCAGTACTTCACCGGTAGCAAAGACCACAACGTGGCCATCCGCATCCGCGCCGTGAAGATGGGGCTCAAGCTGAGCGAGTACGGCCTCTTCCGCGTGGCCGACGATGCCAGGGTCGCCGGCGAGACCGAGGAAGGCATCTACCAGGCGTTGGGGCTGCCGTGGATCCCCCCGGAGCTGCGCGAGAACACCGGCGAAATCGAAGCCGCGGAACAGGGGCGCCTTCCCGAGTTAGTGGAACTGCACCACATCCGCGGCGACTTGCACATGCACACCACCGAATCCGATGGCCGCGCCACCGTGGAGGAAATGGCCGAGGCGGCGCGCCAACGCGGCCTCCAGTACATTGCCATCACCGACCACTCCAAGGCGCTTTCCATGACCAACGGGCTGGATGAAAAGCGTGTGGTGGAGTTCGCCCGCCACGTGCGCGAGATCAATCGCATCGGCCTGGGCATCCGCGTCTTCAGCGGCATCGAGTGCGACATCCTCAAGGACGGCGCCATGGATCTGGCCGATGACGCGCTGGCCGAACTCGATCTGGTGATTGGCAGCGTGCACAGCCACATGAACCAGGAGTCTGCCGAGATGACCGACCGCCTGCTGCGCGCGCTGGAGTGCCCGCACCTGCGCGTCGTGGGACATCCCACCGGCCGCATCCTGCTGCATCGCGACCCGTTCCCCTTCGATTTCGACCGCGTCGTGGCCGAGGCCGTGCGCCGCGGTGTCTGGCTGGAGGTCAATGCCAGCCCGGAGCGGCTGGACCTGCACGGCACGCTGATCCGCACCGCCAAGGCCAAGGGTGCGAAGTTCACCATCTCCACCGACGCGCACCATCCCAAACAACTCGCCAACATGCGCTACGGCGTAGTCACGGCGCGCCGCGGATGGCTGGGACCGGACGACATTTTGAACACGCGTAGCGCGGAAGAGTTCGCGCGCGCCATCCAATCCAAATCATGAAAATCACCAGTTCCAAACAGGTATACGATTGCGGCCTCTTCCGCGTCACCGAGGACGTGGCGGTGGACCCCAAGACGAAATTCGAGATCAAACGCAGCGTGGTGCGCCATATCGGCAGCGCGGTGATGATGGCCGTCGACGAGAAGAAGCGCGTGCTGTTGGTGCGCCAGTACCGGCTGCCCGCGGAGAAGTATCTTTGGGAACTGCCGGCGGGACGCCTGGAGCCCGGTGAGAAGCCCTTGCAGGCAGCCAGGCGCGAATTAAAGGAAGAGACCGGCTACACCGCGCACAAGTGGAGCAAGCTCGCGTCCTTCTGGGTGAGCCCTGGCTTCGTGCAGGAGCGCATGACCATCTTCCTCGCCCAGGGTCTCATCGCCGGCGAGGCCACTCCGATGGACGACGAGCGCATCGAAGCCCGCTGGTTCAAGCGCAAGGAACTCGCGGAGATGGTCGCCGAGGGCAAGATCGAAGACGCCAAGACGATCGTCGGCTTCCTTACCTGGCGTCACAGTTAAAGGTGGGACAGACGATCGCCTTTTGTCGTCTGTCAAACCGCCGTGCTTCAGCGAGCCATGGCAGACCACGCAGGGCGATGGTCTGTCCCACTGGGTTTCAGGACGGTTTCTTGCCGGGCAGGGATGCCGGGTTTTCGTGCGTGCGTTCCTTGAATTTGCCCCGCAACGACGACGCCAGCGAAACCGCGGATTCGCCGAACTTATCGCGCATACGGTCTGCCGCGGCCAGCGTCTGCTTCCACTTTTCGTGGCTCGCTTCGCCCAGCAGGTCCATCTGCTCGCCGCCTTCCGCCCATCCCGCGGCCTGCACGCCCAGCAGGCGGACGGTGGCGCCCGCCTTCCAGTTGCGCCGGAACAGTTCGCGGATTTCCTCGAAGATTTCGGTGTCGAGATCGGTGCCGCGCGGCGCCGAGTGCGCGCGTGTGATGGTGGAGAAATCCGCGTACCGCAGCTTCAGTTGCAGCGTGCGCGCCTGCAGTTTGTGCTCCCGCAGCCGCCGGCCCACCATCTCCGAGAGGCGCGCCAGCGTGGATTCGATACGGTCCAGATCCGCCGTATCTTCGTTGAAGGTATGCTCGTGGCCGATTGATTTCGGACCTTCCTCTTCGCCGATCTCGCTATCGAACCAGCCGCCGGCGTCCAGCCCGCGTGATTTTCCGGCCAGTGCCAGCCCCCACTTGCCGAAGCGTTGTTCCAGAAACGCCTCGTCCAGACGCGCCAGGTCGCCCACCTTTCGGATACCAACCGCGTGCAGTTGCTTCTCCGTCACCTTGCCCACCCCCGGCACTCTGCGCACATCCAGCGGCGCCAGGAACGCCGCCTCCTGTCCCGGGATGATCCACAGCACGCCGTTGGGCTTGGCCTGGTCTGAGCTGATCTTGGCCACCAGGCGCGATGCAGCGATGCCGATGGAACAGTTCAGGTTGGTCGCCGCCTTCATGCGTTCGTGCAGCAAATGCCCCGCCCGCAACGGCGGCCCGTAGAGCCGCTCCGTGCCCGTGATGTCGAGGTAGGCCTCGTCGATCGACGCCATTTCCACCAGCGGCGAGAACCCTTTCAGCACCTCGTGGACCTTGTGCGAGTATTCGCGATACCGTTCGGGATGCCCGTCCACGAAGATGGCCTGCGGGCAGCGCTGGTACGCCGTGCGCAGCGGCATCGCCGAATGCACGCCGAACTTGCGCGCCGCGTAAGAGGCCGCCGACACCACGCCGCGCTCATCGGGCCGCCCGCCCACCACTACCGGCTTGCCTGCAAGCGAAGGGTCGTACAGCTCTTCCACTGAGACGAAAAACGCGTCCATATCGACATGGAAGAAAGTGCGCACCTCTTTAGGGTAGCAACCGAAAAGAGTCTGGGCCGCCAGGCCGCGCGGCGCCCTGTCAAGGGCTCACACCACCAGCAGCGCCCACTTTCCTTTGTGCCGCACCTCGCGGGCCTCCGGCAGCGCGGCGCACACCTGTTCCACTTCATGCGCTTCGAAGCCGCTGGCCAGCAGCACTCCGCCCGCCTTGCGCACGCGCAGCAGATCCCCCGCCAGTGCCGCGATTGCCTCGGGACTGATGTTGGCCATCACCACGTCTGCCGCACCCGCCGCCACCGCATCCACCGAGCCCACAAACCCCTCGCCCGCGATTTCCACCGCCACCGGGTCGATATCGCAGGCCGTCACCTTCCCCGCCCCCAGCAACTTCGCCGCCTTCGCCAGAATGCCCGACCCGGTGCCCACGTCCAGCACGCTCATCCCGGGCTGCAGGTAATCTTCCAACGCCTCGATGCACAGCCGCGTAGTCTCATGAACTCCGGTGCCGAACGCCATTCCCGGATTCACCGCGATGCGGAAGCGGCCTTCGGGCGCTGGGTCGTCGCGCCACTCCGGCACCAGAAAGAAGCGACGCCCCACTTCCATGGGCTGCAACAAATCGCGCGAGGATTGGACCCAATCGCACGCTTCTTCCTCGCGCTGGCGCGCGCCGGGAAAAAGCTTCAGCAGGCCGGCGCGATTCACGTCATCCTCGAAGAAAGAGCGGACCGTTTGTGCGTTCAGTTCCACCATGCCCGCTGAGCCCTGCTCCCATAACTCCGCAATCAGCAGGTCGCGGTCTTCCGGATCGCAATCGATTTCAAGAGAAAACATGTGTGAACCATCCCCGTTGTGTCCAGGTGCTATTTTGGAATTACACCCGATATGAAGCTACAAGGTATTTTCCCACCAATCACCACTCCATTCGACTACGACGGCAACATTTATGTATCCAAAATCCAGCACAACGTCGAAAAGTGGAACCTCACTACACTCTCCGGTTACGTCGTGATGGGTTCCACCGGCGAGAGCGTGATGCTCATGCCGAATGAAAAATTCACCGTCTGGGAGCAGGTGGCAAAGTACGCCGCGCCGGAGAAATTACTGATCGCGGGCACCGGCGCGGAGAGCGTGCGCGAAACTGTGCTCCTGACCAATCGCGCCGCCGAGATGGGCTACAAGGCGGCGATGGTCCGCACGCCCCATTACTACAAAAATCTGATCAACCGTACCGACGCGCAGATGCTCTACTTCCGCACCGTGGCGGACCAGTGCAAAATCCCGCTCATCATCTACAACTGGCCGCAGACCACCGGCATCGATATTGCGGTGGAAGCCGTGGTTGGCTTGAGCGAGCATCCCAACATCATTGCCATCAAGGAAAGCTCGGGCAACCTGGAAAAAGTCATGCAGACGATCCGCGAAGTGAAGCACGGCTTCCAGGTACTGGTGGGCTCTGCTCCCACGCTGTGGCCATCGCTTTTGATGGGCGCCTGCGGAGCTATCCTAGCCTATGCCAACGCCGCGCCGTATTCGGCGATCGCCATCTGGGAAGCCTACCGGACCCGCGAAGACGCGGCCGGTTTGGACTGGCAGAACCGCATCGGCCGCGCTTCCGCGCTTGTGACCTCGAAGTACGGCGTCCCCGGCCTCAAATACGCCATGGACTTGAACGGCTACTACGGAGGTCCGCCGCGCCTCCCGTTGATTGTCCCCACGCCCGAAGCGAAACGCGAAATCGAGGAAGCGTTCCGCGATCTCAAGGGCTAGCTAGGCGTCGCAGATGAACACCGGCAAAAAACTTGTGCGATCCGCTTAGCTCCCGCCCAGAAGATTCTCGATCAGCGCGCGCGTGATGCGCCAGTAGCCCGACACCCGCGCACCCTCGCTGCGAAAAGCGCCGGAAGTCAAAAACCCACTCAGGTCGGCAGGGTTCGCCTTCTGGCGTTCCCGCTCGATCATCTCGCGCAGCAGTCCCGTGGTCTTGTTCAGGTCCACCGCCAGTGCGCTGGCGTCAGCATCGTTGGCGCAGCGCACATTCAGTTTGGCGGCAAAGTGATCGCCTTCCGGAACCATAGCCAAGGTGACCGCCTGGGCACGCTCCAGGCTGCGCGCGAACATCTGTGTACCGGGCGGCAGACTCTGTCCGGATTTCACCACCGAGGGCGGAATCGAAAGCCAGAGGGGCGCGTTGGGAATTTCCGCATCCCCCCGCGCGTCCACGGTATTCATGCGCAGCGCCCCCGACTCGTCATCGCTCACCGCCATCGCCATGAAGTTGGATTGCATGGGGAAGAAGGAAATCCGTTTTTCGGGCGAACTACCCGCCATCTTGCAGAAGGAATTATTGCATCTGCCGTCGTTGCCCTGGACGTAGCTCTTGAGGCTCTTCCAATCGAACCGGCCCTTGAGCAGCATGAATTTGCCCTTGGGCGCGAAGGCGACCATGGCGGCATCCAAATCCTGTTTATAATCGAAATCGGTCTGACGCACGAAACTGCGATACTCAGGGTCCTCGCCCACCCTGGAGCTGTCGAGTAATTCCAGAATGCCGCCGGCCCGCAAGCGGCTGAAATCGATGTACAGCACGACGGCGTCATCGGTAGGCAAGCGTTTGAGCATCGCGGCGGGTGAGAGGGACCGCGAGCGGTACCAGATCACGCCCCACAGTGCGAGACCGCAAAGTGCCAAAATCAGCAGGATCAGCAGCCACGCGCGGGTTTTAGGGGTCACGAATCGAGTATCACACAGCCGCGAGTTCGCTGGCGCGCGCCTCGTTCCAAAGCCGGATGTACGGCTTCAGTTCGCTCATCATCCGAGCGAAATCGGCCAATGTGAGCGACTGCGCCCCGTCGCTGACAGCCTTCTCGGGACACGGATGGACTTCCACGATCAAGCCATCGGCGCCGATCGCCACGCCGGCGCGGCAGAGCGCGGGAATCAGGCTGCGCTTGCCCGCGGCGTGGCTCGGATCGAGAACCACGGGCAGGTGCGTGAGCTCATTTAACACCGGTACGGCCGAGATATCGCAGGTATTGCGGGTAGCGGTCTCGAAGGTCCGTATGCCGCGCTCGCACAGAATCACGTTAGGGTTGCCATGGGCCACAATGTACTCGGCCGACATCAGCAGTTCCTTGATGGTGGAACTCATGCCGCGCTTCAACAGCACCGGCCGCCCACAGGCACCCAGCGATTTCAGTAGCGCGAAATTCTGCATATTGCGCGCGCCTACCTGCATGCAGTCGGTGTACTCGGCTACCATTTCCACATCGCGTTCACTCATGATCTCGGTGATGATGCCGAGCCCGGTGCGCTCCTTGGCCTTGCGCAGGAGCTTCAACCCCTCCAGTGCCATCCCTTGAAAGTCGTAGGGCGACGTCCGCGGCTTGAAGGCGCCACCGCGCAAGATCCGGGCGCCGGCCGCCGCCACACCCTCGGCCGTATCCATAATCTGCTTTTCGCTCTCCACCGAGCACGGACCGGCCATCATGACGAACTCGGCGCCGCCGATTTCACACCCGTTGATTTTGATCGCCGAGCGGCCCTTTCGGAACTCCTTGCTAACGAACTTGTACGGGGCGGAGATGCGCATGGCCGTCTCCACTCCGGGCGTGGCTTCCAGCGATTCCAGGCAGGCAGTCACATCGCCAACCCCCACCACGCCAATCACCACCCGCTCTTCGCCCTCAATGGAATGCACCTTATAGCCAAACTCCGCAATGCGTTCGCGAACATGGTCGATTTCTTCTCGGGTGGCGTGCGGCCGCATGGAAATAATCATAAAAAATAGTATACACCAACATATACCGGAAAATCACATGAACTTCAATTAATGGTATAACTTGAGACCACCACCTTACGGCGGTGTATTTGCCAAGTCTATAGTATGGCTACTTCTATCGGTGCGGAGCGCGGGCTCTCGTTCCCCGCCTGGTCCACGGCGGCAATCGCATAGCGGTAGGTCTTGCCGTGATCCACCCTGCGATCCGAATAACTGGGCACCACTGAGACGTCGGCGAGTTTCTCCAGCGCCCCGTTGCCCTCGGCGCGATATACCCGGTAGCCGTTCAGGTCGCTTTCGCCGTTGCGCTCCCAGTTGAGTTCAATCGAGTTGGGAGCGCTGGTAGCCTGCACTCCCTTCGGAGCGGCCGGCGGGAAAATGTCGCGCGGAATGATCGATGCATCGTCGGACAATTCGCTTTCGGCCTCCTTGCGAATGTCCAGCTTGACGATTGTTTGCACCACGTAGGTGTAGCGCTGGCCGAATTCCGTAGCCGTGTCCGTCCACTCGGGCGCCTGCACGTTGGCGACCGGCGCGTAGCCGCCCTCGTCGGTCTTGCGGAATACGCGGAAGTCCGTGCCTGGCGCCTGCCACGTGAGGTGGACGCCCTTTAGCGTAGTGGCCGCCGCTATGCCGCCCGGCTTCTGCGGCGGCGTCACTACCGGCACCGCCACGAAATTCGACCAGCCCGAATGCTTGCCGTTGCCGGCCACCGCCCGCATTCCGAAAATCACTTCTTTGCCGGTCCAATCGCCCAGCGGGATCTCGTAGCGCGCGACGCCATTGGCCATCGCACCCGGGGGAAGCTGCCGGGCGCCGGCGGCCCATTGGTTCTCCTCAAAGTGGTCCGCCGTGCCGGCGCGCAGATCCAGGTGCAGCGGCGGAGGAATGGGGTGGCCCTCGCTCGTCTTGGCGGGGACCGTGAACTGCACGATAATCCGGCCGCCGCGCTGCATGGCCGCCAGATCGATCACGCGCGAAGGAATATTGGCCAGCGGCGGCAACGGATCGCCCACATAGCCGCACCCCGCCAACAATAGCGCCGCGGCTGCCGGCAGAAATCGGTTCATGAAAAGATTAGGTTAGCAGTAAAGCGCCCGCTCACCACTCGGAATACGCCGTTCCATCCATTCCCATTTTTTCCGAGCCGCTATGCACATCGAAAATGCCGGGCTCGGATTGCGAAATACTCAGACTGGCGTCTTCCATAACCGTGCGCCAACCCTGATTATTTCCCGTCATGGGGTCGACGGGTAACTTTTGCAGGTAACCCTCGGTGACCAAATCCTGCAGGTTCTGCGGCGCTTTCCCTTTGTCGTAAGAGTAGTTATCGATTACGGTACGCAGCGTGAACAAATTATTTTTCAGCACGCTTTCCTTGGCGCGGATGATGGACCGGTTGTAAATCGGAATCGCCATTGAGATCAGGATCACCATGATCGTGATCACCACCATCAATTCGACGAACGTGAAACCGCGCAGCCGCTTCATGGCGCGCCGTGCGCGTCCCATCACCGGTTTACCATTCTGTGTAGGGCTTTCCATCGCCTGCCTTTTCCATTGTCTTGCTATACACGTCGAACAGGCACTGGCCGCCCCAGCTCAGCGATTTGGGGTCGTCCTGGTCGCTGCGCATACCCCATTCCGTCTTTCCCGTGAACGGATCCGCCGGGATGCGGCGCAGAAAACGCATCTTCTTGCCGTCCGGGCCCGGCAGTTTCACACCTTCCACCAGAACCTCCAGCGTCTCGGGCCAGTTGTTCGTACCGAGTTTCTGGGGACCAAGATAGCCTAGGTCGGCATAGTCCTTGTACTTATCGATGGCCGAACGCATCTCGCGCAGATCGTTGCGCAGCTCCCGCTCGCGCATCGCGCGCACTTTGGAGCGGGCTAACGGGACGGCCATGGTGGTGAGAATCAGCATGATCGTGAATGCCACGATCAGCTCAACCAGGGTAAGTCCTCTTTGATTCTTGCCCCGCATACTACTTCACGTTAATCGTCATCTGCGGGCTGCCGGAGAACACCACCTGCCCCTGCGCGTTGCGCACCGTGAGGTTGGGAACGGTCACCGTGGTGGTGCCCTTGGCGACGGCCTGAAAGATCAGGGTGGTCAGGACGCCGGAACCGCTGACGCCCGGGGTATCGGGCAGGCGGTTCAGGTTCATGGCCGCCGCGCCCGCATCGTTCTGGATGCTCTTGGTGAACAACGGAATCTGCCCATCGCTGGAGAAGAAATCGCCGCGGCCGGCGTCGTTCAGCTTGACCACCTTCGGATCGAAAGTGACTTGCAGTGGCGCCGAAGAAACCTCGGTCGCATTCTCAATAATGAGGGCTATGGTCGTCACGCCCAGCGGGCTGGTTTCCACCCGCGGGGGCAGGAAACGGACCACGGCGTTGCCCACTGGCTTGGGCGCGGCGGGCTTAGCTGGTTCGCCAGAGGCCGGGGCTGTCGCCGGCGGAACCAGCCCAGGCGCGCCCATCGGCGGAGCAGTCGCCGGCGGAGCCAGCCCCGGTGCGCCCAGCGGCGGAGCAGTGGCCGGCGGAACCAGACCCGGCGCGCCCAGCGTGGGTGGAGTCAGCGGCGGCGCCGCCAGATTCGAAAGCGGCGGATTTGACATCCCCGAATTTTCCTTTTTCACGGGCTGGACGGCCATATTCGGCGTGGGATCTTCCTTCTTCGGAATAACCAACGGCGTCGAACCCGCTTGGCGTCCATAGGTCAGATGCACCGCCTGCTGGTTGCCTACGGCGATACCGCGCAGATTCTCCGCCGTGTATTCCGGCCGACGCACAATGTGCGGGATCAGCGCGATCATCAGTTCCTGGCGGTCCCGGGTGACGCTATCGCCGGTAAAGAGGTACTTGAGAAGCGGGATACTGGCGAGCCCGGGAACTCCGGTGCGGGTCTTGGTTTCCTGATATTTGGTGAGGCCCGCCAAAAGCTGCACCTCGCCCTCATGCATGCGAATATCGTGCGAGACCTTGCGCTGCCCGATGACGGGCTGATCGATGCCGCCCAGGGAGACGGTTTTGGTTACCGCCGAAATGTCCAGCTCCACGTGTAGCGAGACATCGCCGTTATCATGCACGCGGGGGGTGATTTCCACATTGACCCCGACATCGATGAAGGTGAACTGCGTGTTTACCAGCGGGCTCACACCGAGGCCGGCGGAGCCCAGGCCAGACCCGAAGCTGCCGGTGGCGGTGGGTTGGCGGTCGCCGATTTTCAGGGTCGCCTTCAGGTTATCCACGGCGCGCAGTTGCGGCGATTGCAACACCTTGGTATTGGCATCGCTCAACACCGCTTGCAGCAGGGCGCTCGGGATGGTAGCGGAAAAATCCGCCGTCGAAAGCCGCCCCAGGTTGGAGAACGGGACGAAGCTGCCGGTGGTGGGAGTCGTGGTGGCGGGGGTACCGGCGACGGGGGGCGTAGCGGGCGTGATGGCATCGGTGACCACCTTGAGTCCGCCGCGCGGAGTGAAATTCCCCGGAACGTTCAGGCCGGTGGAAGCGATGGCCGCCGTGAGTTGCCGCGAATAGACCGAACTGGCCTCCATCACGATGATGTCTACCACCACCTCGCTCTTGGGCTTATCCAGATCGTGCAAAATCTTCTCCGCCAGGGCCATCTGGTCGGCGCTGCCTTTCGCAATTATGGCGTTCTGCGCGGTGTACGGGAAGAAGCGCGGAATATCGGCCACCGTGCGCACCGCGTTGACGATTTCCTGGAGTTCCTGCGGCGTGTTGACGTTGGAAAGATAGAACACCTTCGCCACCTGCTCCTCGTAGTCGCGCCGCTTGTTGACGCTGTCCACCGTAATGAAGATGGTGTTGGGTGAGAGCGGCTTCCAGTAGCTCTTGGTGATCAGCGCCAGATAATCCAGCGCCTCTTCGAGCGTGGAGTTTTCGAATTCTACCGGGATGTTGCGATTCCCCGCCGGCGCCGGATAGTCCTGGTCCCAGATCACGCTGATGCCGGCCAGCTTGGCAACCGTCTCAAACAGCAATTTGGGGGAACCGCTCATTTTCAAATAAAGCGGGTTGGGGTCGATGGGCCGCAACCGGGGAACCGGGAGAATGCTGGCGATGCGGTCTTCCGTCTCCTTTTTGGCCATGTCGCCGGCCGTCAGGGCGCGCTCCTTGGCATCGGCCTCTTTCCCTGTCTCCTCCACGCGTTTGCGCTCACGGTCAATCATCTCCGTAGTGCGGCGGATTTCCTGGATTGCCGCCGCCGACCCCGGATTGATCGCGTACGCCTTCTGGAATTCGAGCAGGGCTTCCCCGAGCTGACCCTCGGTACGCAGTTTGAATGCCTTATCGATGTGCGATTGGGCGGCCTGGAAGTGGACCTTGGTGGCCGCCATTTGGTACAGGATGTCGGACGGGTCTTCAGAAAGCGCCTTTTCGTAGGCCTGTAGCGCGGCGTCCCACTCCTTCTTCTGCTCATGGATACGCCCCTCGGTCAGGAACTTGTCGCCTTTCTTAGTCCTGGCTTCCAGCGGAAGCATCGGACCGAGCAGCCCGGCGGTTAGCACGATCGCGGTTAAGCGATTGAAAGGATACATATTTCGCCGCATTCTCAGTCTTGGCAAACGGCCTCGTGATAAAATGAAGTTGGATTCCTGATCGGAACCATCTAAACGTATTGACGCAGTTGGGCTTCCGCGCGTTGAGGTCAATTTGGCTGACAAGAAAGACGCTACTCTCAAGATCCTCAGCGACAACCGGCAAGCCTTCCACAACTATTTCCTGCTGGACCGCTTCGAGTGTGGCATGGTGCTCACCGGCACCGAGGTCAAGGCCGCCAAAGACGGTAAGGTCCAACTCAAGGAAGCCTACGCCAATGTGCTGAGCAACGAAGCCTGGCTGATCAACGCGCACATCAGCCAGTACTCCCACGGCAACCGCGAGAACCACCCCCCCATCCGCAATCGCAAGTTACTGCTGCACCGGAGGGAGATCGATAAGCTGCTGGCCATTACGCGGGAAAAGGGCCTGGCCCTGATCCCCCTCAAGATGTACCTGAAGAACGGCCGCATCAAGTGCGAAATCGCGGTCGCCAAAGGCAAGAAACTCTACGACAAACGCGAGACCGATCGCGCCCGAACCGCCGAAGCCGAGGCCCGCGCCGAAATGCGCCGCCGCGCATAAGACGTTGGGCCGCCAATAAAAACCAAAATGCTTATCGGCGTTTAGTGGCGCTCATCGGCGGCTGAAGATGTTTTCTCGGCAACCCGCTAATACACCACCGACCCCGTGGAGAGCGGCGTTTGCCGGATCTCCAGGCACCCGCGGCCCGTGGGCAGCACTTTCCCCGGGTTGAGCCGCCCCTTGGGGTCGAACAGCGTCTTTAACTTGAAGATCGCCTCCAACGTCTCCGGCGGGAACAATTTCGCCATCAACTCGTTCTTCTCCATGCCCACCCCATGCTCGCCGGTAATCGATCCGCCGCAGTCTATGCACCAGCAAAGAATCTCCTCGCCCGCCGCGCGCGCCTTTTCCATCTCCCCCGCCTGGTGCGCGTCGAACAGAATGATGGGATGCATGTTGCCGTCGCCCGCGTGGAAGATGTTGCTGATGGTGAGCCCGTACTTCAGCGCCACCTCGCCGATGAAGCGCAACGTGGGTGCGATCTGCGTGCGCGGCACCACCCCATCCTGCACGTAATATGTCGGGCTCACCCGGCCCACCGCGCCGAATGCATTCTTGCGGCCCTTCCACAACAGGTCGCGCTCTTCCGCCGTGCGCGCCACACGAAACTCGCGCGCGCCAGAGACCATGCAAGCCTGGCGCACCTGTTCCACCTGCTCCTCCACCGCTTCACGGATGCCTTCCAGTTCGATCAACAGCACCGCCGCCGCATCCATCGGATAGCCCGCGTGGGTGGCCTCTTCCACCATGCGCAGCATCACCCCGTCGAGCATCTCCAGCGCCACCGGCGTGATGGCGCGCGCCGTGATCTCCGCCACCGTACGCCCCGCGTCCTCGCTGGATTCGTAGATGGCCAGAATCGTCTTGACCGTCTCAGGCTTGCGCATCAGGCGGACAATCACTTTGGTGACCAGCACCATGGTGCCTTCGCTGCCGGTCAATAGCCCGGTAAGGTCGTAACCCGGCAGGTCCGAACCTTTGCCGCCGGTCTCCACCACGGCGCCATCGGGCAGCACCATTTCCAGTCCCAGAACGTGATTGGTGGTCACGCCGTAAGCCAGGGTGTGCGGTCCCCCGGCGTTTTCCGCCACATTGCCGCCCATCGTGCAGGCGCGCTGGCTGGACGGATCTGGCGCGTAGAAATAGCCGCTGCCCTGCACCGCCAGCGTGATATCCAGATTGACCACCCCAGGCTGCACCACCGCCCGCTCGTTTTCCAGATCCAGTTCCAAAATCCGGTTCATGCGCGCAAAGGCGATCATCAGCCCGCCCTCGCGCGGAATCGCGCCGCCGGAAAGTCCCGTGCCCGCGCCACGTCCCACGAACGGCACGCCGAATTCCTGCGCCAACTTCACCAGCCCGGCGACTTCGCCGGTGTTACGCGGGAAGGCGACCAGGTCGGGAGCGTGCTTGTCGACGCCCCCGTCGTATTCGTAAAGCGTCAAGTCCTCGGGCCGGTCGAGATAGCCGCGCGGACCCAGTAGTGCGTGCACGCGCTGCTTGAGGCCGGCGGGGATCATCAGGTTTAGTGTAAACCCTACAGGTGCGCGGCGCGGGTGGGGTGGGCCAGCCCGAGCGCGGCCCGGGCCAGCTCAAATGTTGCGCCGCCGCCAAGCTTCGGCCAGATTCGAAGGGCTGCGGCAAGCCTGCGCCAGCTTCAGTTCGCGCGGAAGTACAACTTTTGATTTATCATCTAAATCAAGGAGCTTCCCCTTGTCGCAGCCTGCCTTAAGTCGCAGAGAGATTCTCATGGGCGCGCGGTACCTGGCCGCCACGCCTCTAATCGGCACCATCATGGCGCAGACGCCATTTCAAATGAAGGCAGTGTCCAAGCTCAAGGGCGCCGCAAAATCGGTCGTCATCCCGACACACGAGTTCGCTGGCCCTAACGGCGCGCCCTGGCTGGACGAGCGCCTCGATTTCCCGGCAAGCTGGGATCTCCATGTGATGGACATGGCCGGACACAATCTGCCGGTTCTGACGCCGCAGCAGATCGCCGACCAAGCTAACAAGCCGATTGGCACGAAATCGCTTCGCGAGTTGGCCGAAGGAAAGCAGATGGTCGCCATCAGCTTTGACGACCTGACCCGCTCAACACCCGCCTACGCCGTCACGCCCTGGTTGATGTCGGAGCTGAGCAAAGCCGGCGTCAAAGACGAGAACATCCTATTCATCGGCTCCTTCGGCACCCATCGCGCGATGACACAGGTGGAAGTGGCACGCAAGCTCGGCATCGAGGTTGCCCGGAAGTACGCCTGGCTGAACCACGACGTTTTCGACAATGTGAAGGCAGTCGGCACCACCACCCGCGGGAACAAGGTCCTGCTCAACCAGACGTTCCTCGCGGCCGATCTGAAGATTTGCATTAGCGGCATCAAGGTCCATCAGGATGCCGGCTACGGCGGCGGCGCCAAAGCCATCCTCCCGGGTCTGGCAGCGCTGTCCACGGTGGAATACAACCACACCCAAATCCTCGGCAAGGTCCGGACTACCGGGCCGGTGAAGATTTTCAAGAACGATATGCGGCTGGACATGAACGAAGCGGCGCACATGGCAAAGGTCGATTACACGCTGCAAATCATGTACAACGACCGTTTGCGGCCTACCGGGATCTTTGCCGGCGACATTCTGGACGCGCATCACGCCGGGGTCCGGGTAGCCGCCAAAACTTACTGCGCCCCGACGCTGAAGGATGCCGACATTGTGGTGGCCAACGGGTATCCGCAGAACGCCCAGGCATTCCACGGCGCGCGGTGGATCAACTATTCCGTACGCGATGGCGGCACCGGTGTGGTGGTAGTGCAGCATCCGCTGGGCCTCGACCCGGTCCACTACCTCAACAACCGGCTCGCCGGACTTAGTGGCGCCTCGCAATTCGACCTGACCTCGCGACGCCTCAACACCATGAACCGGAGCGGTGGCCGCGGGGGCAATCAGAAAACGGTCAACATGATCGTCTACTCGCAGTACCTGACGCGCAACCTCCGGAACAACTACCGCACGGGCACGTTCTTCTGCGACAAGTGGGAAGATGTGATTGCCAAGCTGCGGGAATTGCATCCAGGCGATGCGAAGGTCGCCGTGTATCCCTATGCCGGCATGCAGCATCAGGAAATCGAGTTAGACGGGTAACCTGATCTCTACAGGCTGGGAATTGGATGCCGCGTGTTTGCAGGCGGTCACGCAGCCGTGATGCGCCGGACCCAGCGGTCAAACCAAAATTTTCAAAATTTTCTCGGCTTATTGCAGTGGGAGTTCGAAGTAGAATATCTCTTTGCCTGTTGCGGCTTCGTAGAGACCGCTCAGGTAGAGGGTGGCGTCGCGCCGCAGGCCGGTCTGGAAATAGAAAAAGCCGCTGGCCGATTGTCCGGGCGGGAGCATCTGCGCGGCCAGTGCGCGGCCCTCAATCTCCCAGGCGTCCAGCGGGTTCTTCTTAGGCTTGAGCACTTTGACTTTGCCCATGGGGCCGTCGATCGCGCCGGGGCGCTGAGGGGGTCTCAGGTAACGCACATCCTTGGCGGGGGTGGCATCCACGCGGCCTTGCTTGGGGACGGTGTATTGCACGTTCAGGCGGTCCAGACGGATCGCCTTATCGCTATCGTTCTGGATGACCACCAGCACTGGGAGGATGCCGTATTGGTTGGGGTTGAGCTTGCCAAAGGCGAGCGTTACTTTGTCGGCGGTGACGTAGGGGTCCACGCCAATGGTAACCTGTGCGTTGCTCTGGTGGCTGGCGTAACTGGCGGCGGAGGCGGCCTTGAAGGGCGTCTCCTTGTCCGCCGCAAAGCCCGCGGATATACTCAACAGAAGAGCCAAGCTTTTGAAAACAAAAGGCATTTATTTCCTCTACCGCGTCCTTCAGGCGTGCGCGCTGCCTGCCCTCTTATTGTATTTCGTATTTCGCGGCCTAGGGAACCGCGGTTACTGGCGCACTTTGCCGGAGCGGCTCGGATTTCTTCCCCACTCGTTTAGACAGATTGGTCCGGGAGCAATCTGGTTGCACGCAGTTTCGATGGGGGAGATTCTGGCCTGCGTGGAATTCGCGCGGGGACTGCGCGCGGAGTTTCCGCAATCGCGCCTGTTTGTTTCCACGGCGACGCTGGCGGGGCGCGCAACGGCGGAGCAGAAACTTAGCGGGACGGCCGACGGAATCTTCTTCGCGCCGGTGGACTATGTGTTCGTGGTGCGGCGCGTGCTCCGCGCGCTGAAGCCGGCGCTGGTGGTGGTGGCGGAAACGGAGATCTGGCCGAATCTGTTCCGCGAGGTGCACCGCACCGGGGCCGGCCTGGCGATGGTCAACGCGCGGATTTCGGATCGGGCTCTGCCCCAGTACGTGCGGCTGCGGCGCGTGTTTCCGGTGGTACTGGCGGCGGTGGATACGGTTCTGGCGCAGACCGGGGAGATGCGGCGGCGCTTCCTGGCGTTGGGGGCCGCGCGGGTCTCGGTGGGCGGGAATTTGAAGTACGATTTTACGGCGCGGGCGGCGGATGCGGCGTCGCCGGTGGTGCAATTGATCGAACGCGTGCGTCCGGCCAAGGTGTGGATCGCCGCCAGCACGATGGCGGACGAACGGGTGGATGAAGATGACGCGGTGATCGCCGCGTGGCGCAAGATACGGGGCGTTTTCCTGATCCTGGTACCGCGCAAGCCGGAGCGGTTCGATGTGGTGGCCGGCAAGCTGGACGCCGCGGGAATCCGGTATGTCCGGCGGTCCCGCCTTGGCCGGGATGAGGTGGACATGGCCCCACCCGGCGTGCTCCTGCTGGATTCCATCGGGGAACTCGGGGGACTGTTTGGCTTGGCGGATTGCGTGTTCATGGGGGGGACGCTGGCGGCGCGTGGGGGACACAATATCCTGGAACCGGCGCTGTTTGGGAAAGCCGTGATCGTGGGGCCGCACATGGAGAATTTCGCGGGCGTCGCGGAGGAGTTTCGGGCGGCCGGAGCTCTGGTGGAGGTGGGCGGGGCGGAGGAACTCGCTCTCGCGGTGGAACGCGTGCTGGCGGACGATGGCGGCGTGGGGGACCGCGCGCGCGAGTGTGCGGAGGCGCGCCGCGGAGCGACGGCGCGCGCGGTCGCGGCTATGCGCGAAATATATCGTGTCCCGCGGTACCGGCCGGCGATGCCCTGGTATCTCGCGGCGTGGGCGCTGGCCCGGGTGTGGCGCTGGGAGGGCAGACGGCGACAGCAGCGGGACTATTCGCGGCGGCGCAAGCTGGACGTGCCGGTGATCAGCGTGGGCAATCTCACCATGGGCGGAACCGGGAAGACACCGTGCGTGCTGCGCCTGGCGGAGTTGTTGCGGGAGCGCGGGCGGAAGCCCGGAATTCTGACGCGCGGCTACGGGAGGCGGTCGCCGGTGCCTGCGCTGGCTCTGGCGGTGGGCGCGGCGGTGCGCACTGAGGAATCGGGCGACGAGCCGCAGATCTTCCTGCGGGCGCGGGTGGCGCCGGTGGGGATCGGGGCGGACCGGTATCGCACGGGCACGTTGTTGCTTGAGAAATTCGGCACGGACGTGATGTTATTGGACGATGGGTTCCAGCACGTCAAGCTGGCGCGGAATTTCGATGTGGTGCTGGTGGACGCCCTGAATCCGTTTGGCGGCGGCGAAGTCTTTCCCGTGGGGCGGTTGCGCGAACCAGTGCAGGCGTTGGCGCGGGCGGACGCCATTGTGATCACGCGCGCCGAGGCTAGCGACCTGGCACCGGCGGTGGAGCGCGCGCTGCGGCGCTGGAACCCGCGGGCGCCGATTTTTCGCGCGCGCATTCAGCCCGAGTGCTGGGTGGAGCATCGGACGGGACGGATTATCCCCACCGCGGAACTGAAGCTGGAGCGGGCGGGCGTGTTCTGCGGCTTGGGGAATCCGCGGAGCTTCTACCGGACGCTGGACGCCCTGGGCGCGCGGTACGTGGACTGCGTGGAGTACGAGGATCATCACCGGTACCGGCCCAACGAGTTGAAACGGATGGCGGAACAATTCCGGCGCAAGGGCGCGATGGCGCTGGTGACGACGGAGAAAGACGCCGTCAATCTGTGCGACGGCGCTGACGATCTGCTGGCGCCGCTGCCTCTCTACTGGTTAAAGATCGGCATGCGGATTGAGGGCGAGGCGGAACTGCTCGCCGAGATCGAGCGAAGGATAGCTCCCTGAGAGGTGAGCAACAATCGGTTGGCGGAGAAGCACAACAGACCACCTCTTCCTAAAGAGTACTGTCCTGTCGCGAGTCGCGTCTGTCAACTCTATGGCAGCGGCGTCGTCTTGACGGCCCGTCTGAGTTTGGCAATGCTGGCTTCCACTTCTTCAATCTTGGAGGGGATGGCGGCGGAGATGATCCTAGGCTCGCCGGTGGTGATCAGGACGTCGTCTTCGATTCTTACGCCGATGCCTTTGTACTTTTCGAACACGGGGCGGATGGCTGCGGCGAACTTTTCCATCTCCGGCGTCTTAGGAAGATGCTCCAACGCGTCAAAGCGGAAGTACAGGCCGGGCTCGACGGTGATCACCATGCCGGCCTGGAGTTCACGGCCGCCCGGATCGTGGACGTTGAGGCCAATGCCGTGGCTGATGCCGTGGTTGAACCAGACGCGCATCTGGGCATCGCTCCCGGGGTCGGTGATCAGTCCGAGTTTGAAGAGACCCTGCTTGAAGACCTCGCCGGCAGCGCCCTGTATGGAATCTGGACCGCCGGACGCGGCGTGTCCGGGCTTGGCCATGGCGAAGCCGGCCTGCTGCGCCTCCCAGACCAGGCGGTAGATGTCGGCCTGCTGCTTGCTGAACTTGCCACTGACGGGGATGGTGCGGGTGACGTCGACGCTGTACTGGTCGAACTCAGCGGCGTCGTCCATGAGCAGAAGGTCGCCGGCCTTCATTGTGTCCTTGTTGGATCCGTAGTGGAGCGTGGTCGCGTTGTTGCCGGAGCCGACGATGCAGGGGTAGCCCCAATGGCCGTGGCGGCGCAGAAACGTGAATTCGAACTGCGCCTGAATTTCGTATTCGGCGGTGCCGGGGACGGCGACGGCATAGGCGCGCTGGAAGGCCTCGGCGGTGATATCGGAGGCGTGTTGGAGGATATCGATTTCGCGCTCCGATTTCACGCGGCGGAGGTTGTCGAAGAGGGTGGAAGCGTCCTTGATATTGACGCCGGCGCCGACGGAGGCGAGTTTGCCGGCGAACTCCTGCTCGCGGCGGTACTCGACGGCGTTGGGGCGCGCCGGCAGGATCATGTAGAGTTGAAGCTCCTGCCTGCCGGAGTACTCGATTGGCTTGGCGAATTCAGTGCTCCAGGCCGGCGCGTTAGCGAGGGGCGCGGCGCTGGTCCCGGCTCCGCCCATGCCATCGGCGGGCGCGGCGAGGACGGCGCGGGAGCGCGGGATCAGGGCGCTCAGGAAGCCGTTGAACTGGCCGGCTGCGAAGACGTCCTGGATGCCGGAGGTTTCGCGGGCCTCGGCGGTGGTGATCATGTGGCCGGTCCAACTTTCCCTGGCGGGATTGGAGCGGGGGAGAAAGACCATTTCGCGGATCTTCCCGGCGCCGGGCGCGAGGACGAGCGTGGCGCCGGGCTGGGTGAGTCCGGTGAGGTAGAAGAAGTCGTTCTCCTGGCGGAAGGGCCAATCGACGTCGCCAGCGTAGTTGCGCGCTTCGGCGGCATACAGGATGAGCACGGCACGCTCGCCAATCTGGGCCATGAGGGCCTTCCGGCGGGCGGAGAGATCGGCCGCGCGGTCGCGCTGCCAGGAGGCCGGCGGCGGAGGGGCGATCTTCCATATGCCGGTATCGGCTGCGAAGGCGGTGCTGGCCAGGGTCAGAGAACAGACAAGCAGCTTAGAGAATTGCATAGACCCTCCGCGTGCGGATTTTTCATTATAGACACGGGCGGGCAACGCGGGCGGGGGCTTCCGAGCCCGGGTTGCGTAACCCCGCACAGAAGCACTACTCCCACATCCGCATGGAGGGGAAGCGGCGGGTGCGGAAGCAATCGCTGTTCATGAGGGCTTTGCGACGGGCGGAGAGATCGGCCACGCTGCCAGGAGGTCGGCGGGGACGGGCTCGTGATGCGGTTAGCGCGGAGGCGCAGGAACCCGCAGACCGATCAGGCTTGCGCGATATCCGTCTGCCTGAAATCTTCGCCCATGAAAAGCAGGGGCATGCCGGCCACCGATGCGACCGCATACGACATACAGTCCCCGAAATTCAGAGCGGCGGGATGACGGCCCTTTCCGAAACGGATGAAGGCGGTTGCCGCGGCATCCATGTGCTCTTGGTTGAACGGTACCACCTCGGCTTCCACTCGGCGCAGAAAAGCGAGGAGCATGGGACGGGCATCGTGTCCCAGCCGCGAGGTCAACACCATGACGCTTTCTAGCAGTGTGGGGACTCCCACAACTACCACTTCGGCAGCATCGATACGGTCCATCAGGCGTTCGTGGCCAGGCTCCCGCAGGTGAATGGCAACGATTGCGGAACTATCCAGAACCATCCCTCAGAAGCCTTCCGGCCCATAGCCCAGAATCTGGTCTTCTTCCTCGCGACTCATCACGCGCCCCAACTCTCCTTGGGGAATCATGGGCCACACATTCTGCTCCATGTACTCCCGCAGGCTCTTACGACCGCCGGGATTGCCGGCCCGGGCCTGAAGGCGAGCTCGGCGTTCCAACAGCGAACGGCGGATGGCCTCAGTCTTGGTTTCGTGGGCGAGGCTGGCCACTTCCGCAGCCAAGCTTTCGACGTCGGCGTCCTTGATGTTCAGCGCCATAGTGGAACTCTACCTATACGCCACCATTCTACCTTGTGCGCGGCGCTCAATCGCTTAACCCCGCTCGGGGTCCCTGCGCCATTAAATAGTTTGGTATCGTAAAACACTTAAAGCCATATGCACAGAACACTCCTCGTCGCACCCCTGCTTTTCCTGGCTCCCCTGCTGTCGGTCGCGCAGCAGACGGAGAAAGTGGATCTCACCACGATCCATCGAATTAAGGCGGAAGTCCTGGGGCGAAACTCCAAGGTGATGGACGACATCTTCTACCTCACCGACGTGCACGGCCCGCGCCTGCAAAACTCGAAAGGATACCGCGCGGCGGCCGATTGGGCGGTGAAGCGGCTGCAGGAATACGGCCTGTCCAATGTCCACCTGGAGAAGTGGGCGCCCTTCGGCAAGGGCTGGAACCTGGAACTCTATTCGGGACACATGCTGGAACCGTCGTACCAGCCGCTTATCGCGATGCCGGTGGCGTGGACAGCGGGGACGAATGGCGTGGTCGGCGGGAATCCGGTTTTGGTGACGCCGCAGACGCAGGCGGACCTGGATGCGTTTAAAGGGAAACTGGCGGGCAAGATTGTGTTCATTTCGCCGAAGCGGGATCTGGCGATGGTGACAACGCCTCTGGGTGTACGCTATAGCGACGCGGAGTTGCAGGAGATCCAATCGGCGCAGATCCAGATTCCGGGATTGTTCGGACGCGGCGGCCGCGGCGCTCCAGGGGCGGCGGCTGGACGCGGCGGTGCTGCCGGCGGGCTGAGTACGCAGGCAGTGCAAACCTTCCTGAAAGCGGAGAAACCGGCGCTGGTCGTTCAAGTCTCGCCGCGGGGCGACGGCGGCACACTGATGGGCGGCGGGGCGCAGAATCGCGACGTGACGGACAATCTGCCCACGTTGGTGATGGCCGCCGAGCACTACAACCGCATCGTGCGCCTGATGGAGCACGAAATCCCGGTGAAGTTGCAATTCGAAATCAAAACCAGTTTCGAGGATGTGGATGCCGTCAGCGTCATCGCGGAGCTTCCGGGCAACGCGAAGAAGGACGAAGTGGTGCTGCTGGGCGGCCACTTCGATAGCTGGCACTACGCCACCGGCGCCACCGACAACGCGGCGGGCAGCGCGATCGGGATGGAAGTGATGCGCGTTTTGAAGAACCTGAACCTCAACATGGACCGCACGGTGCGCTTGGCCCTGTGGGGCGGAGAAGAAGAAGGGCTGCTGGGGTCGCGCGCCTACGTGAAGGAGCACTTCGCGGACCCCACAATCATGAAGCCCACCGCGGAGCACGAGAAGGTGGCGGGCTACTGGAATATCGACAACGGGACCGGGAAGATCCGCGGCATTTATCTGCAGGGCAACGAAATGGTCCGGCCCATCTTCGAGAAGTGGCTGGAGCCGTTCAAGGACATGGGGGCGACCACGATCACCAACCGCAACACCAGCGGCACGGATCACCAGGCCTTCGACGGTGTGGGT
>JANYAH010000314.1 GCA_025361425.1 Candidatus Solibacter sp. | reverse complement strand
CAGCAGTCGCCGATGTCTCGGCGCTCACCAAGAATGACCCATTTGCGATCGGATAGAGTAACCCATGACAAGCGCCGTGCCTTCATCCGCAATCTACAGATAGGGAGGGTGTTATCATCCCCGCCAAAAGCGGTTCGCTGGTTCGGGGTTGGTGAGCAACCCCCGGTCATTTCTTGCGAGTGCCGAAGCGCCGATGCCAGCGTGGGCCTCAACCCGAGCGAAACACCTGGATGGCCCTGCGACGAATCGGCGTCGGGGGGACAGCCGTTACAATATGCACGTGGGCGAGGGCGGAAGCTGCCTATCGTGATTTGTCTGCTCGACGCAGTGACCGGGTACGGATACTGCTCTTGAATGCGTTTTGTGGCACGTGACGGGAAGGAATGATCAGCATGAAGAAGTGGCGCACGCATCTTGTGCGTGCCGCAGTGCCGGCCCTGCCCGGTGTGGCGGCAGATGTGTCGCACGAGATGTCGAGCCGGCGCGCGACTGGCGACGCGCTAGAGTGGCGTGATTCCGCCTCCGCGTTCTGGCGTGGAGCAGCGGATGCCGTGATGGAGCGGGACAGCCACGCTCGTCCGGTCCCGCATCACCGCACCGAGGTACGCTCGCGTTGGACAACGGATCACCTGTACTTCCTCTTCTCCTGCTCCTACGAGGAGCTTCACCTGAAGCCGGCGCCGAAGCTCGACGCCGAGACCAATGAGCTGTGGAATTGGGACGTAGCCGAGGTGTTCCTTGGGGCCGACTTCCACGACATCCGGCGTTACCGGGAGTTTGAAGTGTCGCCTCAGGGCGAGTGGGTCGATCTCGACGTAGACCTGAACAAGCCGCATCATGAGGACGGCTGGGTATGGAGTTCGGGTTTTAAGGTGGCGGCGCGCATTGATGCGGATCACAAGATCTGGTACGGCACGATGCGCATCCCCTACACGTCGATCGATGCGCGTCCGGCAGCAGATGGCAACACGCTGCGCATGAACCTGTTCCGCTCGCAGGGTCCCGGACACCAGGGCATCGCATGGCAGCCCACGGGTAAAGAGACCTTCCATGCGCCCGAAGCATTCGGAACGCTGCGCCTCGTCGATTGACGGCAGCCTGGTGTTCGGGCGGCGTGTCTCCAAGCCATACCGGACACTGCAAGCCGCGTCTCAGTCGAACTGGAAGATCCTGGCCAAGGGGTCCTCACGTAGGCCTTTGAGCTTCTGGTGGGCCGAGACCATCAATCTGCGATAACATCTCTGTAATGCCAGCCAGCAACCTCGCGCGTCGCGCATTCTTGCGCTCCGCGACTGCCGCGACCGCCGCGTCAGTCTTCGCCACCCCCCTGATCTCAGCCTCCGAGCGTATCTCCACTGCCTTCATCGGCCTCGGCGTCATGGGGTCGGAGAATCTCAAGGCGGCAGCAGCGCTGCCTGCCGCTGCCAGCCCAACCTTTCGAGCCCCGGTCGGCATCAATATCTACAGTCTCCGCTACCTGGCGGAGAAAGACTTGCCCGCCACCCTCGCCCTGATCCGGGAACTCGGAATCCAAGAAGTGGAAGTTGGCGAGCTGTACGGGCGAAGTGCCGCCGTGTTCCGCGGGCTTCTCAAAGCGACCGGCTTGCATGCAACTTCATTCGGAGCCTCATACGAGGCTCTGGACAGGGACCCCGACGCCGTGGCCGGCGAGGCCCGAACCCTCGGTGCCGGCTACGTCGTCTGCTCCACCATCCCGCACAGCTCGAAACATCTGGCCGCCAAGGATTGCGCGCCCGCGGCAGACAATCTGAACCGGTGGGGCGAGCGCCTCGCCGCTTCCCGACTCCGCCTGTGCTATCACACCCATGGCACCGAATTCGATTCTTCGCCCGACGGCACCCGCTTCGACACATTGGCGAAGCTTACCAATCCGAAGTTCGTCCACTTTGAGATGGACATCTTCTGGATCGTCTACGGCTATCAGGATCCCGTCAAACTCCTCCGGCGTTATCCCGGCCGCTTTCCTCTGATGCATATCAAGGACATTCGGAAGGGCACCGTGCTCGGCGGATCGCCGGCCGAGGTCCGCGAAGAAGACAGTGTTCCCCTGGGCACCGGTCTGGTCGACGTCAGGGCGGCGTTACTGGCGGCACGGACCTGTGGAGTGCAGCACTACTTTTTAGAGGAAGAAGCCGTTGACGCTGCTCCGCAAATCCGGCAGAGCCTCCGCTTTCTCGCCAGCCTTCGCTAAGTGACGGCAGGAACGAAGATGGCAAAACCAGGCATGCGCCCAGAATGCCGGACATCAGCCGCGTCGAATGGGACCTATTCCAGGGCCGAACACCCCGGCGCGGCACAATTCGTCCACACCGACACGACCGGTCGGAGTAAGACTGTTTGTGGCAAAAGCCATTTTGAAATAAATACAATGAAACTCAGAACACTCGTTATTACGACAATCTTGATGGCTATCGCCTCCGCGGCAGCTTTCTCGCAGGCAAAGCCCTCCACGAATATCCCGCGTCTGGAAAAGCACGGAACGGCGACGCAGTTGATCGTGGACGGCAAACCTTACCTGGCTCTGGCCGCCGAGCTCAACAACTCCAGCGCGTCCAGCCTGGACTACATGCGGCCGCTGTGGCCCAGAATCACGGCGACCAATATCAACACAGTGCTGGCGACGGTCTGCTGGGAGTTGATCGAGCCCGAGGAGGGCAAGTTCGACTTTAGTTTGGCGGACGCCTTGATCGGGGATGCCCGGCGGCACAATTTGCGCTTGGTCATCTTGTGGTTTGGAAGCTGGAAAAACGGCAAGTCCACCTACCAACCCGTGTGGGTTAAGACGAACCAACAGCGGTTTCCGCTGGTCCAGGACGAGAAGGGTAAGAGCCTGCCGATCTTGAGTACCCTCGGCGACACCAACCGGGACGCAGATGCGCGCGCCTACGCTGCGTTGATGCGGCATATCCGCGAGGTGGACGGAGAGGCTCACACGGTCATAATGATGCAGGTCGAGAATGAGGTGGGAGTTCTTGGCGTGTCGAGAGACCATTCGCCCGCGGCGAACCAGGCTTTTGCCGGGCCGGTGCCGAGGGAGTTCATGGACTACCTCCAGAAGCATAAAGAAACTCTGATCCCCGAACTACGCAAGCGCTGGGAAGCCGCCGGTTTTAAGACCGGCGGGAGTTGGGAGGAGGTCTTCGGACCTGGTATTGAGACCGACGAACTCTTCATGGCGTGGAACTACGCGCGCTACATCGGGCGTGTCGCTGCGGCAGGCAAAGCCGAGTATCCGTTGCCCATGTACGTGAACGCCTGGCTGCGCCAGAACGCCGACGACAAACCCGGCGGCTACCCGAGCGGCGGGCCCCTCCCGCACGTGATGGATGCCTGGAGGGCCGGCGGGCCGGCGATCGACATTCTTTCGCCGGACATCTATGTGTCCAACTTCACCGAGTGGTGCGACTGGTACACGCAATCCGGCAACCCGCTATTCATTCCCGAGTCCAGGGGAGACGCGCGGGGCGTCGCTCACGCGATTTGGGCCATGGGCAGGCATGACGCCATCGCCTATTCGCCGTTTGGGATCGATTGCGGCGCGGCCGCGGACAGTGAGCTCGCCAGAGGCTACGAAGTCCTGTCGCAGGTGGCTCCACTGATCCTGGAAAGCCAGGGCTCGGGGAAGATGACGGCGGTCCTTGTGGACAGGGAAGGGCAGCCGCAGAAGGTGCGGCTGGGCAACTACACACTGGAAGCCAGGTTCTCGGGGGAGCGCGGTTTCGCCCCGGCCGCGGCTACTCCCGCCGCAGCCGCTTTGGACCGTGTGGCAGCCCTCTTCATCGCAGTGGGACCTGATGATTATGCGATCGTGAGCCGAAGTACGGACATCCACTTTGCCTCGGCGACAGACGACACCCAGAGCGTGGGACTGGGCACGGTCGAGGAAGGCCACTACGTGAATGGCCGTTGGGTTCCCGGACGGCGACTGAACGGCGACGAAACTCCGGAGTGGAAGGCGTTGCGATTCCCAGCCGACCGTTACAGCATCCAGCACGTCAAGTTGTACCGCTATCGCTGAACTAATGGGGCACGGTCATTGCGCGCCTGGCGTGTCTGAGAACCCTGTGCCGATGGATCCGCTCTCGCCCGGGTGCAGGAACATGCCTCGCGCATGGCTCGCGGGCTGCACTCCGCCAAGCCGATTGCGAAACTCGTAGGCGTCTCCGCGGTACAGAGTGCTCTCGTACCACAGGGGCCTGTGCCCGGTAATATAGCCGACGGAACCTACCCGCAGCCCAGCCGTGCCGTTACGGACTTTCAGTGCCAGCGCTTCCGCGCCCCGCAGGTTCACGGCCTGGACACGCTCGTCGGCTCCTTCGATCACCAGTCCATGACGTGCGCTCCAGACGGAGTAAAGAGACCCCTCGAGGTCAGATTCTGTCAGCCCCGGACAGTACTTCTCGACCACGTGGCGTCTCTCGTAGATCACCGGCAGGTTGTCCGCGAAGCGTAGTCGCTCGATGTAATAGAGCACGCTTTCCGGATCGGCCTGAAGCACCTCAGGGACCTCGTCAAGGACGTCTTGAGCCATGACTTTATCGAAACGCAGCACTTGTGTGCTCGGCTGTTTGCCGGCGGCATGCGCTCCCTCCGTGAAGCTCACCAGCACTTGGAGGTTGTAGTCCAACGTGCGAATCCGCACAAAAGTGCCGACGCCCTTGCGGAAGTCAAGCAATCCCTCCGACACCAGGCCGGACAATACCTTGTTGGCAGTGGCCCTGCTGACGCCGAAGCGCTTGCAGATCTGCCGCTCCGTGAGGAACTGGCTTCCGATCGGGTACTCGGGGGAAGCGATTAACTGCCGCAAGTGATTCGTGAGCTGATGATAGATCGGCTCTTTCACAAGGACGGATGTCATATGGCTACTCATGTAGATTACGCTGATTGGGGATTGCCTTGTCAAGCGCCGCTTCACCATGAACCCTTCAATTGTTCTGTAAAATACTGTAAAATAAACACTAAGCGGAAACAGGCGAAGAGGCCCGGACATTCGATTGACACCACTTTAAGGTTCGTGCTAGCTTGCTATTTTATCTAGGTGGCTAAGCCAGCGTTTATCTATTGTACGAAGGGGCTGCCGTTTGTATCACGTTGGTGGCGGGGCGGGAGGTAATCGACTGCAGCACAATACGTTTCGCGAGGCCGAGAAGGCCAAAGTCGTCCCGGCACTGGAGCGCCGGTGGCTTCCCGCAACG
>JANYAH010000307.1 GCA_025361425.1 Candidatus Solibacter sp. | reverse complement strand
TGGCGCAGCGCCACCGACGGGTCGATATTCGTGGCGCGGATCGCCGGGATCCAGCAGGCGATCACGCCCACCACCGCCAGCATCGCCGGCACCAGGGTAAACGTGAGCAGGTCGCGCGGATTCCTGATGAACAGCATGCTGCCCACACTGCCCGCCGCCGCCAGCGCCACCGCGCCGCCCGCGGCCACGCCGATCGCCACCAACCGCACGCCTTCCCGCAGAATCATCCGGTGTACGTCGCCCACCGTCGCGCCCAATGCCAGGCGCACGCCGATCTCTCGCGTCCGCTGCCGCACCGAGTACGAAATGACGCCGTAGATCCCGATTGTGGCCAGCAAGAGCGCCAGCCCGCCAAACACCGCCAGCAGCCCCGCCGACAAACGCTGTGCCCACAGCAGTTCGCGGATCGAAGTTTCCATGCTCTCCACCTGCAGCAGCAGGTTGCCGTCCAGCGCCTGCACCTCGCGCCGCACCGCGCCCATCACCGCCTCCGGATCTCCCGCCGTCCGCACATACAGCACCGCGGTCGGAAAATAGTATTGCATCAGCGAAAGGTACACCAGCGGCTGCGGCGCTTCGGCGATGGCCATGTAGTTCGCCGTTTTCACAATCCCGATCACTTCCACCGGCAGCCCCTCTCCGGCAAAACTGATGTGCTGCCCAACCGGGTCCTGGCCCGGCCAATACGCAGCCGCCGCGGTCTCATTGACAATCACTACCCGCGGCGTGGTTTTGCTATCCGCCGCCCGGAAATCCCGCCCGCGCAGCAGCCGAATCCCCATCGTCTGGAAATAGCCGGGCGACACCACAGAGGTCAAAGTCGAGCGCCCCTGGCCGGTGGCGCTGTTGTCCTGGCCTTGCAGCAGAACCGTCCGGATCGATGCAACCCGGAACGGGAGGTCGCGCGACAGCGCCGCCGAAACCACGCCGTGAAGCGAAGCCGCCCGCTCCAACGTGCGCTGGTGGTATTCCCGCCCGCGACCCTCGTTATACGCCTGGTCCGTCACGTTGTAGGCCACGATGCCCAGATGCGCGGCGTCGAACCCCGGGTCCGTCTGCCCGGCGCTGCGCAGACTGCGCGCGAACAGTCCGGCGCCGATCAGCGCGACCAGCGAAAAGGCCACCTGCGCCATCACCAGGACGGCGCGCGGATTCCAGAGGTGATGGAATCCCGCCGGGGCGCTGGCACGTTCCTTGAGGTCCGTCGCCAGATCCGTCTTCGTCGCTCGAAAGGCGGGCATCAGGCCGAACAGCACTCCCGTGGCCAGGGAAATGCCTAAGGTGAACAGCAGCACCTGGGAATCCAGTTCCAGACGGAAGCCCGCATGGTTGAACATGGGCGGGCGCAAGGACCACAGCAGGTCCCGCGCCCAGCGTGCCAAAACCAGGCCGCCGGCGCCGCCGGCAATCGCCAGCATGACACTCTCCGTCAGCAACTGCCGGATCAGCCGGCGCCGGTTGGCGCCCATCGCCAGCCGGATCGAGATTTCCTTATGGCGTCCGGTGGCCCGCGCCAGCAGCAAGTTCGCCACATTGGCGCACGCGATCAGCAGCACCAGGGCGGAAATCGTCATCAGCACGGCGCCGGCTTGCGACACCACTGGACGCGTACGCGCATTCAGCGCGGCTTCGGTCACCGTCGTCAGGCTGACCCGCCGCCCCTGGTTCTCCCGCGGGTACTGGCGTTCCAGTTGCTGCGCCAGGCTCTGCAATGCCGATTCGGCCTGGCGCAGGCTGACGCCCGGCTTCAGCCGCCCCACGGCTGCAAACAGCAGGGCGCGCCGCTGGGCCACCTGCCCGGGAATCGGATACACCCGTGGATATACCGAAATCGGCAGAAAAATATCCGCCCCACTCATCTGGTTCAGTCCCTGGAATCCCGCCGGCGCCACCCCAATAATGCCGTAAGGGTGGCCGCTGATCTCGATGGTTCGGCGCGTTACGTCCTGGCTGCCGCCGAATAAGCGCATCCACAACCCGTGGCTGATCACCGCCACCGGCGAGGAGCCCGGTACGTCTTCCTCGGCCCGGAAGCCGCGTCCCACCACCGGGTCCACTCCGAGCGTTGCGAAGTAGTTGGCCGAAACCAGTTGCCCAATCAGCAACTGCGGGTCGCCGCGCCCCGTCAGATTGACCGTCAGGGCGGAGTATAGGAGCAGAGAAGAGAACACCGTGTTGTGATCCCGGTAGTCCTGGTAGTTCGGATAGGAACACAGCAGCCGGCCCGGAATCCGCGGGTCGGTGTGGAACATCGCCACCAGGCGGGCCGGCTCCCGCACCGGCAAAGGCCGCAGCAGCAGGGCGTTCAGCAGCGTAAAAATGGTGGTATTGGCCCCGATACCCAGAGCCAGCGAAAGCACTGCGGCAAGAGCGAAGCTGCGATTTTTAGTCAGCCCGCGCAGGCCGTAGCGCAGATCGTCGAGAAACCCATTCATGGATGGTGAGGCACCGGTAAGTATAACCCATGCCACTGCGTATGAGACTGTTATACTCTCATTTCGTGATCCGCCGAATGCTGCTGGTTATGGGCGCGCTACTAACTGTCTCCTGCGGGCGGCAGCCCGGGCTGTATGCCGCCCCCCCGCAACGCTCGCTCGATCTCGGGCACGACCCGGACGGCGCGCGCGCCTTCGTCAACATGGACGACCCGCAGGCCGACGACTACTTTGTCCACGACATCAGTCCCGACCGCGGATTCCGCCGCTGGGCCTTCATCCGCCCCGAACTCCGCTTCCGCGTCAAGGACGCGCGCCACCTGGTTTTCACCGCCGAATTCGCTATCCCGGAAGTCACCTTTAAGGTGACTGGCCCCGTCACCGTCTCCTATGCGGTCAACGGCCGAACCCTCGGCGCCATACGCTGCGATCGCGCCGGCGATTTCCGCCTGGAAAAACCGGTCCCCGATGGGCTCGTAGAGCCTGAAAAATTCGTGCGCGTGACCTTTGATGCCACCCCGCGCTGGATCTCCCCAATCGACGGTGCGCAGCTATCCTTCCTGCTGCGCAGCGCGGGCTTCACCCAATAAATGCGCGAAGTGGCGGACATTCTATTTGGCGCCCTGTTCACCGTCGCGGTGTCGGTGGCGCTTGGCGCCCTCCTGGTCGCCCGCTTGCGTCTCACGCTCTACCGTTGGGAAGCGGCGTTGATCGAATTCGTTGCCGGCGCCGGCTGTCTGAGCTTCCTCACCGCCATCCTCTGCACCCTCCACATCGCCCGTAAAGGGGTATTCCAGTGGGGCGGATTGGCAGTCATTGCCCTCGCTCTCTGGCAGGCCAGGGGTGCCCCCAGGAGGAAAAGCTTCCCGGCAATTCCGTTGACCTGGATGGCCACGTTTGGTCTTATCTTTAGCGCGTTTTTCATCTACTACTTCTTTAATGCTTTAGCCCCCGAGGTTAGCCCCGATGGCAGCGGATATCACCTGGGGAACGTGGTCCGCATGTGGCGCAATCACGGTTTCTCCTGGAGTTACCTCAGCATGTACGCCTACCTTTCCCAGGGTACCGAGATGCTATTCCTGGTGGCCTTCGCCTTCGGCCGTCACTCATCCGCCGCACTGGTCCACTTCACCTACCTCTGCACTCTGCCGTTGCTCATGGTCTGCTGGGGACGGCGCTTCGGCTTGGAAAAGGCGGGCCTCTTTGCGGCAATCCTCATTTTCGCCAGCCCTGTGATCGCCAAGGACGGAATCTCCGCCTACAACGATCTGGCCGTTGCAACTCTGATTTATGCAGTTTTCTACTTGCTTCAAGTATGGGATGAATCAAAATCATCTAATCTACTCATTATTATTGGTTTGCTGTCTGGTTCAGCCTACGGCGTAAAATACACCGCTTTCCTGACCCTACCCTTCGCCATCGCCTGGGTCTGTTTCTCCCACCGGCGTTCCCCCGCCGTCCAGCCTACTCGTCCGTTACTCCGCGATCTGCTCTGCCTGCTCATCCCCGCGCTCCTCATGGTCTCTCCGTGGATCCTTCGCAACTGGTTCTGGCTGGGCAACCCCTTCGCCCCCTTCTTCAATTCCTGGTTCCCCAACCCCTACTACCATGCCGGCATGGAACGCATTTATGCAGAATCGCTCCGCCAATATGCCGGCATAAAGCATAACTGGGAGATTCCTCTGCAACTCACACTGCGCGGGGGACTTGTGAGTGGCATATTTGGTCCCGTGTTTTTGCTGTCTCCCCTCGCCCTGTTCGCGTTACGCTTTAAGTTTGGGCGCCGCCTGCTGCTCGCCGCCCTCGTCTTTGCGATCCCCGCGTACCTCAACACCGGGTCCCGCTTCCTGATTCCCAGCGCGCCGTTTCTGGCCCTCGCCATGGGCATAGGATTGGCCGAGGTTCCTGGGGCGCTCCCCGTGCTAACGCTATTCCAGGCCCTGGTCTGCTGGCCACCCGTCCTCTCCACTTATTGCGACCCGTGGAACTGGCGCATCTCCTCTTTTCCCTCGCGCGTCGCCCTCCGCCTGGAGTCCGCGCAACCCTACATCCTGAAGAACCTCCCGGACCTCGCCCTCAAGGTGCCCATCGAACTCGAGGTGCCTCGCGGGGAGCGTATCTTCTCATTCGCCGGCAGGCCGCAAGCCTATATCGACCGCGACATCATCGTCTCCTACGAGTCCACTTTGGGCAACCTGGCGCAGGATATCCTCTGGACCCTGCAAGTGCATAAGCCCCAGCACGCTCAGCATTTTAAGTTCCTGCCGGTAACTACCCGCGGAGTCCGCGTGGTGAACATCGCCAAGCGGACCGAATTCTGGACCGTGTCCGAGATGCGCCTGCGCTCCCAGGGCAGGGAACTGCCGCGCTCCCCCGCCTGGCGCCTCAGGGCTTGGCCCAATGGCTGGGAAGTGCCGCTCGCCTTCGACAACAGCTACACAACCCGGTGGTCCACTTGGGAAGCCATGGCCCCGCACGCGCGGATTCAGGTGGAGTTCCCGGCCGCCGAACGCATCGATGAGGTGGTCCTTGAGTGCGAGCCGGCGTGGACCGCTCGCCTGCAGGTGGAAATCCTTTTGGACAGTGGGCGCTGGGTGGCCCTTACCGACACTCCGGAATTGGTGAAATCTGATTTTCCGGCGGGGCTTCGGCGCGCCGCCACCCGCGATATGAAGGCCCTGGGGCTTCGCTTCCTGCTCATCAACGACGGCGACATGGTATATGAAGACATGAAAAAGTACCCCAACTTCTGGGGCGTCACGCAACTCGCCGAAGCCAATGGAACCCACTTCTACCGCATCGATTAAGACCGCGCGCTGGTTCCTCGCCGGCCTGCTGGCGGTCAACATCTACCGCGCCATGACCCAATCCGTCACCCCCGGCGAGGCCTGGAACTACGACCGCTTCATCCGCCCCACGTGGGCCGAAGCCCTCGCCAGCTTCGACATAAACAACCATGTGCTCAACACTTTATTGGTCCGAATCTCAACCGCTAGATTCCATCTGACGGAGCTTTCCCTTCGTCTGCCCAGCCTGCTCGCCGGCGCGCTCTACCTCTGGGTGGTCTTCCGCATGGCCCGGCGCTGGTTCGGCGACGGGCTGGTGTTTCTGGCGGTGATCGGACTCCTCACCCTAAATCCGTTGGTGATCGACGCCATGAGCGAAGCCCGCGGCTATGGTATGGCGTTAGCCTGTTGGATGTGCGCATTCGAACTGATACTCGAATCGGTCCAATCATTTAACCCGCAAAAGCTCAACCTAGCCGGTATGTGTTTGGGTTTGAGCGTGGCGGCGTCGCTGGCGTTCGCCGCGCCCGCGTGTGCCTTACTGTGCGTCTTCCTGGTGTGGTCTAGGAGTGGGGCGAACGCGCTCGTCCGGAGTGCCCCCTGGGCCCGACCCCCTGGCCGCGCTCTGGCGCTCATCTTCTTTCTCACGGCGTTTGTCCTGCTGGCCATCCCACTCAATCACGCGGAGTGGAAAACACTCAGCGTCGGCGCTACCAGCCTGCGGCAAACCATCAATGCACTCATTGAGTTATCCCTGGGAACTTCACTTAAGGTTATCAGCGCATCCGCGCGCGTGGGGCTGGCCCTGCTGGCCTTTGCCGGCTTGTTCGCATCGGTGCGCTACTGGCGGCGGCGGGATGGCGAAATCGTCGCGCTCACTGGCGCCACCCTCTCGCTCACCCTGGTGTTTCTTATGGCCGCGCACCGCTGGCTGCATACCCCCTTTCCCCAAGAGGGCGCGATTTACCTGATCCCCCTTACCGTGCTGACAGTTACGGCAACCATCCTCAAGAGATACAATAAGACTGCACAAGTTGCGTTCCTCTTTGTCTCCGCCGTGCTTCTGGGCCGCTACGTCTCCGCATTCCCCTTCGGCAGGTACGCCGCCGGCGGCCAGTTCTCTGGCGCCCGTACCTTGGCTAAAACCCTGCGCACAAAAGCCGGACGCGGTGACGTGCGGATTGGCGCCAGCCCGGCGGCGGAACCCATCCTTAGTTACTACCGCACCCGCTACCGGCAGGGGAACTGGCAACCCATTGAGCGTCAGCCTCTCACCGGGGTCTATGATTACTACGTCCTGACCCCTGCCGATACCGCCCTCATCGAACAGCGCCACCTCCATGTGCTGTATCGTGACGCCGGGCTGACCTTGGCCCAGTAGACGCCCCTGCTCCATCGCAGCCAGCGCTGGTGGTTTTCGGCCACCGCGCACTTTCACTATTCACCGTAAGTCTTTAAATTTAAAAGGGAATTGATTTGGCCCTAACCGTGCCTTAGTAGCTGCGAGTCCGGGAGACTCTGGTATGCAACGCTTACGCAATTTCCAGTTCTTGGCTGTGACGGGTGCAATACTCACTCTCGCAGGCAGTTTTGCCCCTGCTCGCGCGCAGGATCCCGACGATCTCAAACGCGGCGTGGCTCGTATCAGCGTACTCAACGGCGACGTTTCCGTCCGCCGCGGCGATTCCGGCGAATGGGTGGCAGCCGTCATCAATGCCCCCCTCTTGACCGATGACCGCGTGGCCACCGGACCCAACTCGCGCGCCGAGGTCCAATTCGACGCTTCCAATCTCCTGCGCCTCGGCGCCAATGGCGAACTGCGCCTCACCCAACTCGAATACGGCCGCTCCCAGATGGAACTGGCCCGCGGCGTCATGACCTACCGTATGCTGCGCACCAGCGACGGCAATATCGAAATCGACACCCCCAGCCTCTCGGTCCGTCCGTCCCGGCAGGGGAGCTTCCGCATTTCCGTGAACGACACCGGTGAAACCGAAGTCACCGCCCGCAACGGTGATGTCGAAGTCTTTACCCCCAGTGGTTCACAGTGGGTCCGTAGCGGCCAGACCCTGGTGGCGCGCGGCGCCAACACCGATGCCGAGTTCCAGGTGGTACCCGCCGGCGGCATGGATGAGTGGGATCGCTGGTCCGATAACCGCGACCGCACCATCACCCAGTCCGTTAGCTCTCGCTACGTCGGCCAGGGGGTCTATGGAGCGGAGGATCTGGATGCCCACGGATCCTGGAATAACGTGCCGGAATATGGCAACGTATGGCGTCCCACCGTGGCCGCCGACTGGGCTCCTTACCAGTCCGGCCGTTGGGTTTGGGAAGACTGGTATGGCTGGACTTGGGTGAGTTCCGATTCCTGGGGTTGGGCACCCTATCACTACGGCCGCTGGTTCAATAACGATCGCTTAGGCTGGTGCTGGTACCCCGGTTTGCTCACCGGGCGGCACTACTGGTCACCCGCATTGGTCGGCTTCTTCGGCTTCGGACACGGCTCGTTTGGTGCCGGGTTCGGCTTTGGCAACGTGGGCTGGGTGCCCCTGGCGCCGTACGAGACCTTCCACCCCTGGTGGGGACGCGGCTTCGAGGGCAATCGTGGCTTCAACCGTTCGATGAATATCACCAACGTAAACATCACAAACGTATATAGGAATGCTGGCTACCGCAATGGCATCAGCGCGGTCGCGGCCGGCGATTTCCAGGGCGGACGTTTCCACAATGTGATGCGTACCAGCGGCGCCCAGGTCGGCTCGGCGGGCGTCATTCGCGGCCAGATGCCGTTTGCCGCCGGTTCCGCCAACCAGCGCTTTTCAGACCGTCAGTCTGCCGTGGTCCCGCGCAGCAACCAAAATGCCCGCTTCTTCACCCATCAGCAGCCCGATCCGGTGCAGCGCGGCCAGTCTGGGCAGGTTAACCAAGGTGGCGCGTCGCGCGTCCCGGGCATGCAGGGCGGTGACCGCTCGGCGGGACAGCAGATCATGCCGCAAAACAACCGCGGACAGAATTCGCCGCAGAATCGCGGACAAGGTACGCCGCAGAACAATGATTCCAACGGTTGGCGCCGCTTCGGTTCGCCCTCCGGCCAGACTTCGGGAGGTCAGGGAAATCAGCCCGCCGCGAATCGCAACGGCTTCGGCGGAGGGGGTCAGTCCCCACGCAACGACCGTCCCTCGGCCAGTCCTCAGGTCAGCGGCGAACGCCCCGGATCGTCAGCGGCGGGTCAGTCCCCGCGAAATGATCGCTCCTCGCCCAGCCCGCAGGTCAGCCAGCCGTCCGCCCCGCGCAATGAGAATCGCGGTGGATGGCAGCGCTTCGGAAACCCGGGCGGCGGCAACAACGCTCCCGACCAGCGCCAATCGCCCGCCGCGCCCCGGCAGGATTTCCGCTCCAGCCCGAACAACGACCGGCCGCGTTACAGCGACCCCGGTGCCGGTTCGAGCCGCCAGGAATATCTGAGGATCGCGCCCCCGGTGGTTCGCGAGCGTCCCACCTATGACGCGCCGCGCCAGCAGAATGCGCCCAGCTATAACGCGCCGCGCCAGCAGAACGCGCCGAGCTATAACCAGCCCCGGCAGAGCGCGCCCAGCTATAACGCGCCACGGCAGAGCGCGCCGAGTTACAGCGCGCCACGGCAGAGCGCGCCCGCTCAGCGGAATGACGGAGGCGGCAATCGTGGAACCCGCGGCCGGTAGTCAATTTTCGTCCCAACCCACTAGCCTCAGTTTCTTCCCCCTGGGCTCGGCACCTTTCAGCGGGTGCCGAGCCGTTTTTCTAATGGCTGCCCAGACTAGCGATAGAGCTTCCGCCAATGTGTGACCCGCCCGGACCTGATCCGAATAAAAGTTTACATAATATTCGTTATCGGCACCTGAGTAATCCACCGCCCAGGACCTCATGAGCTTGGCCGCAGCTCAGGCGCGCGCGTTCGGTCCCGAAGCCGGCCCTGCCGCCTCCCGCGCTCTACGCGTCGGCATCATCGCTCTGCTCCAGGCCCACGCTCCGGTACGCCTCGCGGAGCGCACCCTCTGCCGGGCCGCGCCGCGGCGGCCGGCACCGCACGCCCTCCTGCAACTCCACCAGCGTCCGGAAGTTCTCCAGCAGGATGCGGCTCTGGAACACGCCGCCAATGTAAACGATCTCCAGCGCCGACCCCGGCGACCACAGCTCCGCGCGAACCGCCCCGGCCAGCATCGCCAGTTGCTGCGCCGCGCCGCGCATAATCGCCAGCGCGACGGCGTCCGTTTCCACCGCGGCCGCGTCCACCACTGGGGCCAGCGTCGCCACTCGCGACCGCGGCCACTCGTCAGTATAGAACTCGTGCAGCATCTGGTTCGCATTCTCCGCACCCGTCGCCGCCAGCAGCATCTCGCGCAGCACCGTCGGCTTACCCCAGCCTTCTTCCAGACGCAGCGCGGCCCGGGCCGCCTGCCGCACGATATCGAATCCGCCGCCTTCATCCCCGAAAATGTGGCCCCAGCCGCCCGCCCGCGCGGTACGGTCCGCCGGATTCCGCCCGAAGGCGATCGACCCCGTGCCGGCAATCGTCACAATTCCCCGCCCCGTGCGGGTCGCGCCGGCCAGCGCGATCACCGCGTCGTCGGTCACCACCAGACGCTCCACCCGTAGCGTCGCCGCCAGAATCTCGCGCTTGTCGTCGGGACCGCCGCTCATCCCGAAACACGCGGCTTCGAAGCGCACCGCCGACGCGTCCAGCCCGGCCTGCGCGCAGGCGGCAGCGACGCTCCCCGCGATGGCTCGCTCGAGTTTGGCGCGGCCCTCGCCGGCAGCGGCATGATTGCACGGCCCAGCCTCCCCGGTGCCCAGGATGCGCCCAGTCTCGTCGCCGATGATCGTCGTGGTGCCCGATTGTCCGCCGTCTACCCCAAGGAACAGTTTCATGGTAATTGGTACAGCCTCGCCCCTTTATAATCGCCCACCGCGCGCATTCCCCATAGGTCCGCGTTGAGGCGCAGGTCGTCGGCGCCGTTGTCGGTATCGAAGACCAGCAGGTAATCGATGCCCCGGCGCTTGAGTTCATTCGCCACGGCGCGGCGCAAGCCAAGCGGGCGCGGGGCATCGCCCGGCGTGGGCGCGGCGGCCAGCAGTTGCCAGCGGCCCGCCGCATCCTGGCCCTCCAGCTTCAGCCGCGCCGCCCATTGATTGGGCGCCGCTTCCAGCACCACCGAATCGGCGGTCCGCTCGCCGCGGAAATCCACCTGGACGAACTGCCCGGGCTTCAGCGTCTCGCCGCAGAGCCAGAAGGTCGCCAGCGAGTTGTCGAAGGCGTCCTGGATGCTCCAAGGGTACGGGTGAGCGGTCACGTGCCACTCCGCCGCGCGCGGCAGTTCCTTGTCGCCCTGGTAAATGCGGAACTCGTGGATGCTCCAAGTGTCCTCGCCGCGATTGGTCTGCACCACGCGCAGCCCGTGCAGCACCTGGCTGGGAAAGTGGAAGCGCAGCCGCCACGTCGGCGCATATTCCGGCGCGGCGGCGGTCCACAGAATTTTCCCCGCGATCTGGTTGGCCGCCGACTGGTATTCCACCCGGATGTGGCGCGACGTGTAGGCCTCCGGGATCGGCACGAAGGTAAACACGGTGGAGCCCGGCGCGGTCTTCCGCTGGATCAGCCGGTCCACCCCATAGTGCTCCAGTCGCCGCTCCAGGTACTGTTCTTCGGGCCGGATGCGGAGCGCCTCGCGCCAGGGAATTCTGAGCAGCCGCCAAGCGTCGCCGTGGGCGTAGCGCGGCACAATCGCCGGCCAGGAGAGCGCCGCCGACAGCACCGCCACCGCTACCGCCAGGTGCGGCACGGCGCTCAATGCCAGCGCCAGCGCGAGCGCCACGAACGGCATCGGCGGAATCAGGAACCGGGTCGCGATATTGCTGAAATAGTTCACCCCGAAAACCAGCGCGGCCAACCAGAGGTGCCGCCCTTCCCTGCGGCGCAGCGCCAGCAAGCCCAGCGGCGCCAGCAGGAACACCGGCCCCAGCAATCCCGAAACCGACCCGTAGGTGGTCACCTGCATGGGGATCTCCCAGCGCGATTTCAGATGGTACATCGCCATCATCTTGCGGTAGATATCCTCGAACCCCGCCATGATGTAAGGGTTCGGAAATTGCCGGTTGAAGAACGGCGCCACCGGGTTGTGCAGGTAGATCCAGTTCTTCAAAAGCCACGGTGCAATCATCACCGCCGCGCACGCCGCCACCGGCAGTACCGCCTTGCGGTTTTTCACGACCACGAACCCCACCGCGTACGCCACCGCCGGCCAGGCGGTATATTTCGCCGCGAAGGCGAATCCCGCGGCCAGCCCGATGGCGGCCAGCAACCGTGGGTTGCGCTCTTCGTCCCAGATTTCGAGCAGGTGGAAAAGTGTGAAGGCGATCGCCGCCACGGCCACGTCGTTGTAAGCGCTGGTGCCGTCGATGCCGGCCACCGGGCTGGCGAACACCACCAGCGCCGCGCTTGCCCCCGCCACCGGGAATCCGCGGCGGCGCGCGTAGCTGAAAACCTGCCACACCAGCGCCACGAAAAACGCGAAGTGCACCAGCGCCGCCGCCGAGTGCTTGCCGAAGGCGAACGCAAACAGGAACAGCATCTCCACGCCCCCCGGCATCGCCGCGTAGAGATTGTCCGTGATGCCCACAAACCCGTGCTCGCGCAGGTAGCGGCTGACCAGCCCCAGATGATACCCAGAGCCGTCCGGACTGATCTCCGGCGCCATGGCGTTAGACAGGTAGAGCACCACATAAATCCCGAAGGCAGC
>JANYAH010000241.1 GCA_025361425.1 Candidatus Solibacter sp. | reverse complement strand
AGGCGCCAACTTCCGCGAAGACTCGGGCGGCGCCAGCCCACGTCCCTCCGCTCCCTCCGTGCTCTCAGGTTTTGCCTCGCTTGCTTTGCCTCCGCGTCTTCGCGCCTCCGCGCCAAGTACACGGCCTCTTCGGTTCCGGCTTTGCCTAATTAGGGAGCGGATGCGCAATCGCTTATGACGCTCTGTCTAGCGAGGCCGTCTTCTCCTAATGCCCCACCGGAATCTGGTCCACCACCTCGATGCCGAAGCCTTCCAATGCCACGATTTTCCTTGGATGGTTGGTCAGCAGGCGGATCTTGTGCAGTCCCAGGTCGGAGAGAATCTGCGCCCCGATGCCGTGCTCGTACTGCAACTGCCGCTGGCCATCTTCACCCGTATAATGCATGAAGTCGCGCCCGTGGCTCAGCATCTTCGGCGTGCCCGCGCCGTCGCGGCCGATGCGGAAACCGGGGCCCGTCTCATGCAGGTAAACCAGCACTCCCTGCCCCGCCTCTGCGATGGCGCGCAGCGAGTTCTCCACCAACCGGGCGCACTCGCACTGCTTGGAACCGAAGACATCGCCGAAAACGCACCGCGAGTGCATCCGCACCAGCACGTTTTCCTTGCCCGACACCTCGCCGCGGACCAGCGCCAGATGGTACTCGGGATTCAAATCACTGGCGTACGCGATGCTGCGGAACTCGCCGAACTCGGTCGGGATGGCGCCTTCCGCCACGCGCCGGATGAACCTCTCGTGCTTCATGCGGTGGCGAATCAGGTCGGCCACCGAAAGCATCTTCAGATTGTGCCGCTGGCAGAACTCCACCAACTGCGGCACCCGCGCCATGGTGCCATCGTCGTTCATGATCTCGCAGATCACTCCCGCGGGAGTGAGGCCGGCCAGGCGCGCCAAATCCACGCTCGCCTCCGTCTGCCCCGCCCGCACCAGCACGCCACCTTCGCGCGCCCGCAGCGGGAACATGTGCCCCGGACGCGCCAGATCGCCCGCCCGGCACGTGGAATCCACAGTTTGCAGAACCGTACGCGTGCGGTCGGCCGCCGAGATCCCCGTCGTCACGCCGTCGCGCGCGTCGATCGATTCGCAGAACGCCGTCCCGAACATCGACGTATTGGTCGGGCTCATCAGCGGCAGACGCAGGTAGTCGCAACGCTCCGCGGTCAGCGCCAGGCAGATTAGCCCGCGTCCCTGGACCGCCATGAAATTGATGATCTCAGCCGTCACCTTCTCCGCCGCGATCGTGAGGTCGCCTTCGTTTTCCCGGTCTTCATCGTCCACCACCACCACAATGCGCCCCGCGCGGATCTCTTCGATGGCGTCTGGTACCGGAACGAAAGGCATAATTCATTGTATCCATAGGGACTTGGTAAGATGGTCGCAGGACCGTTAATGCCCAACTTGGCGCGTTTCATCCCGTCGCTGCCCACCCTGGATCTGACCGGGGCGCTCGACATCCTCCTGGTCGCCTTCGTAGTCTACGAAGCGCTGATGGTGGTCCGCGGCACGCGCGCCGGACACATCATGATCGGCATCCTGACCATGGTTTCCATCTACGCCTTCGCCAGTTGGGCCGGCCTGGAGGCGCTGCGCTCCCTGCTTTCCTTCATCGTTCCCTATATTGGCCTCGCCATCATCGTGCTCTTCCAATCCGAGATCCGCCGTACCCTGGCGCGCATCGGGCGCAAAGACTGGTTCGGCCTGGCCCAGGGATTCCGAGCCCCCGAAGCGCTCAGCGAAATTATCATGGCCGCGGAACACTTCTCCCATGAGAAGATAGGCGCGCTGATCGTCCTGGAGCGCGACATCGGCCTCCGCACCTTTGTCGAAAGCGGCGTGCCCCTGGAATCGCTCATCTCGCGCGACATCCTGCTCTCCATCTTCCAGCCCGGATTGCCCCTCCACGATGGCGCCGTGATCATCCAGAAAGGCCGAATCTCGGCGGCGGCGTGCTTCCTCCCGCTGACCACCAATCCCGCACTCGCCCGCCAGTTGGGCACGCGCCATCGCGCCGCCATCGGCATCACCGAGGAATCCGATTGCCTCTCCCTGGTGGTTTCCGAGGAGACCGGACGGATTTCGGTCGCCGCCTTCGGCGAATTGTCCGCGGGCCTCTCCGTCCTCGAAGTGGCGGAACGCATCAACCTCCATTTCGGCGTGCGGCAACTTACCGCGCGGCACATCGAGGATTTCGCCGGCGATATCCCCCTGACCACCGAGGCCACCCGCAAACCGCCGGCGGAGAGGGTCCATCCATGATCCGCCCCCTCAAGTGGATCAAGGATCTGTTCTTTCAGAATCTCGGGTGGAAACTGCTCTCCCTGGCGGTCGCCGTGGTGATCTGGGCGTTGGTCGCCTCAGAGCCCGAACTCGCCACCTTCGCCAACGTCCGCCTGGAGTACAAAAATCTGCCGGAGGGTCTGGAGATCAGCTCCGAGCCTGTGAGTTCCATCGTGCTCGAACTGCGCGGCCCCTCCGGTGCCCTCCGCGGTACGGGAGAGGCGATTCATCCCGCGGTCGTGATCGATATGTCCGGCGCGGAAAGCGGGGAGCGCACCTTTAGCATTGGCGATCGTAACGTCAAGGTCATGCGCGGCGTCCGCCTGGTGCGCGCCATCCCCTCCGAAGTGCGCTTTCATTTCGAGCCGCGGCGCATGCACTCGGTGCCGGTTCAGGTCAGATTCCTCGGCGAAGGCCAAAACGGCTTCCTGGTCGCGGACTACCAGGTGGACCCGCCGGAAATGGAGATCACCGGACCGCGCAGCCGCGTGACGCGCATCACCGCCGTGCTTGCCGATCCCATCGACCTGGCCAACATCACGGGTACTACCGAGTTTCATGTCAACGTGTTCGCGGAAGATCCCTTCGTGCGTTTCCTCACTACTCCGGAAGCTGTCGTCACCGTTACTATGAAGAAGAAGTAAAGTCGGCGGACTCCCATGCGGGTTCGTCAAGGAGAAGGTTTGGGCAAACAGTTGTTCGGAACCGATGGAATTCGCGGCGTGGCCGGAGAGTATCCGCTGGACCCGTTGACGGTCTATGCCTTCGGAGTCGCCCTGGGCAAAGACGCTGCCGCCCATACCGCGCATCCTGAAATTCTGATCGGCGCGGATACGCGCGAGAGCGGTTCGTGGATCGCGGAAATGGTGGCCGGAGGGCTGGCCAGTCAGGGCGCGCGCGTTCACTACGCCGGAGTCATCACGACTCCCGGCGTGGCTTACCTCACACGCACCGGCGCGTTCGTCGCCGGCGTGATGATTTCGGCGTCGCATAATCCCTATCTCGACAACGGCCTGAAAGTCTTCGGCCATAACGGCTTCAAGCTCCCGGACTCCGAAGAGCACCTGATCGAACAGGAGATCTTCGCCTTGCTGGCCGGGCCCGTGGCCCCGGCGCCGCTGGCGCTTTTCGTGCAAGAGAAACTGGTCCGGCAGTATCTCGGTTTTCTGCTGGGGATTTCGTCGCTGCGCCTGGACGGCGTAAAGATCGCTATCGATTGCGGCAATGGCGCGGCCTACCGCCTGGCCCCGGAACTCTTCCAGACCCTCGGCGCCGACGTGGTTGCCATCGGCTGCGCGCCCGACGGCCGCAACATCAATCTCAACTGCGGCGCGCTTCACCTGGAAGGCTTGCAGGCAGCCGTGGTGGCGCACGGCGCGGCCTTCGGTGCCGCCTTCGACGGCGATGCCGACCGCGCCATCTTCGTTTCCTCCGCCGGCAACGTGGTCAATGGAGACGCCGTGCTGCTGGCCGCCGGCCGCGCCCTCAAGGCGGCGGGGCGCCTGCCGGGAAACACCGTCGTATCCACCGTCATGTCCAACCTCGGCCTCGAGAAGGCTTTTCAGGCGGAGGGCATCCGCATGGTGCGCACACCGGTTGGCGATAAGTACGTCCTGGAGGAAATGGTGCGCCTGGGCGCCACCCTGGGTGGCGAACAATCCGGCCACGTGATCTTTCGCGAGTACTCCACCACCGGCGACGGCATGCTCACCGCCCTGCGCCTGTTTGAAATCGCGCACAATGCCGGCGTCGGCCTGGACCAGTTGACGGCCGATTTGCAGATTTACCCGCAGCGCCTCGTCAATGTCCGGGTGCGCGAAAAGAAGGGCCTACTGGACTTACCCGCCGTGGCGGAACAGATCCGCCTGGCGGAGCAGGCGTTCGCCGGCGCCGGCCGCGTGCTGGTACGCTTCTCAGGCACCGAACCGCTGGCCCGCGTCATGGTGGAAGGCCCCGACATGCAACAAGTGGAAACTCTGAGCGGCAATATCGCCAACGCTATTCGCCGCGCCGCCGGCGAATAGCGAGCCGCCCAGGTAGTCCGTCCGGAACCTTTCCGGACCTCCCTACGTCATACAAAGTGTAAGAGATTCTTACGACTTGGTTGGGCGGAGAGATCTGAATTTCCGCGAACCAGACCGGCGGACGCTTTCCTCCGAGCGTCCGCCGTTTTTTTCGTCCCGGCCGCGCAGACTCTCCAAGGCCTCGCCTTTGCCCCATGCCTTCTCTGCGCTTATCTCTGCGCTGAATCGCCTCCTTCAAACCCCAAGCCAGCCCAGCCGACTAGATGCCGGCTGCCCGCGTGCGCTATCATGGTAGGTAGCTTTGCTCTCCGTCAACAACATCTCCATGCGCTTCGGCGCCAGAACTCTGTTCGAAGACGTCACCTGCACGTTCCTGCCGGGTAGACGATATGCCGTCACCGGTCCCAACGGCGCCGGCAAGTCCACCCTGATGAAGATCCTCACCGGCGATATTGAGCCGACCAAGGGCTCCATCACCCGGCCCAAGAAGTTTGGCGTCCTCCGCCAGGACCAGTTTGCCTTCGACCAGTTCCGCGTCATCGATACCGTGATCATGGGCAACGTCCCTCTGTGGAAGGCCCTCGCCGAGCGCGACATCCTCTACGCCAAGCCGTACGACCAGCTCACCGATGAAGACGGCATGCGCCTCGGCGAACTGGAAGGCGTGGTCGGCGAAGAGGGTGGCTATACCGCCGAAAGCGATGCCGCCACCCTGCTCGATGGCCTCGGCGTCGAAGACGCGCTCCACGAACGCCCCATGAGCGAGATTCAGGGCGGCCAGAAAGTCCGCGTCCTGCTGGCGCAAGCTCTCTTTGGCACTCCTCCGCTCCTCCTCCTCGACGAGCCCACCAACCACCTCGATCTCGATTCCGTCCACTGGCTGCAGGATTACCTCACCCATTACCAGGGCGCCCTCATCGTCATCTCCCACGATCGCCACTTCCTCAACAGCGTGTCTACCCACGTCGCCGATATCGATTACGAAACCATCATCATGTACACCGGCGGCTACGACGACATGGTGCTCGCCAAGACCCAGATCCGCTCGCGTATCGAATCCCAGAACGAGCAGCGCGAAAAGAAAATTTCCCAGCTCAACGAATTCATCGCCCGCTTTTCGGCCGGCACCCGCTCCAGCCAGGTCACCTCGCGTAAGAAGGAAGTCGAGCGCCTGCAAACCTCCGACCTGGCCCGCAGCAACATCGCGCGCCCCTTTATCAAGTTCGAAATGAAACGCCAGTCCGGCCGCCATCCGCTGGAGATTAAAGCTCTTACCAAATCCTACGACGGCCTCAAGGTGGTCGATCGCTTCACCGCCAGCCTCTCACGCGGTGAGCGCGTCGCCCTCATGGGCCGCAACGGCACCGGCAAGACCACCCTGTTGAAGTCCCTCATCCGCAGCGCCACCGGGTACATCGATGAGTCTGAGCGCGATTTCCCACTCGACAGCGGCACCGTCGTGTGGGGCCACGAAGTCGCCGTCGGCTACTTCGCGCAGGACCACACCGATTCCATCACCCACGGCATGACCACCATCCAGTGGCTGCACCAGTTCGATCCCCAGGCCTCCCAGGAGGAGCTGCGCGGTCTTCTCGGCAAAATGTTGTTCTCTGGCGACGATGCCCTCAAGCCCACCCAGGCGCTCTCCGGCGGCGAATCCGCCCGCCTCATCTTCTGCCGCCTCATGCTCCAGAAGCCCAACTTCCTGGTGCTCGACGAACCCACCAATCACCTCGATCTCGAGGCCATCAACGCCCTCAACTTCTCCCTTCAGAAGTACGAAGGCACCGTCCTCCTCGTAACCCACGATCACGATCTCATCGACGAAGTCGCCACCCGCATCTGGCACTTCGACCACGGCAAAATCGAAGATTTCAAGGGTCCCTACGCAGAATACGTCGCCTGCGCCCAGCAAATAGCGTCTTAAGCACGCCCGCCGGTCAACGGGCCGTAGCCGCCAGAACGGTACTTCCACCACGCGGAGTTGCGCGAAACCGCCCCGTAACCTGAAGGCGTTCGAATCGCCTGTTGCGGCATTTCAAGACTGAGACTCGCGGAGCGCGGCGCTACAATTCAGCCATGACTACTCCCGGTCGACCCACTAGAGGCTACTTCGCATTCTTAGTACCGATCGTCTGCGCGGCAGCGCTGGCCCTCCCCGCGCTTCCGCAGGCCGCCACGCACACAACCCCGCTTACCGGCGGCCCGCCGATGGGTTGGAATAGCTGGGATTGCTATGGCACCTCGGTCACCGAGGCACAGGTCAAAGCCAACGCCGGCTACATGTCGAAGAACCTGCTCTCCCACGGCTGGCAGTACGTCGTCGTGGATATCCAATGGTCTGAGCCAAACGCGCGCGCGGGCGGGTATAATCCCGAGCCGCATCTCGACATGGACAAATACGGCCGCCTGATCCCGGCCTTAAACCGGTTTCCGTCGTCGGCTGACGGCAAAGGCTTCAAGCCGCTGGCTGACTACGTTCACTCGCTCGGCCTCAAGTTCGGCATCCATATCATGCGCGGTATTCCGCGGCAGGCCGTAACGGGGAACACCCCGGTGGAAGGCGCCGCAGCCCATGCCGCCGATATCGCCGACAAGTATTCCGTGTGCCGCTGGAACAACGACATGTACGGCCTCGATATGTCCCGCCCCGGAGCGCAGGCGTACTACGATTCCATCATCCGGCTTTACGCCGCATGGGGCGTGGATTTCATCAAGGCCGACGACATCTTACGCCCCATCCATCGTAGCGAGATTGCCGCCATTCATAAGGCCATCTTGAAGACGGGGAGGCCCATGATGTTGAGCCTTTCACCCGGGCCCGCACGCGCGGAGGATGTCGAGTTCCTGCGCGAGAACGCGAACATGTGGCGCGTCTCCGACGATTTCTGGGATGAATGGCGTCTGCTTCACGAGAACTTCACCCTGGTCGGCATCTGGGGCGGCGTCGGCCAACCCGGTGCCTGGCCAGATGGCGACATGCTTCCGTTGGGCCGTGTCGGAATTGTCGCCGAGCGCGGAACCGACCGCCGCTCGCGCTTTACCCGGGTGGAACAGCGCACCGTGATGAGCCTCTGGAGCATCGCCCAATCCCCCCTGATCTTCGGCGGCGACTTGCCCAGCAACGACGAATACACCACCTCCCTCATCACGAACGACGAAGTGCTGGCCGTGAATCAGAAGGGCTCGCACGGCCGCGAACTCTTTTCCAGCGGCGAGCAACGGGTCTGGGTCGCCGACAGCCCGGATCCCGGTGCGAAGTACCTGGG
>JANYAH010000231.1 GCA_025361425.1 Candidatus Solibacter sp. | reverse complement strand
CGAATACACCACCTCCCTCATCACGAACGACGAAGTGCTGGCCGTGAATCAGAAGGGCTCGCACGGCCGCGAACTCTTTTCCAGCGGCGAGCAACGGGTCTGGGTCGCCGACAGCCCGGATCCCGGTGCGAAGTACCTGGGTGTATTCAATCTCGGAGAGCGTGACCAGGACATCCGGATTCAGTGGCCCGAACTCGGGCTCCCGCAAGCCTGTGTCTTGCGCGACCTGTGGGACAGGAAGGACGCCGGAGAGCTTCGTGGCGGCCACACCTTCCGCATGGCGCCGCACGCATCCGGTCTCTACAAGATAACCGCCAGGCGGTAGATGTTTGTGGCTAGATCTGGCACGCTACGCTGGCTGCGGTTCTGACCCGACGTGGCGCAGACTCTCGGCGGCCCCCCTTGGCAATCGGGCGCGGGGCGGCGCCGCTAGCTCCAACCGCCGCCCAGCGCACGATAGAGTTGCACCACGGAGACACGTTCCTGCAAGCGCAATTGCGCCAGGGTAAGTTGGCCGCTGAAGAGGTTGCGCAGTGCGTCCAGCACTTGGAGGTAACTATCCAGCCCGCCGCGATAGCGTAAGTCTGAAAGGCGCACTGTCTCTTCCAGGCTGTGCACAAGCTGTTCCTCCTGGCTGCGTTGTTCCCGCAAACGGTCGAAACTGACCAGTGCGTCGGAGACCTCGCGCAGCGCCCGATAAATGGAGCGCTGGTACGTAATCAGCAGTTCCCGTTGCTGCGCCTCGCTAAAGCGCACCTGATTGCGAATCTGTCCCGCGCGAAAGATGGATTGCAATGCCCCTGGCACCACGCTGTACACGCGCGCTGGCGAGTTCCAGAAGAGAGCGGCTTTCCCCGCCCGCGAAGGCGCTGAGCGAGAGCTGCGGAAAGTAAAGCGCGCGCGCCGCGCGGGATTGGTGCCCAGCTTGAAGGTGACGGTGATGGAGAGCTGGCCGTTATTGGCGCTAGTGGACTGGTAGTACAGCATGCCGTCCAACCCGACCAGTTGCTCCTCGATGGGTTGCGCCACCGTCTTTTCCAGATCCTGCGCGTTGCCGCCCAGATAATTCGCCGTGATCTGAACCCCGGGCGGTACTACCTGCGGATAGGCTGAAATCGGTAGGCCGGGTATCGCCACCGCGCCCAGGATGACGATCACCATCGCGATCACCATCGCAAAGACGGGACGGCCGATGAAGAAGCGCGCCACGGGTTAGTCTGCCTTCCTCTGCCCGGCCGGCGAGCCTTTTTCCCGATAAGGAACCGGATGCACTACCAAACCCGGACGCACGGTCAGCAGCCCTTCCACCACCACGCGGTCTCCGGCCTGAAGCCCTTGCTCAATCAGCCACGCGTCGCCGATGCGCGCCCCGGTCTTTACGGCGCGGGCTTCGATCTTGTCTCCCTGCCCCACGGTGAACACGGTCTGAGTGCTTTGATTCTGCTGCACGGCACGCTGCGGCACCATGTTGACGCCGGTGCGGTGCTCCGCCACGTAACGCACGCGCCCGAACTGGCCGGGCAGCAGCCGGTGCTGCGGATTGGGGAATTCGGCCTGCAGCTCTAACGTGCCGGTCCGCGGGTCCACCTGGTTGAGCGAATTCGCCACTTTGCCGGCCGGCGGAAAGACCGAGTTATCGGCCAGAATCAGTGCCAGCTTCAGGCCTTCCTTCGCCGGCCCGCCGTTCTTCCCCATGAAGGCCAGATACTGTGCTTCGCTGACCTTGAATCGAACCCAAATCGGGTCCAGTGGAACGATTGTGGTGAGTGGCTGCGCCGCGTTTGGATTGACCAGGCCACCCACCGGCACCAGCGTGTCGCCCATCAGGCCGCTGATGGGCGCCCGGATGGTCCCGTACTGAACGTTCAGCGTGGCGGTTTCGAGCGCGCCCCGCTGCGCCTGTACTTAGCCTTGGGTGGATTGCACCTGGGTTTCGGTGGCGATCCCCGTCTGCTCCACATTGGCCTGGTTGGCGCGGACGCTCGCCTCGGCGGAGCGCAGCGCCGCCACCGCGGCGTCCAGATCCTGCTTCGCCGCGGCGTCCTGCTCCACCAGGGGCTTCAAGCGGTCGTGATCCTGCTGGGCCTTTACTAGGTTCGATTGAGAAGCTGCCAGGTTGGCATCCGCCTGGCGCAGCGAAACCTGGCGCTGCGCAAAATTGGAGTCGGCCTCAGTCACTCTGACCCGGACGGAACAGCCATTTTTCGATGTAGCCCTCCACCCGCCCCCGCACATCTACCATGTTTCGTGCGTACGTCTGACCTGGGTACTCCACGAAAATATCAGCGTTACCCGGCCGTACCTCAGTGATTTCCACGGTTGGCGGCGGAGCCTGCGCCGAGACTATCTGGGGCTCTTTGAACCCGCAACCCACCAGGGCTGCGAGCAGTGCGATCGGCAAGACTCCCGACCATTTAGACAGTTTCATGCATCCCTCGAGCTCATTTGTAACTAGACAAGAAATTTGACTTCCGGTTTAGCCCCAAAGATTCAGGTTAAGAAAGGGCTCAAAGAGGCTAATACATGCGCCCTCACTGCTTGAGTCGCTTAGAATGAAAGTGCTTTTTGGCGCAGGCCACCGGCAAGCGCGAGCGCGACAAACCCCGGCCAGTCCCGTCACAGTTGGGCCAGGAGAAATCAAGCTGGCGGTTCGAGTGAGAGCGTCTTCAGAGCCCGGCGAAGTGTCGCGACCCGCTCGGCCGGCTCGTAGCACGGGTAGCCGACAACCAGCCCGTGCGCGATAATCTATGCCGCCGGCACCGTCACGTAGAGCCGCACCGGGTACGCAGTCATGCCGCCCGCGCTGAGCGACAACACCGTGGGGCCGTAACTCACCAACTGCACCGGCAATTGGAAGTTGACCTGCACCACGCCCGCGATTATTCCCGGCGCCGCGCCTCCGTACAACACGTT
>JANYAH010000126.1 GCA_025361425.1 Candidatus Solibacter sp. | reverse complement strand
ACAGCGCGCCGCGGCTCAAACCGGCCGGGGGCGAGCGGACGGTGAGCCTGGCAGTGGCAAGCGGCACCGCGATATTGCAGCGCGGGGCTGCGGAGTTCTTCCAGCAATCGGGCTGCGTGGGCTGTCATCACCAACCAGCGGCCACGGTGGCGGTGGCGGCGGCGCGCGGCGCCGGCATCCCCGTGGACGAGTCCGCCGCCAAAGTCACGGTGAAGACGATTGAAGGCGAGAGCATGTTCTTCCATCAAATGATGCTGGAACGCGCTCCGATTGGCGGGGAGAGCGACGGGCCCACCTGGAAGCTGATGGCGCTGGCCAGCGAGCGCTACCCCGCCAGCCCGCTCACTGACGGCATAGTTGCATATATCGCCCAACAGCAGCGGCGCGACGGTAGCTGGTGGTTCGGCGGCGTTTCCCGCGCGCCGTCCGAAGAGGGGACGTTCGCGCGCACCGCCATGTCCCTGCGCGTGATGCAGGTCTTCGGCTCGCCCGCAATGAAGGCGGATCTCGACCTTCGGATTGCACGCGCCCGCACCTATCTGGCGAACACAAAAGCTGCCACCAACGAGGAAGCGGCGATGCAGATTCTGGGACTGCATTGGGCGGGCGGGAATGCGGCCAAGGTGAGCACGCTGGGGAAGGCTTTGACGTCTGCGCAGCACAGCGATGGCGGATGGAGCCAGAATCTCAATCTAGCGAGCGATGCCTACGCCACCGGAGAGGCGCTGTACGCGCTGAAGGAGACGGGCATTCTAACGGGGTCCGACGTGGTTTACCAGAAGGGAGTGAAGTTTCTGATGGACACGCAAGGGGAGGACGGCTCCTGGTATGTGCGCAGCCGGGCGCCCAAGTTCCAACCCTATTTCCAGAGCGGTTTTCCGCACGATCACGACCAGTGGATCTCCTCCTCTGGGACATCCTGGGCGGTGCAGGCGCTAATTCCGGCCATCGCCAACGAAAAGAGAGCATCCCGATGAAGAAGACGCTTGCCTTACTGATTGGTTCGGCGTGGGCGTTATGCGCGGCCGATATGACCGTTGCCACGCTCTACGATTCGCAGTTGAAGATGGTGGAAAGCGAGGTGGTGTCGCTAGCCGAGGCGGTGCCGGAATCGGCCTATAACTTCGCACCCACGCAGGGCGCCTTCGAGAAAGCGCGCACGTTTGGGGAACAGATAAGACACATCGCCACCGTAATCTACATGGCGGGGGCAGCGGCGGCGACGGAGAAGCCGCCGGTGGACCTGGGCAGCGGTGAAGGCGGGCCGGCAGCGGTCAAGAGCAAGGCGCAGACGGTGCAGTACCTGAAGGACTCGTTCGCCTACGGGCATGAAGTGATGGCCAAGCTGACGGCGGAGAATCAGCTTGAAATGGTGCCGGCGCCGTTCCCGGGAATGCCGCCGATGGCGCGGGCGGGCATTGCCAACCTAACCATCTGGCATTCGTTCGACCACTACGGGCAAATGGCGGTGTACGCGCGGATGAACGGCGTGATTCCGCCGGCCAGTGCTCCGCGGCCGGCGTCGCCGCAGGGGAAGAACAAAAAGTAGGCCCAGGCGTGCCGCGCTAATGGCGGTTCCAGTTCAGGCGCATACGGTCGCGGCCGTCGGTGGCTTCCAGGGTGACGCTATTGACTTGCCGGCGTTCGTCCACGGAGATCCACATCGGTCCGCGAAGGCGGCGGTCGTCGGACATCACGTCCGCCTTCCATCGGCCGCCTTCGTTGGCCAGAATCTGGCCGGTGAAGGAGAGCGGCTGGCCGCGGCCATCGGTGCGGAACCGCGCCACCAGCTTGCCGCCGCGATCAATCTCGATGGCCACTTCGCCCAGGCGCATTTCGCCGAAGCTGTTCATGGATGCCGTGCCGCGTCCGTTGCCGCGGAAGCTCACCGTATTATTCCAACTGAAACCCGATCCGCCGGGAGGCCGGTTGAACTCGTCATTGCGGCGCGAGGGCGGGCGGTCGCTGCCGGCGCCGAGGCGGCCGTAATCGCTGCCGGTGATGGCCCAACTCAGGCGGAAGTGGTACCGTCCCTCGCCGGCAGAGCTGTCGCGGATGCGTACGATGGCGGCGAAGCTGTTGCGGCGTGAGGGTTCAGCCAGCAGCCGAATCTCGTTGCGGCTCTTTTTGACTTCGAAGTTGAAGCCGTCGATGTCGCGATTGGGTAGCGGCTCATTGCATTCGCTGCCGTCATCGCGCGCGTCGTTCCCGGCGATGGTACGGATGGTGACCTGGTCGCCGCGCACGGCCACCTCGACCTCGTTATCCACCTGCAGGCGGATATCGCATTGCCCCTTGCCGAGTGGCACGTCATTACGGGTCATGGGGCGGACCTGAAAGCGCGTGTCGGCCAACGCGGGAAGAGCGACGCAAAGCATCAGGATCGCCGCACCGGGGCGGCCTGGAGCGGTGAGTTTCATTACGTCCAGCATACCGCCGTCCATCGCAATCGTATTTGTGGAGTAGAATCACACAATGGTTCGAAGACTTCGCCATGTGGTAAGAATTGCCATGCTTGTACAATTTTGCGCGATTTCCTTTGCTTTCCAGTGGCCGTCGGTGGGGCCCGTACCAAACGTTCGGGTCCTGGCAGGGGCAACGGCGCGGGACTCCGGCGTACTGCCGGTCTTGCGGGTGGACTCCTCCCTGGTGCTCATCCCGGTTCACGTGACTGCAGCAAGCGGCGCCTCCGTTACCGGGCTGAAGAAGGAAGACTTCCTGCTTTTTGAAGACGGCCTCCGGCAGATTATCACCCATTTCGCCGAGGACGACGCCCCGCTATCCGCGGGGGTGCTCCTGGACATCAGCGGAAGTATGAAGCATAAGATGGCCAAATCCGCCGCGGCGGCCACCGCGTTCTTCCAGTCCGCCAATCCAGAGGATGAATTTTTTCTTATCGAATTCAACGGACGCGCGAAGGTAAAAGTTCCGTTCACGCGAGACTGGCCGGCGATAGCCTTGGAAATCGCGCGGGCGAAGCCGTCCGGGATGACGGCGCTTCTGGACGCGATTCATCTCGCCACCTCGCAGATGAAACATGCCCGCAATGCGCGTAAGGCCCTCCTTATTCTCTCCGATGGCGGCGATAACTTCAGCCGCCGGAACCTCCGCCAATTGAGGGCAACGCTCATTGAGGCCGACGTGCAGGTGTACGTGATGGGGATGTTCGACCGAGACTATTCGGTGAAGCACACGCGCGAAGAGCGAAACGGCCCCCGTCTGTTGGACGAAGTCGCCCTGGACACCGGGGGCCGTGACTTTCCCATTGGGAGCTCGGACGAACTACCGAATATCGCCCTCCAAATTGCCCGCGAATTGCGGAACCAGTACATTCTGGGTTACTCACCACCAACGCTGGCATCCGACGGCAAGTTTCACCGCCTCAATCTGTCACTAATGCCCAATGTGGAAAGCGCTGCGCGAGCCTACTACCGCCGGGGCTACTATGCCCCGAGGCAGTAGCCGCCGTTATCGCCGGAAACCGAACGAAACCGGGATGTAGTCGGTGTGGCGGTCTCCAAGGAAGATCCGGTTAAACCTGGCTTCCGCGAAGAACTTTCCTCCCCACTTCTTGCCGAACGAGATACCCGCGCCAGCGTCGATACCGGGTTTATTGACCGAGTAGGAGCTGACCACCACGTTGACCGGAGTGGCAAACGGATAGAAGCCGAAGAACTGGTCGAAGCCAATCCCGTTAGCTACGCCTGGCTGAGTAAAATTCTGGTTCTGGCGAAAGTAACCGCCGCCGCCGGTCAGGTAGATGTCGGTCGAGCTTTTTGGCATTAGATGAACGATGGGGTTCAAGGTAACGGAAAAGACGCTCAGGCTGCCGCCCCCGAATCCCAGGTTATTCAAGATTGGCGAACTAATACCCAGGGAATCGTAGCCGACATCGACCATAACGCCTACATGCGACGAAAAATTAACACCGGCGCCACCTCTGACATTCCACCCGGTATCAACTTTGTTGGAGGTTCTGCCGACGGGCGTTGAGAACCCCGCTCCGACCGCTACTGAAAAGGTGGGAGTTTCTTGCGCACAAAGCGTTCCTGTGATCCCCACCATGATGCCATACAAGGCGATTTTATTCATATTTCTCTCCATTTTCCTTTGAGTGACTTCCTCTTCCTTCGGTTAACTTATTTGCAATCAACCCGCCAAATCTTCGCGGAGCGGAGCCCCTGGCGTGAGGATAGGTGCGGCAGAGCACGACAGAATCGAGATTCCGGTATTTCTAACACCATAGAGTCGCAATTGTTCGCGGAACTGTTGTGCGGAGGCGCAGGCGGATCTGCGCCTGCCGGCCGTTACCGGACAAGGATGGGCATGCTTCTCTGGTTTTTCTGGTCCGCGGCCTGCCCTGTTAAACTAATAACAGCAAACCTCCTATGACCAATCCCCTGGAGCGTCAACAGGCGCTCAAAGACGCCTT
>JANYAH010000112.1 GCA_025361425.1 Candidatus Solibacter sp. | reverse complement strand
CATGGCGCGCACGCCGCGCGTCGTGACCGTACCGTTCGCCGTGGCCCATGCGGTGGGAGCCTGCGCCGAACTCTGGGCGCGTTTGCGCGGCAAGCCGGGCATCGTCTCGCGCGAAAAGATCGCCGAGGCAAAATGCATGGCATGGACCTGCGATACCGCTCGCGCCGCGGCCGAACTCGGGTTCGTGGCGCCGACTTCGCTGGACCAGGGCTTGAAACAAACCCTGGCCTGGTACAAGGAGGCGGGTTGGCTGACGTATTGAAGGCTGATCGGTTGAAGAGCGGCCCGCGCTTCTGGGCGGTCGATAAGGTGATCCTCGCCTATTTTGCCGGCGCGGTGGTGGTGATCCTGGGGTGGTGGAGCAAACTGCCCGACGCCCTCCCCCTGCTGGCCGTCAACGTGATTGCCGGCGCGGCGATCGTCTACAGGTGAAGCGGCCCAACGCCACCTCGTGGATCTTCCGGAACTGGTATCCGCTGCCCTACGTTGGCGCCTGCTTCAAGGAGATGGCGTTGTTCATCCCGGCCGTGCGCAGCTCCAATGCCGATCAATGGCTCGCCGATCTCGATTTCCGAATCTGGGGAGCGCACCCCTCGGTCTGGCTGGAGCGCGTCCACACGCCCTTGCTGACGGAGTTCCTGCAAGTGGTCTACACTCTTTTTATACCGGCGGTACTATACGTCGCCTGGGTGCTCTGGCGCAAGGGGCGAACCAGGGATTTTCAATATTACGCTTTCTTAATCGCGCTCGGCTTTTTGACCTCCTACATAGGGTATATCCTGGTTCCGGCCCGCGGCCCGCGCTTTCTTCTCAAACATTTGCAGCACTTTCCGCTACAGGGTTTATGGTTCTTTCAGGCCATGCAAAGTGGCCTGGACCGCCTGGAATCCGCTCATTATGATTGCTTTCCGAGCGGGCACACGGAACTCACCATCCTGGCGTGGTGGGGCAGCCGGATGATTTCGAACCGCTGGTTCCGGATCTATTTGGCCTACACTCCGTGCATCATTTTTGCTACAGTTTATCTTCGATACCACTATACTGTTGACCTGCTGGCCGGGATTCTGACGGCAGCGGTATTGATTTTGACTGCGCCCTTGCTTTACCAAAAACTGTCTCCAAAGGGGCTATGATTGGTAGGTATTGAAATATCGGCAGTGGACAACAAGAAGGCGCTGCATGAGTTCGTGGAATTGCCTTTCACGATCTACCGTAACGATCCGCACTGGGTGCCACAGTTGCGCATCGCGGTCAAAGAACTGTTGGACCGCAAAAAGCATCCTTTCTACGCCAACGCGGATGCGGAGTTCTTCCTGGCGCGGGAGGGTGGCAAGGTGGTAGGCCGGGTGGCCGCCATCATCGACCGGAACCACAATCGCGCCCATAACGAGAACGCGGGCTTTTTTGGGTTCTTCGAGAGTGTGGACAATGTAGAGGTGGCGTGCGCGCTGCTCCAGCGGGCCCGGCAATGGGTTTTTGATAGGGGCGCGACGTTTCTGCGCGGCCCGGTGAACCCATCCACCAACTATGAGTGCGGCATGCTGGTGGACGGTTTCGATTCCGACCCGATGGTGATGATGCCTTACAATACCCGGTATTATCCGGAGTTGATGGAACAGGCGGGTCTGTCCAAGGCCATGGATCTCTACGCCTACCTGAGCAACGCCAACACCATCGAGATGAAGAAGATCGATCGCATCGCCGAAAGGGTCTTAAAGACCACCGGCGTGCGCGTTCGTCCCATCAATATGAAGGACTTCCAAAACGATGTCGAGCGCATCTGGGAAGTCTATGGAGCGGCGTGGCAGCGCAACTGGGGCTTCATCCCCATGACGCGCGAAGAGTTTTTCCTGATGGGCAAAGAGATGAAAATGATTCTCAAGCCAGATCTGGTGCTGATTGGAGAAGTGGGGGATAAGGTGGTAGGCTTTGCCCTGGCATTGCCCGACGTGAATCAGGCGCTCAAGCCGGCGAACGGAAGCCTGTTCCCGACGGGGTTGCTCAAAATCTTGTATCATCAACGTTTGATCAAAAATGTACGAGTCCTCGCTCTCGGGGTCGTCGAGGAGTACCGGGCTTCGGGTCTGGCGGCGGCTTTCTATGCCACGTTGGTCCAGAACGCGCGGAAACTGGGGTTTGGCGACTGCGAGATGTCCTGGATTCTTGAAGACAACGTGCTCATGAATCGCTCACTAGAAGTGATGGGAGCCAAGCGCTACAAGACATATCGAATCTATAATTGGAATTGAGGACCATGCGCGTATCGACTAGCGACACCACCGGCAAAAGAAAGGGCACCGCCTCGAACGACATTTTCGAGAAATGCCGAAATTTCACTCGTCCGAGTGACTTGCAGTCCGCCGGGCTCTACATGTACTTCGAGGTTTTTGGAGACCGCGAAGGCTGTGGGGCTGGCGAAGTGCGCATGGGGCAACGCAAAGTACTGATGTTTGGGTCCAACGATTACCTGGACTTGATCACCCATCCCAAGGTGAAGGAAGCCGCCGTGCAGGCCATCAAGAAGTATGGCAGTGGTTGCAGCGGTTCGCGCCTGCTCAACGGCACGCTGGATCTTCACGTCAAACTGGAAGCCGAGCTCGCCGCGCTGGTTCATAAAGAAGCCGCCATTACGTTTGGCACCGGGTTCCAGGCCAACTACGCGACCCTCAGCGCGCTCACCGAGAAGGGCGACGTGATGATCTGCGACCACAACCTGCACGCCAGCCTGGTGGAAGGCGCGTTGCGGTCTCCGGCGCGCACGGTCCGGTTCCGGCACAACGATATGGAGCACTTCGAGCGGTGCCTGGAGAACTGCCCGCCCGACGAAAAGATTTTCATCGTCAGCGAAGGTGTGTTCAGCATGGAAGGCGATATTGCCGACCTGCGCGGCATCATGAAGCTGGCCAAGCCTTACGGCGCGCGTACGTATGTGGACGAGGCGCACGGCATCGGCGTCCTGGGCCCCACGGGCGCGGGCGCGGCCGAGCATCTGGGCGTGCTGGACGAAGTCGATATCGTGATGGGCACGTTCTCTAAGTCGCTGGCGTCGGTGGGCGGCTTTATCGCCGGCGAGCGCGCGGTAGTGGATTATCTGAAGCATACCGCGCGGCCTTTCGTATTTTCGGCCAGCCTGCCGCCAGCTAGCGTGGCCGCGGTGGCCGCGTCGCTACAGATCATGAAGAAGGAGCCGGAGCGCCGCCTGCATCTGCTGCGCATTGCGCAGTTGCTGCGCGAGGAACTGCGCTCGCGCGGGTTCAAGGTTCTCCCCGGCGAGACGGCCATCGTACCGGTGGTCATCCAGCAGGAACTCGACCTGTGCCGCCTGTGCAAGCGGTTGCTCGAAGAAGGCATCTATATTAATCCGGTGCTGCGTCCGGCCGCGGCGCAAAACCTGCTGCGGATTTCGTGCACCGCGGCGCACACCGAAAAGCATGTGGACCGCCTGATTACCACCCTGGTGAAGGTCGCCGCCGAACTCGACATCGAGCGTTAATGTGGGGCAGGCCTCCTGGCCTGTCCACGTTACCCATTCATTTTGGCCGCAACGCGCGCCACATGCCCCGCGTCACGATACACTAGCCTCATGACTCGTTTACTTGGTCTCTTCGTGCTGTTCGCCGGTTTCGCCTGCGCCCAAAACCGCGTCTACGAATTGCGCACCTACACCTGTAATGAAGGCAAGCTGGAGGCACTGAAGGCGCGCTTCCGCGATCACACCATCGAAATCTTCCAGCGCCACGGAATTGAGAGCGTGGGCTACTGGATCCCGCGGGATCCCGAAAAATCCAAGACTACGTTGATCTACATCGTGGTGCACCCCAGCCTGGAAGCGGCCCAGAAGAACTGGGCGGAGTTCCGGGCCGATCCGGAATGGAAGAAGGTCGCCACCGAATCCCAGGTCAACGGCACGATCCTCGCCAAACCGCCGGAATCGGTATTCATGGATCCGGCCGATTTCTCCAAGTTGAAATAACGTGGACGCCGCCCGCCAGGCGCACATGCGCCACCTTGTCGAACAGATTCAGACGCTCGAAGCGCGTCTCCGCCAGGGCGGCGGCCAGGCGCGCATCGTCCGCCAGCACGAGGCTGGCAAGATGACCGCGCGCGAGCGCATTACCGGCCTCACCGACCCCGCTTCCCGCTTCCTCGAAATCGGCCTGCTCATCGCCTACGACCGCTATGACGGCCAGGCGCCCTCCGCCGGCATCGTCACCGGACTCGGCCGCATTGAGGGCCGCCCCGCCGTCATCGTGGCCAACGACGCCACCGTGAAGGCCGGCGCCTGGTGGCCTGAAACCATTACCAAGATTCTGCGCGCGCAGGAAATCGCCATGCGCAACCGCCTGCCCATCGTCTACCTGGTGGATTCGGCGGGCGTCAACCTGCCCTACCAGGACGGCATCTTTCCCGGACAGTACGGCGCCGGCCGCATATTCCTTTACAGCTCGCTCATGCGCCGCAAACTGCGCATCCCGCAGACGGCCGCCGTGATGGGGCCCTGTATCGCGGGCGGCGCCTACCTGCCGGCGCTCAGCGATTGCATCATCATGGTGGAAGGCACCAGCTTTATGGGCCTCGGCGGGCCCAACCTGGTGAAGGGCGCTACCGGCCAGGTGATCGAGTCCGAACCGTTGGGCGGCGCGCGCATGCACACATCGCTCAGCGGCGTGGCGCACTACCTGGCGAAGGACGATGCCGATTGCCTGGCGCGCATCCGCCAGCGTTTTCGCCAATTGCCGGCCGCGCAGGCCGCCCCTACGGGCGCCACCCCGCCGGCGCGCGACGCCTCCGAACTCCACGGCGTGCTGCCCGCCGACCATCGCATGCCCTACGAAATCGAAGACGTCCTGTTCCGCATCTTCGATGCCGCCGACTATAGCGAGTTCCAGCCCGAATACGCCCCCGAGATGCTGTGCGCCAACGCGCGCCTGGACGGTCGCCCGGTGGCCGTGATCGCCAACCGCCGCGGTTTCCTGAAAGCGCAGGGCCGCCCCCGCATCGGCGGCATCATTTACGCCGAGTCCGCGCGCAAGGTGGCGTACTTCGTGGAGGCCGCCGAACGCCTCGGCACGCCGCTGGTCTATCTGCAGGATGTCTCCGGCTTCATGGTGGGGCCCGACGCCGAACGCGAGGGCATCATCCGCGCCGGCGCCGAGATGGTGGAGACCATGAGCTGCGCCACCGTGCCCAAGCTGGTGGTGACGCTGAATCACGCCAGCGGCGCCGGCTATTACGCCATGGCGGGACAGGGCTTCGACCCCAACTTCACCTTCACCTGGCCCACCGCGCGCATCGGCGTCATGGAGGGCGATTCGGCCGTGGTCGCGCTCTACGCAGCCGAGATGGAGAAGCACAAGGGCGGCCCGCTGCCCGAAGATCTGCGCGAGGCTATCGAGCGCACCCGCGCCGATTACGAGCGCTGGCTTGACGTGCGCTACGCCGCCGCTCGCGGCCACTGCGACGCCGTCATCGATCCGCTGGATACCCGCGGCGTCCTTTCCTTTGCTCTGGAGGCATCCATGCAACACGTGACGCCCGCTCCGGAATGGGTCCGGCCATGATCCGCATCGCCAACGGGCAAGGCTTCTGGGGCGACTGGCTGGAAGCGCCGGTGCGCCTGGTGGAACAGGGCCCGCTCGATTACCTCGCGCTGGATTACCTGGCCGAGGTCACCATGTCGATCCTGCAAAAGCAGAAGCAGGCCCACCCGCTCCTCGGTTACGCGCGCGATTTTCCGCCGCTGGTGGCGCGCATCGCCCCGCACATCCGCCAGCACGGCGTCACCGTGATCGCCAATGCCGGCGGCGTCAACCCGCTCGCCTGCGCCCGTGAAGTGGTGCGCCTCGCGTCCGGACTGAAGGTGGCCGTGGTGCTCGGCGACGACGTGTACCCGCGGATCGACGAGTTCCTCGCCAAAGGCTACGAGTTGCGCGATATGGACACCGGCGAGCCCATCGCCCGCATCCGCAACCGCATACAGAGCGCCAACGCTTATATCGGCGCTTTTCCCATGGCGCAGGCGCTGGCCACCGGCGCCAACGTGGTCATCGCCGGGCGCTCCACCGATACCGCGCTGGCGCTGGCTCCCATGGTGCATCGCTTCGGCTGGCGGGAGGACGATTTCGACAAGCTGGCCGCCGGCACCATCGCCGGCCACATCATCGAATGCGGCGCGCAGTGTACCGGCGGCAACTGCCAGGTGGATTGGCGGGACATCCCCGACATGGCGAACATCGGCTACCCCATCGTCGAGGCCGAGCCGGATGGAACTTTCTGCGTCACCAAACACTCCGCCGCCGGCGGGCGCGTCACCCTGGATTCGGTCAAGGAACAGTTGCTGTACGAACTCGGCGACCCGAAGAACTACATCACGCCGGATTGTATCGCCGATTTCACCAGCGTCCGCCTAACGGCCGACGGCGACAACCGCGTGCGCGTCTCCGGCATTCGCGGCGGCCCGCGCCCTCTCTCGCTGAAACTCTCCATCAGCTACTCCAACGGCTGGAAGGCCATCGGCACGCTGGTCTATTCGTGGCCGCAGGCGTTGCAGAAGGCGCAGGCCGCCGACCGCATCGTGCGCCAACGCCTGGGCAATCTCGGGCTCGCCTTCGATGAGATTTACACCGAGTATTTCGGTGTCAACGCCTGTCACGGCGCGGCGGCGCCGCCGAACGCAGACCCGCCCGAAGTGCAGTTACGCATCGGCGTGCGCGGGGCGGACAAGAAGGCGGTGGACCGGTTCACGCGCGAGTTGATTCCCTTGGTGCTCAACGGCCCTCCCGGCGCCACCGGTTTCGGTGAAGGCCGCCCGGCAGTGCGCGAGATTGTGGCTTACTGGCCGGCGCTGGTGCCGCGCGAAGAGATTGTGACGCGGGTGGAAGTGGTGGAGTAAATCGAATACCCGCGTGCGAGAATGACTCCAGAGGCCCGCCATGAAAGTGCCGCTCTCCCAACTCGCGCATACCCGCTCCGGCGACAAGGGCGACACCTGCAACATCGGCGTCATCGCCTTCCGTGAAGCCGACTATCCGGTGCTGGTCCGCGAAGTCACCGCCGAACGCGTCAAGCGCCACTTCGGCGATCTCGTACAGGGCACGGTTGAACGCTTCGAACTGCCCAACCTGGGCGCCCTGAACTTCCTGCTGCACGGCGCGCTGGGCGGCGGCGGCACCGTGTCGCTGCGCACCGACGCCCAGGGCAAGACTTTCGGCGCCGCCCTGCTGGCCCTTGAGATCGAGGCCTGACGGTGATCCTCCGCCCCGCCATTTTTCTGTGGACCGCGAGGAAATTCTCGTTCCTCCCATGCCGCTCGACTTAGGCCGCCTGCTCGCACTCGCCATTTGGTACGCGCCCTACGCCGGCGAATTATTGGCGCTGCTGGTAATGGCCAGGCTCGCCAATCGCAGCCGCGCGCGGATACCAGCCGTGCCCCGATTCCGCGCCGCGGCAGACTGAGAGTCTGTGCCATGCCGGTAGCTGGAAAGGTATTGTTGCGTGGTTCCTTAGCTCGCCATCATTTTCCCGCGGCCCAGACGATGGCGTTGCGCACCAGCTTGCGATAACTCGCATTCTCGTGTGCTTCCTGTCCGTGCCCCAGTTGAATCACCACTACGCGCGACTTTTCCCACGGGCCGATCCACGCCACCGCCTTCTCGCCTTCCGGCTGGTCGGCCTCCAGCAGGACCCGGGTCTTGGGCGATCGCCACATGAAGTTGTAAACTTCGTCCACGATGGAAAATCCGCCGAGGCCTTCGGTGATGGGGTGTTTGCCCGTGGGGCGCACCGTCATCGGCACATCGTGCTGGTAGGTGGATGCGCGCTGATTGCCCTTGGGCGCCAGCAGGTAGCGCCCGCCGATTACCTCCTCGTACCACCACGGCCAATGCTGGTTGTCGATCACCGCGTGGTGCAGCACCACCATCCCCTTGCCTGCCTCCAGGAACTCGCGCAGGTGGCGGCGCTCGGTTTCCCCGTCCATATCCGCCATGTCGTAGAGTACCAGCACGTCGGTGCTCTTGCGCATGTCGGAACGAAACGCGCTGGGGTGGGGATTTACATTGATCTTGAAATCCCGGTTGCCTTCGAAAACCGCGTAAAAGGAAATCTCGTGGGGATGTCCCCCGGTCACCAGTTCGATGCGGATGGCCGGCGCATCGGCCGCCAGCGCCGCCAGGGGCCAGAGCAGCAGAAGAAGTGTTTTCATGTACGATCCGATCATAGCGCCACCGGCGGCTTCGGGCGACAATGGAAACTCATGCGCATTCTCTACGGTTACCTTCGCAACTATTGGAAGCTGGCGGCGACCGCGCTGGTTCTGGCGGCCATCAACCAAATCTTCTCGCTGCTCGACCCGTGGATTTTCCGCTACATCATCGATAACTACGCCACCAAATACAGCCAGTACACCAGCGCGGAATTCCTGCGCGGCGTCACCGGTCTACTAGCGGCGGCGGTGGGCGTGGCGTTCGTTTCGCGCATTGCCAAAAACTTCCAGGACTACTGCGTCAACCTCATCACCCAGCAGGTGGGCGCGCGCCTCTATGCCGATGGCATACGCCACTCTCTGGAACTGCCCTACACGCTTTTCGAAGACCAGCGCTCTGGCGAGACCCTGGGCAAATTGCAAAAGGTGCGGACCGACGTGGAGAAGCTGATCGCCATGGCGGTCAATCTGGTTTTCACCACGCTGATCGGCTTGCTGTTCGTGATCGTCTACGCCTCCCGCGTACACTGGAGCGTGGTGCCGGCCTATCTGCTGACCGTGCCGCTGCTGGGCGGGTTGAGCAAGGTGCTCAGCCGCAAGATCAAGGAAGTGCAGAAGCACATCGTGCGCGAGACCACCGCGCTGGCCGGCGCCACTACCGAATCGCTGCGCAACATCGAACTGGTGAAGAGCCTGGGCCTGGCGCAGCAGGAGATCGCGCGCCTCAACGCCACCACCGCCAAGATCCTCAAACTGGAATTGAAGAAGGTGCGCTACCTGCGCAGCCTGAGCTTTATACAGGGCACCTGCGTCAACCTGCTGCGCACCTCGATCCTGTTCCTCATGCTCTACCTGATATTCACGCAGCGCATCACCGTGGGGCAGTTTTTTTCGCTGTTCATCTATTCGTTCTTCATCTTTGGACCGCTACAGGAACTGGGCAACGTGATCAACGTTTATCGCGAGACCGAAGTGTCGCTGCAAAACTTCGAGACCATCCTGAGCCTGCCGCCGGAACCGCGGCCGCTGCACCCGGTGACGGTGGAGTTCCTGGACCAGTTGCGCTTCGACCGCGTCTCTTTCCAGCACCCATCGGCCTCGACGCCGGCGCTGCGTGAAATTTCGTTTGAGGTCAATCGCGGCGAGACCATCGCCTTCGTGGGACCATCCGGGGCGGGGAAGACCACGCTGGTGAAATTGCTGGTGGGCCTATATCGCCCCAAGACGGGGCACATCTACTACAATGGCGTCCCCGAGGACGAAATCGCCATTGACCGCCTGCGCGAGGGCATCGGCTTCGTCACTCAGGACGCGCAGTTGTTCTCCGGCTCGATCCGCGAAAACTTGCGCTTCGTGCGGCCCGATGCCACGGACGAGGAGTGCCTGCAAGTGCTGGAGCAGGCCGCCGTGCAAGGGCTGCTGGGGCGCGCCGGTCGCGGTCTGGACACGGTGATCGGCGAGGGCGGAATCAAAGTTTCGGGCGGCGAAAAGCAGCGTCTGTCCATCGCCCGCGCCCTGCTGCGCAAGCCGCAACTGCTGGTCTTCGACGAGGCTACTTCCTCGCTCGATTCGCTCACGGAAGAGGAGATCAGCCAGACCATCCGCGACGTCGCCGCCAGCCGCGATGCCATCACTTGCCTGATTGCGCACCGCCTTTCCACCGTGCTCCACGCCGACTGCATTTACGTGCTGGAGCGCGGCCGCATCGTGGAGTGGGGCCCCCATGCCGAACTGCTGGCCAACAAGGGGCTCTACTACGCGATGTGGCGCCAGCAGGTGGGCGAGAGTGGGACAGACGATCGATTTGTGTCGTCTGGTACCGTATCTTAACGGGCACTGACAGACCACGCATGGCGGTGGTCTGTCCCACGGGGCAACATCCCGACTACAATAGCCACATGAAGGCGCTTACGATGTGGCTTCCTGTATTCCTTTGTGTGGCTGCCCTGGCGCAGCCCAAGACGGGCGAATGGCTGTCTTTGTTCGACGGCAAGACTTTGCAGGGTTGGCGTGAGACCGCGTTCACGGGACACGGCAAGACGCGGGTGGAGAACGGCACGATCGTGCTTGGGGCCGGTGGGTCCATGACGGGCGTCACCTGGAGCGGCGCCTTCCCCAAGTCGAATTATGAAGTGCGTTTCGAAGGCGCACGAATCGACGGCAACGATTTCTTTGCCAGCCTGACGTTTCCGGTGGGCGACTCGTTTTGCACGTGGGTCACCGGGGGGTGGGGCGGCGACATCGTGGGGCTCTCCAGCCTGGATAGCTGGGACGCCAGCGACAACGAGACGCGGACGTACTTCGATTTCGAAAAGGGCCGCTGGTACGCCTTCCGCCTGCAAGTCACCCCCGGGCGCATCATGGGCTGGATCGACGACAAGCAGATCGTCAACGTGGAGATTGCCGGCCGTACGGTTGGCCTGCGTTTCGGCGAAATCGAACTCTCCGCCCCTTTGGGCTTCGCCTCCTACGGCACCACCGGAGCGGTGCGCAAAATCGACTACCGCCTGATGCGTTAGTTCGGGGTACACTACCCATTCCGATGCCGCCAATTTGGGAACAGCTTTCGAGCGCGCGGGTCTACGACCTGGGCCAGCCGTATTTCACGGGGATGCCGCACTGGCCGGCGCATCCTCCGTTTCTGTTTGGCCTCACCAAGCGGCATGGCGACATGGTGGGCCCGGCCGGCAACAGTTCGGCGGCGGACGCGATGGCGCTGGGCAGCCACGTGGGAACGCATATCGATGCGCTGTGTCATTTCTCTTGCGGCGGCATGCTGCATGGCGGGCATTCCGTGGAGGAGTTGCAAACCTACGGCGGCGGCCTGAAGATGTACTCGGTGGACACGATCGCGCCCATTTTGCGGCGCGGAGTGCTGCTGGATCTGGCGGGGGAAGGGCCGCTGCCGGAGGATTGCGAGATCACGCCGGAGCAACTGGAGGCGGCGCGCAAGACGGAGATCCGGCGCGGCGATGTGGTGCTGCTGCGCACGGGATGGGCGCGCTACTTCGAGGACGCGCGGCGGTTCGTGAACGAGACGCGCCTGCCCGGTCCGGGCCTGGCGGCGGCACGGTGGTTGAGCGCGCGGGGGATCTTCGCGGCGGGCAGCGACACGGTGGCGTTCGAGAAATCGCCGGTGGCCTCGATGCCGGTGCATGTGCACCTGCTGGTGGAAAGCGGGATCCACATCATCGAGTGTTTGAATTTGGAGGAACTGGCGGCGGACGGGGTGGAGGAGTTTCTGTTCGTGGGCGCGCCGATGAAGATCCGGGGAGCGACGGGCGCGCCCCTGCGTCCGCTGGCAGTGGTGGGTTAGGCAGTAGGACAGGCCTCTCGGCCTGTTGGGATGGGCCTTCGGCCCGCGAAATCCCATGAAAAACTGGGATCATGGCAAAGGTGAGAGCGGTGAGGTCGTTTGGGTCGCCGAGGACGTCGCCTACATCATCGCGTCCGATGAACGAAACGCATTCAACCGCCTTCAGTCCGATGCGGAACGCGAGCACTTAATCGAACAGTTCTGGCAACGCCGCGATCCCACTCCCGATACAGCTGTAAACGAATTCAAGGAGGAACACTACCGGCGCATCGCCTATTCCAACAACAATTTCGGAACCGTCAAGGTCTCCGGCTGGAAAACCGACCGCGGCCGAATCTACATTACCTACGGGCCGCCCGACGAGAAAGAAACCCATCCTTCAGGCGTCTCCTATCAGCGGTCTCCCCTAGAGGGCGACGGCACGACGTCCACGTTTCCCTTCGAACAGTGGCGGTCCCGCTTTATCGAAGGCATGGGGATCGACATCGTGATCGAGTTCATCGATCCCACCGGGAAGGGCGAATACCACATGAGCGGCGACCCGATCGAAAAGGACTCGCTACTCTACGTACTACCTGTCGACCCGGCGTTGACGAAGGCCTCCACCCCCAAAGCCGGCGCCACGGTGCAGATGATGGCCCAAGGTACGGTATTGATCTCGATTCCGCTCGCGGCATACGGAAACCATCGGGTCAACGTGTCCGGGCGCGTCGTCACCAAGGCGCTGCACTACACGGGACCCATGGCGCCGCCTAATCCCATACAGGTCTTCGAGGATTCCATCCAGGGTCCGGCGCCGCTTTACACCAAGGTCATGCCTGTTGCCAAGGGAGGAACCTACCAGTTCGAAATCGTTGTCAAGGACATGACGACCGGTAAGTTCGCGGCCGACACCATCGAGTTCGAGGGGAAGTAGCCTCTATTGCACCTTAGCCTGCCGCGTGACCGGCGGCGTGTTGCCGGCATGCACGTCCATTAAGCGCCTGTGCGTTGCCTTCGCCGCGTCCAGCAGTTCGGTGTACGGACGGTCGGTCACATCCACCAGCCCGATGTTGTAGTTCTCGCCGTCGAAACGGCCGGTGGATGGCTCGTCGATCCACTCGAACCAGTGGGCGCCCACAATCGAGGGGTCGGCCAGCGCGTTCTCCACATAGTAACGATAGGCCACGCCGCGCTCTTCCTGGCTGCTGGTCTGCTTTAACCCCGGAGTCATGCCGCGCCCCGGCGTACCGAAGTGGAATTCGCCGATCAGAATGGGCCGGTCGATCAGGCTGCGCACCTTGTCGATTTCCGTCTGGTTTACCTTGTAAGCGTAGTTGTTCAAGCTGTAAACGTCGAAGACTTTGGACAGGCGGATGATCTCTGGCGGCGCGCTGGAACCGAAGCGCAATCCCAAGCTCAGGTGGTTGGGATCATACTTACGGATGGCCGCGGTCGCGGCCTCCACGAACGTCCGATAAGCCTGGTAGAGGAACGCCTTGCGCCGTTCAGGCGAATCGCCATCGGCGAGGAATGCCTTAGCCGCGTTCTTCAGGGCGCTCTCCGGCCCCGCGAGAATGGCATCCACCGCCACCGTTTCGCGCCCCGGCCAGGGCGGTTCGTTGCCCAGGAAATATCCCAGCACGTAGGGGTCGTCCTTGCGCGCTGCGCACTGTTGCGCGGCCGCGCGGTCGATGTTCCGGGCGTACTCGGGCGCATAGACGTCGGGCACGCCCATGGGGCCGGTCTCAATTCCCCAACCGTGAAGGGTCACCACATAAGGGACGCGGTGGGCGTCGCCCAGGCGTTGATCGCTCCAGTTGCCCACCGTATTAAAGCCCCAGGCGAACATGCGCCGTGCGGTCAGGTCGATCCACTTCGCGCTCCAGTCTGCGCCGAAGCGGCGCACCATGTTCCAGGTGTAGAAGGAGGATCCGGCGCGAGCTCCGGCGCGCGCCGCGGAGGTGTCGGGCGGCGGCAGCGCGGCGAACAACTGCTCGCGCCCCTGGGTGGCAGTCACCGCCGAAGTCCCGATGGAATCGGAGCCCATGGAGAGGAACAGGTGCCCGTCGGGATCCACAAACCACCACTTGCCCTCGATCTTCTCCACGCGGAAGAAACCGGTGGCTTTGGCTTTAGAGCCCTCGTAACCGCCGTAGCGGCAGTAAGAGAAATCCCCCTTCCCCAGCGCCTTTTCCTCGGCGGCCCATGCGGCGTTCAGTTGCTCCAGGTTGGCCGCTTTGCCGGGCCACTGATCGCCCATCCACTGGCCGAACTGGTCTACCAGGGGTTTGGCTTCCAGTAGAGCGTCGCCGGGATCCTGATTGGTCAAGCGCACGGCGCGAATTTCGAGTGACGGCGCGCCAAGAGGGTTGGCCATCACGACGCCGATCTCACGCACGGATTTCAGTTCGCCGGGCGTGCCGCTGAGGTTGAGGAACATCATCGGCCGGGCCTTGTTGTGCACCGACGCCAGATCGTTTCCCGAACGCGCCGCCTGGGTCAGAAAACTCAGCGGCACGGCGCAGCGAATCCACGCTCCGGGGAGCGGCGACAGGCGCACCGAGCGGACGCCGCCGGCGTCGTGGATGCGCAGGTCGAAACGCTGCGGCGAACTCAGGCGCAGCTCCAGTACCAGGAACTGGAAAGGACTCCAATCGGCAGGCAGACCGGGGTCCAGGTCTTTCAACGCCCATGTGTGCTCTGTGCCGGCGCCCTCGAACACGGCGCGCCTGGTTTCACCGCGGGCGGAACCCGCCGCGGCGAGAAGCATTAACAGCATCCATATCCAATACCGTTGCATTTACCTTCTCCGAAAACGCTAGAGTGGCACATGGCGCGCCGCCGCGCCAGCGGGGCTGCGGGCCGGAGGCCGATGTCCGCCGAACGCATTTCCAACGCCTGGACAGGCCGTGAGGCCTGTCCTACATCACCTTTTCCAGCAGCTCACCCTTTTCCAGATGATGTGTCTTGGTTGCGAATTGGGCGGCGTGCGGATCGTGAGTCACCATCACTACCGTCTTGCCGAAATCTCTATTCAGCTTGGAGAGGATGGTCAGCACTTCCACCGCGGACGCGGCGTCGAGGTTGCCGGTGGGCTCGTCGGCCAGGATCAGCGCGGGGTCGGTCACGATGGCGCGCGCAATCGCCACGCGCTGCTCCTGACCGCCGGAAAGCTGTCGCGGGAAGTGGCCCATGCGGTCGCCCAGGCCGACCAGTTTCAGCGCCGTCGCCGCATGCTCCATGCGCTCCGCCTTCTTCAGGTTGGTGAGCTTGAGCGGCAACTCCACGTTCTCGATGGCCGTCAACACCGGAATTAGATTGAACTGCTGGAAGACGAAGCCCACATGTTCGTTGCGCCAATGGGCGATCTCGCGGTCGCTCAACTCGCGCAGGTTATGCCCCAGCACGCGGATCTCCCCGCTGGTGGGGCGATCCATGGCGGCGATCAGGTGCAGCAGCGTCGATTTGCCCGAGCCCGACGGTCCCATCAGTGCCACGAATTCGCCTTTGTGGATCTCCAGGCTCACGTCCTTCAGCGCAATCACGTGGAACTCCTCGCGCACATACTCCTTGGACAGCGTACGGGTTTCAATAATGACTTCGTTCATAACGTCGCAGCCTTCTGGCGCACTTTGTCTCCGTCTTTCAAACCGGGCGGCGGGTTGATAATCAGATCCTCTCCGCCCACCAATCCCTGCTCCACACGCACGCCCTGCGTGCTGGTGGCGCCTGTCTTCACGGCGCGCCGCAGGGCCTTGCCATCCAGCAGCACGAAGACCGCGCCGTCGCGCAGGGCCGCCGCCGGTACGATCACCACTGGCTTGGCCGCGGAATCCGCCGCACTCGCCGATTTATCCGCATTTTTCTCTTCAGCGGCGAACGCCACACTGGCGTTCATTTCGGGCCGCAGATATGTGTCCGGTTGAGTGATCTTCACCTTGATTTGCACGGTGGCCTTCTGGCGATTGGCCTCGGGCGAGATCTCCTTGATGAAGCCATCGTACTTGCGGTCCGGGAACGCGTCGGTGGTCACGGCGCCATGCTGGAGGGCGTGCAGCTTGGCGAAATCGTTCTGCGCAATATCGAGTTCCACTTGCAGATCGTTCAGATCGGCGAGAGAAACCACGTAGCCCTTGGCGCCGCGATCGCCCACGAAACTGGTGGTCACGAACTCGCCCTTCTCCACGGCGCGCTCTAAAATGGTGCCTGACACCGGCGCGCGGATGATGGTGTTGGCCAGGTTGGTCTCGGCGTAGTTAACCGCGCCGCGCGCCTGGTCCACTTGGCCGCGCAGCGAATCGATCTGCTCTTTACGCGGTCCCAGCTTCACTAGCTCGTAGGCCTTCTGCAGGGAGTTGACGCGGTGCAGCGCGTTGTCGTACCGCGCCTGGGCGTCATCCACCACCTGCTGGGCCACCACTCCGTCCTTGAGCAAACGCTGGGCGCGATCCAGCGTGACCCGGGCGTTGTCCAGGTCGCTCTGCGCCGTGTTCACGTTGGCCTGCGCCTGCGCGATCTCTTCCGGACGCGAGCCGTTCGTTGCCTCGGCGAGTTTGGCCTGTAGACTGGTCATCTGGCCCTTGGCCTGCATCAGTTGGGCCTGATACTCGTCGTCTTCCAGCCGGACGAGCACCTCGCCCTCCCTCACGCGGTCGCCCTTATCCACACCAATCCACTTGACTCTGCCGATCACCTTGGCAGCCACCTCTATCTTGTGCGCGGCGACAATGTAGCCCGTCGCGTTGAGTATGATGCCCTGTGGTGCGCTGCCCGCGCCCATCGATTTCACGCGCTGCACCTCCACCACCGGCGCCGGATTGAACTTCTCCGCGGCGAATCGCCATCCGCCCAGCAAAAGCAAAATCGTTACGCCGGCAATAATCCAGCGCGTGGCCCATTTGGAGGGCTCCGCCGAGCGCCGCTTGGTCCGGTCGATTTGCAGATTCTTCAGTTCTGCGTCCATAAATAGTTTGGCCACCCAGCCCCGGCGGGCTGATTCTATTAGATTTCCCGCAGGGCTGTGAGGATCTCTTTTCTTGCGGCGTTGCTAGCCGGAAACAGCCCTCCGGCCGCGCCCAGAATCACGGCAAACGCGATCCCGATCATCATGATTCCGGGAGATACGCGGAAATTAAAAGCCGTCTCCGAGAAATTGGAATTGCCGATTCCGGTGGTGATTCCGTTCAAGGGAAGCACCAGCAGGCAGCCCAGCACGCCGCCCATAGCGGAAAGCAGCACGGATTCCAGAAAGAAGCTAAACAGAATGCTGCCCTTGGAAAAACCCAGAACGCGCAGCGTGCCGATTTCGCGCGAGCGCCGCGCCACCGCCGCGTACATCGTATTCATGGCCGCGAAAGCGCTGCCCACCGCCATGATCACGGCCACAAAGATCCCAATATACTCGATGGGTGCCGCCGCTGCGGTTTGGGCGGCGTAGTATTCCTCTTCGGAGACCGCGTTCATGTTCAAGCGTTGATCGTTGTTGATATCGTTGACCAGCGCCTTGGCGGTGACCGCATCGGTGGCGCGCACCAGCGCGGAACTCAGCACTTCGAGACGCTGCAGGTCGCTCGCCACCTGATTCAGGTCGCCCCAGAGCTCGCTGGCCTGCGCCCCACGGCCGGCATCCATGACGCCGACGATTTCCCAATCTCCGCGGCCGAAGCGGACCTTGCGTCCGATCTGCGCCTCTGGATAGCGCTCTGCCGCGCTCTTGCCCGCCACCAGTTCGCGCTTGCCTTCCTGGAACCACCGCCCGCTCGCCAGCTTCACGCTGCGCCGCATCTCGAGGCCGGCGGGTTGCAGACCGCGCACCGTCACGTTGGTGCCTTCGCCGGTTTCGGTGCTGGCAAGATTGACCACGGTGATGACTTCGAGCGAGGCCAGCGGCTGGCCGTTCGTGCCGGTGGCGATGCCCGGTTTGAACTTCAGGTCCTGAAATTGCGTGCGCGTGAAGTTACTGACGATTTCCGAGTCGCTGCCCTTGCGCAGGACAATGATCTGCAGCGGATCGCCCGATGAGGCCAGCGTGGTGCGCAAGCCGTTGACCAGCGCCAGCACCGCCAGCAGCACGGCCACGGTGAGCGCGATGCCGAGAGCGGTCATGATCGTGGTGGTTTTGCGCACCACCAGATTTCGAAGATTATATGCGACGGGAATGGCCATGGTTAATCCGTACTGCGCAATGCATCCACAATCGGCGTGCGCGCGGCGCCCAGCGCCGGAACCAGTGAACTGACGAAACCGATGACAACCGCGGTCAGGATGCACGCCGCCGCCACCGAAGGTTCGAAGGGCTGAAGCGGCGGCAGCAAGCCTCCGGCCGGGCTGTGCCCGACTCCGCCCACTAGCACGGTGGAAAGCAGGAAGCCGATGGTTCCGCCGAGCAGTGAAATGGCAATCGCCTCGCCCAGGATCATGCCGAGCACATTGCCATCGGTGAAGCCCAGCGTCTTGAGTACGCCCACCTCGCGGACGCGCTCTCGCACCGACATCGCCATGGTGTTGGCCGAGACCAGCAAAATGGTGAACATGACGGCGGCGCAGATCGCGATCAGGAAAACCTTGACATTGCCCAGCATGGACACAAAGCCGAGCAAATACTGCTGTTCGCTCTCCGTCTTGGTCTGCGCGGGGGCATTGCGGTACTCGTTGTCGATGGCGGCGGCGATGCGGCCGGCCGACGAAGGGTCATCGATCAGCATCGTGAACACGCCGGCTTGGCCGCGGCGGCGCTCCGGCAGCGATTGCTCCAGGTACTCGCGGTTGAAATACATAATCTCACTGGCGCGTGGGCTGTCGAAGATTCCGCGGATAGTGAATTCATAATTGCCCGGGAAGATGTCACCCACCAGCGCCATGCGGTCGCCGATGTTCAGCTTGTACTTGTTGGCCAGGTCGCGGCCAATGACGCAGCCGGTGCGGTCGCGTTCGAAGGCGATTCGCTGGTCGTTGGGAATCTTCAGTTCCTGGTAGATGGTGAAGACCTTCTCGGAATCGGCGGCAAAGCGGGCGAAGAAGTTCTTGGGATCTTTGTAAGTGCCGTTGAACCATTGCGAGATCATCACCTCGCGCACGCCGGGAATCTGTTTGATGCGGTTCTTGTAGGATTCCGGCATCTGTTGGGTGAGCGAGACCCTGTTGCGCGTCACGAGGCGCAGCGCCTGTTCCGGCGGAGCGTCGCTGAGGTATAAGGCATGGTACATGGCGATCATCACGCCCAGCAGGCACATGGAGATGCTAATGCTTGCGATGGTCAGGAACGTGCGGCGCCGGTTGCGCCAGCAGTTCTTCAGAACCAGAGGCAGAAATCGAAACATACGAGTGTTTCCAGTTTACGAAGTTCCGAGGCCGGTTGTGGGACAGGCATTTCACCCTGGTCTGGGTAGGGTAGGGCGGCCCCCCCTGGCCCGCTTCTCAGCGACGAAGCAAGCCGACGAGGGCGTCGGCTGCGGACCGGGGGGTCCGCCCCACGCTAAGAGTGGGCATCCGGGCTTCGCGCGACAATAGAGGAGTCTCATGACAACCGACCCTCGCACCCTCTATACGCAACGCCTGGCCGAACGGCACGCCGAGATTGCACACCAGGAACAACGTCACCGCATGCTGGGACACGGCAAGCTGGCAATGGCGGCGGGCGGGGTCGCGCTGGTTTGGCTGGCCCTGGCACAAGGCGCCTTTTCGATTCTGTGGGTGCTGGTTCCCATCGTGGGGTTTGTGCTGCTGGTGGTGATTCACGAGAAGCTGCTCAAGCAACTGGAACGGCGGCGCCGGGCGGCGCGCTTTTTCGAAAAGGCGCTGGCGCGGCTGGACGGCAACTGGGCCGGCACCGGCGAGGCGGGCGACCGCTACAACGAGGCCGCGCATCCCTACGCGCTGGATTTGGACCTGTTCGGCAAAGGCAGCGTGTTCGAATTGCTGTGCACGGCGCGTACGCGGATCGGCGAGGACCGGCTGGCGCAGTGGCTGAAATCGCCCGCCGAGCCTGAGGTGGTGCGTTCGCGCCATGCGGCCGTGGATGAACTGCGTGGCCGCGTGGACCTGCGCGAAGAACTCGCCATCGTCGCCGAGGAAGCGCGGTCCGGCGTGGACCCGGTACACCTGGCGCAATGGGGCGAGGCGCCGGCGGCGCTGCGGCAATCCGGCTTCCGGTTGCGGGTTCGCCTGCACACAATTCTGGGGGTGGCCGGTTTTGCGGCGCTGTGGATTCACTTGCTGCGGTCGGCAAACCTGATCGCCTTGACCGATGGGGTGGATGGGCTGGCGCGCGATCTGTTTCTGGTGGCGCTGGCGGTCAACGGCTGGTTCCTGTACCGGCAAAGCGGCGTCCTGGGGTCGGCGGTTTCGGCGGTGGAGGAAGCGGCGCACGAACTGGGGCTGCTATCGGAGGTGCTGGTGCGCATGGAGGGCGAGCCGTTCCGCTGCCCCCTGCTGGCCGGCCTTCGCGCGTCGTTGGACGCCGAAGGCGAACCGCCTTCGCGGCAACTGGCGCGCCTCAAGCGCCTAGTGGAAAGCCTGGATTCGCGCGACAACGTAATCGTGCGCGTGCTGGAGCCGTTCATTTTGTGGACACCGCACCTGGCGCTTCAGGTGGAAGACTGGCGGGCGCAATCGGGCAGCGCGGTGCGGCGCTGGCTGAATGCGGCGGGCGATATGGAAGCACTGTGCTCGCTGGCCAGCCACGCCTTCGAGCATCCGGCCGACCCCTTTCCGGAGTTTGCGGCCGAGGGTGCGTGGATTGAAGCGGAAGCGATGGGCCACCCCCTGCTGTCCGACGATAAGGTGGTGCGCAACGACATCCGCATCGGCGGCGCACTGCGTGTGCTGGTGGTGAGCGGGTCCAACATGTCGGGCAAGAGCACGATGCTGCGCACGTTGGGAGTGAATGCGGTGCTGGCACAGGCGGGCGCTCCGGTGCGCGCGCGGCGGCTTTCGCTTTCCCCGTTAGCGGTGGGCGCGTCGATCCGTGTGACGGATTCGCTGCAGAGCGGCGTCTCGCGTTTCTACGCCGAGATTCTGCGCTTGCGGCAGATTCTGGATGAGACGGCGGGGCCGCTGCCCGTGCTATTCCTGATCGACGAGTTCCTGCACGGGACGAATTCCCACGACCGGCGGATCGGCGCCGAAGCGCTGGTGCGGGGCTTGGTGCAGCGCGGCGCCATCGGGCTGGTCACGACGCACGATCTGGCGCTGGCGGATATCGCGGAAGAACTGGGGGAGCGCGCAGCCAATGTGCATTTCGAGGATCAGATCGCGGACGGGAAGATCTCCTTCGATTACCACATGCGCCC